>JBGSRO010000182.1:0-94562 GCA_041737535.1 Pirellulales bacterium | reverse complement strand
CCGCCGGGTGCCACTGGCTCTGCCAGTGTGACGCCAGCAATCACTTCCACTGGCATAGCCAGTGGCACACAACTCTAATTATCGGCTTTGACAGACCACTGGCCTTAAAACGACAACCCGGTGCAAACCGAGCGGTCTCTGCCCGTCGACTTAGGCTCGTCGACTTAGTTTTCCATTTGTGGCGCACGGTAGCTTTCGTTTCACTTCTCGAAAGTCGTGCGTTGCCACTCTGTTTCGTGGCATCGTCTTGGCGTTCTCCGCGTCTTTGCGGTTTTTTTGAATAGGTCTCTGCAAAAACCCGGCCATAGTTTCTTGTCAGAGACTCAGATCCCAGAATCTTGACAGCAGTTCCCGAAGCGACCTAAGTGGCGTCATCGAAAGTTTGCACAGTGGTCAACCAACTGAGTTGCGACTCCGACGAGACGTAGCTCGTCGGCTAACGCCGATATTTGATGGCATTGTGCGTTCTCTTGTACTTCCCACTTAGTCTTACCGCGATCGAGCGATTCACGATCGGTACGGCGTTCGGCTTTCTCTGACTGGCCAAGAATCGTTGTCGAAATTGCTCGCTGCGTGTGATAGAAAAGCAGTGCAGAACTCCGTGGCCAGGTTGGCAACAATACCGGCGGAGGTCAGAGGCTCAGGTGCCTTTCCCAACTTTGGGGTTTTGAACGTTCTGAACCAACTGGTCGTTCACAACTCCGGTCAGAAAATCGGCTCGCGATGAGAAAAAGCCTACTAAACCGGGTGTTTTATGAGTTGGGTGACCACTGACGACGGGGGGTTTTGAACGCTCGAATCGTTTTCGGCATTTCAGGTTCAAAACGATCAAAACCCCCGCTCGGAAAACTCAGTACGGCAGAAGCAGGAGGGGGGCGTGAAATTGTCATGAGGCGAACGTGGGCGGCGTGGTAGAATAGCGTAGTAGAATAGAGATGGAGAACAGCCAAATGGCCGAGTCATTCCCGCGTGCGTGGGAATGACGGATACTGACTAGCTGATTGATTCCTGCCAAGACACTCCCCCGCGAGCCAAGGATGCCGACTGACGTGGCGAGTTCGATACCGGCTTGGAGTGCCGCGCTGTTTGGCGACTATGGGGGGCTTCCCGGGTCGTATGACGAACTGCTCGATCCGAAAGGCCAGCCGCGACCAGCATGGCAGCGGTTTGGCGACGCGACCGGGCAACTCGATCGCGATGAGTTCGGTCGGCGATGGCTCCAGGCCCAACGGCTGCTCCAGCAAAACAGCCTCGCTTATCCCGATCCGCGCGATCCGCACGCACGCAAACACCCGTGGGAACTCGACGCGTTTCCGCTGGTAATTGGGGCCGACGAATGGGCCAGTGTGACAGGTTCGCTTAAGCAACGCGCGCTGTTACTCGAAGCGGTGTTGGCCGATTTGTGGGGACCACAGCGTCTGCTCGTCGATCGATTGCTGCCTCCTGAGTTGCTCTTTCGGCATCCAGGGTTTTCGCTGGCGCTGGTGGGGAGTCGACCCCCGTCGGCACGGCGGTGGATCGATTTTTACGGCGCCGACCTCGCCCGATCGCCCGATGGGACTTGGTGGGTCATGGCCGACCGGACCGAGGCCCCTTCGGGTGCCGGGTTCGCGCTCGAGAACCGGCTCGCGATGTCGCGGATGTTGCCCGATGTGATTCGTCAATGCCGGGTCGAGCGACTCGCGCCTTACTTTATCACGCTGCAAGAACGCTTGGCGGAGATGGTACCGCAGCCGACGAGCAATCCCCGGGTGGTGTTGCTTTCGCAATCGGCGGGCAGCCCGAACTTTTTTGAAGATGCGTTTCTCGCTCGCTACTTGGGTTACACGCTCGCTGAGGCGGGCGACCTCGCAGTGCGCATGAACCGCGTTTACCTGAAGACTTTGGGCGGTTTAGTGCCTGTCGATGTGGTGCTGCGTCGGCCCGACAGTATGCAGTGCGATCCGCTCGAGCTCGCCACCGGGGCGACCAGCGGAATTAGCGGTGTGTTGCAAAGCGTGCGAGCGAACCAAGTCGCATTCGCGAACCCGCTCGGCAGTGGGCTCGTCGAGTCGGCGGCGTTCATGGCCTTCATGCCTTCGCTCTGCAAACACATTTTGGGCGAACCACTCCTGATGCCGGGCGTCGCAACCTGGTGGTGTGGGACCGACGAAGGACGCGAGATGGTTCTGAAACGGCTCGATCAATTGATTGTGAAACCAGCGTATCGCCGCCGCGCGAACATGGCTGTCGAGACCAGGCGGCTGCAGAAACTCGACAAGAAGGAACTCGCCGAGCGAATCAAAGCCGAGCCTTGGAATTTCGTTGGACAAGAGCGTGTGAATCGCTCGACCGCACCGACTTGGAACAACGGCGACGTCGGACCGGCTTACATTGCGCTGCGGGCGTTCGCCGTCGCCGATGGCGATAACTACCGCGTCATGCGCGGTGGACTCGCGCGAGTTTCGACGACGCTCGATCCGTTAGAGCTGTCGCTGCTCGACGGCGAACGGAGCAAAGATACCTGGGTGCTCGCCCGGGGAGCGGTCGCCCCGATTACGCTTTTGCCCGCCGGTGACGATTCGATCGAACTGCGGCGCACCGGGGCCGATCTCCCGAGCCGTGTGGCCGAGAATTTGTATTGGCTTGGTCGACTCACCGAGCGGTCCGAAGCACTCGCGCGACTACTGCGGATCGTGAGCGGGCGGCTTGTGAGCGACGAAGATGTCGACCGCATTCCCGAGCTGCCGATGCTGTTACGGTTGTTGGCGGAACATGGGCAAATTGAGCCTGGCTTCGTCGTCGCCGAAATTCGGCCGCAACTGCCGGCGATCGAAAAGCTGCTGCCCAAAGTCGTGTTCGATGATTTGCAACCTGGGGCGCTCCGCGCGACAGTGAGCCGGGTGACGAGCCTTGCGTCGAGCGTTCGCGACCGCTTGTCGCTCGACACCTGGCGAGTGCTGAGGCAGATGGACGAAGAGTTTTGGCCTCACAGCGAAACGGCCGACCTGACCGACATGCAAGAACGATTGGGCGAGTTGTTGTTGTCGCTTGCCGCCTTCACGGGTCTAGTGGTCGAGAGCATGACTCGCACCCCCGCCTGGCGATTCCTCGACCTCGGTCGTCGCATCGAACGAGCCGCCCAAACGACGACGCTGCTCGCATCGCTGCTGGCGGCCGACAAGGTGCCGGTTCATGCGACGCTCGAAGCGGCCCTCGAAGCGGCCGATAGTTTGATGACTTACCGCTCTCGCTATTTGACGCGTTTGCAACTCGCCCCAGTGATCGACCTATTACTCACCGACGAGACCAACCCACGCTCGATCGCGTTTGGACTCTCGGCTTGCCAGCAATACACTCGGCAGCTTAACGACGACACGCCCGACCTCGTTGGCGACGTCGAGCAGGTATCGATCGATTCGCTGCTCGCGCTGGTGAAACGCTCGGACGCAGTCGAGCTTTCGCGCGGCTTCGCCCGTGGTCGACAAGAATACTTACGCGAGGTTCTCGCTAAGCTCGAAAGAAATTTGCCCGAATTCTCAAACATTTTGTCACACAAATATTTCATCCACGCCGGACCGCTGCAGCGAATGACGGAAGTCGATTCGGGAGCATAGTCGTCGATCGCCCCGCGTCACGACGTGGATTCGTCATGCTCGACAAGTTTGCCCGCTTCGCGAAGTCGCGTTAACTCAGCATTCCAAAAATCGCCGTCTCCAAACAAGCCGGCATCGCGACATGCTTTGTGAAACTTTCCTTGCAACTCAGGGTCGGCCAGCAAACGATCGGCCGAGTGCCCGTCGCACGACTTAACAAATGCCGCCACCAGCGCGGCACGCTGCAAGTCGCGAAGATCGACTTCGCCCGACGACGATGGCTCGACCGCGTCGAACAATGTTCGCTCTGCCGGTTGCGATGGTTGCCAACTCGCCAGCCGGCGACCATTGCCGGTCGAGGGAGCACTCGCGATCGGGTCGGCAGGACCATCGAGCGGTGCGCCGATCTCGGCTTTGTCGAGTCGCTCGCTCGCGTAGCGAACGTAGTCGGTCGACATCTCGGTGCCGACCCATTCGCGGCCTAGCTTTTTGGCAACTGCCAGCGTCGTGCCACTGCCCGCGAACGGGTCGAAGACGACATCGCCTTCTTTGCTGCACGAGCGGATGATGCGGCCCAAGAGCTGCTCGGGCATTTGGCAACCATGAAAGCCTTGTCGTTCTTTGAACGTGCCCGCGACGCGGGCGAAATACCAGGTGTCGTCGGCGGGACTAAAGCCATAGGCGTCGGACTGAAAATCTTGGGGGCGATAGACCCAGGTGTCGTCGGGCAAACGTCCTTTGGGATTCGCTCGTTTGTCACCGTAAACGAGTGCGCGAGCACTGGGGACACGAATCGCCGGGTCGTCGAAGTTGAAGGTGAACTTCTTGGGGTTTTTGACAAAGTGAAAGAGATGGACGTGGGAGCGGTTGAACTTGCGGCGACAATTGACTCCAAAAGTGTAGTACCACACGACCCAGCTCCGCGTCGTGAAGCCAATCTGCCGGTCGGCGATGACCTTGAGGTCGGCGGCATACTCGTCGCCGATGGCGAGCCAAAAAGTGCCATCGGGTGTGAGTAGGCGATGGACTTCTTCCATCCAGCTCCGCGACCATTTGAGATAGTCGTCGTCGTTGTGCTGGTCGTCGTATTCGTCGTAGTCGTAGCCAATGTTGAAAGGGGGATCGGCGAACACCAAATTGACGCATTCGCTCGGCATTTGTCGCATGAGTTCGATGCAATCGCCTTGAGCGATACCGAGGTCGAGAGTGGGCATTGTCGTTTCCAAACGGGCACTAGAAAGCGGTGTCTTAAATCGGACTCGAAACCGACCGCAGACTATCGCTTAGGCGAGGGACTATCAAGTCAGCGCCGTCCATAACACGTCGCCAATGTCTTTACCGCGGGGCTTCGCGAAAGTATGGTGAAGAGCCTTATCGGGAATGTGAGCCAGCGCTTTCAGCGGCGTGAGCGAACGCTGAACTTATTGCGAACTGCGATAACGCTGGGAACGTCGCGTCAAACAGCGGAAGTCGACACCTATTAGGCGGAAGGTGAATTTCAATGTCTCTTGATCGATTGCGCAAAGTTTGCGGACTGGCCGTTATTGCGGCGATCGCGGTTGCCAGCTCTACACCGGTGGCTTCGGCACAAGATGATGCGATGGCGGTCGCCAGTGAAGCGCGACTCGCGGCGCACAATGCATGGATGCTCACTTCGTCGGCATTGGTGCTGTTCATGACGGCTCCTGGACTGGCGATGTTCTATGGCGGGCTCGTTCGCCGCAAGAACGTGTTGAGCGTCATCATGCAGTGTCTTTTTCTGATGGGATTGATGACTGTGTTATGGGCCCTTTATGGCTATTCGCTCGCATTCGGGGGCAACGACAACGGCGAGAATCTGTGGATCGGCAACGGCGACTATGTCTTCATGCAGGATGTCGCCCGCGGGTGGGACGATTCGACCGGCACACCGATCGAGCCGATGTTCGTCGTCGACGACACGACGGGGTCAGCGATTCCACGGCTTACGCATATGTTGTTTCAGGGCATGTTTTTTATCATCACGCCTGCGCTGATTTGCGGCGCGTTTGCCGAGAGGATGAAATTCAGCGCCATGGTGCTGTTCAGTATTCTCTGGGGAACGCTTGTTTATTGTCCCCTTTGTCACTGGGTGTGGGACGGCGGCATCTTGGCGTTCGACGGGGCGGCCTACGACAACCCCGACGTCAAATCGACTTCGTGGGGAGGCGGCGCTCTCGACTTCGCGGGGGGAACAGTCGTCCACATCAGCTCGGGAATCTCGGCGCTGGTCTGCGCACTGCTCATCGGTCGACGGGCCGGCTGGGGCAACGACGACATGCGACCCCACAACCTTACCTACACGGCGATTGGTGCCGGCATGTTGTGGGTTGGTTGGTTCGGTTTCAACGCAGGCAGCGAACTGCTCAGCGATCACCTCACCGCCAGTGCGTTCGCGGTGACTCACTTTTCGGCCGCTGCCGGCGCGGTCGCGTGGGCCAGCTATGAATGGATTACGCGCGGCAAGCCGAGCGTATTGGGAGCGGCTTCTGGGGCTGTCGCCGGTCTCGTCTGCATCACACCGGCCGCTGGGTTTGTGAACCCAATGCCGGCCCTCGCGATGGGCGCAATCGCGGGTGTCGTTTGTGCCATTGCCTGCGGAGTCAAGTCGAAACTGGGCTACGACGATGCCCTCGATGCCTTTGGAGTGCACGGCGTCGGGGGCACGTTGGGGGCGATTCTCACCGGCGTGTTTGCCACGCGGGCCTGTTGGAACATCGCCGATGGCAAGCCTTTGGGGCTGATCGAAGGGGGCTCGGTCATGACCGGACAACTCGTCGCAACTGCCGTCACTTGGATTTACAGCATCGTAGTGACCTTCTTACTGCTCAAGCTAATCGATGCGGTGATCGGATTGCGAATCGACGATCGTGGCGAACGAGTCGGTCTCGATATCGCCGATCACGGTGAAGAAGGTTATATTCTTGGATAGCAGCAGCCAACGACCGCCCACCATTTAATAGAATCCGCCCGGCGAGCCAAGCTTGCGGCGGCTTCGGTCTCGGAGTCATCGACCATGAAGAAAATTGAAGCCATCGTCAGGCACTACAAGCTCGAAGACGTCAAGAACGCGCTGAGCGAACAGGGGATCGTTGGCATGACGATCATCGAAGTACGGGGCTTCGGTCGCCAAAAAGGCCACACCGAAATGTACCGTGGTACCGAATACTCGGTCGACTTTGTTCCCAAGGTAAAAATCGAAATCGCGGTGTCCGACGAATTCCTGCAAGGAGCCGTCGACACCATCGTCAAAGCGGCTCAGACCGGCCAAATTGGTGACGGCAAGATTTTCATCAGCGAGCTTCAAGAAACCATCCGCATTCGCACCGGCGAAACAGGGAGCGAAGCGCTGTAGCCTTGCGCCCTCATCGAACTCTTTCTAGCCGACGAGCTACGTCTCGTCGCCGAAGTTGATGCTGTGACTTTACTCCGGGCGCTGACGCTTCCGGCTCGCCCTTTTTTCCCGCTTGTCGCCAATGCCCGGTGGTACTCGAATACGCCCCAGTGTGCTTGCCGCCCGCGAGCAATTGGCCGATACGCGTGCCGACATCGAGCGTCGCCACTTTCAAGGCTTGCCAAGCGTACAGGTCTGCGCACGACTCACCACGATGGTCGACACCGTGTTGGTGCAGTTGTTCGAGTTGGCGCTCCATGATTTCGAGGGCTCGCTCGCCGACAAAGTTCGCGGCAGCGTTTCGCTAGTCGCTCACGGCGGTTACGGTCGCCGCCACCTCGCTCCCTGCTCCGACATCGACTTAATGGTGTTGCACGACGGCAGGCAGCCGAGCGCCGTTTCCGAGTTCGCCGCCCGTCTGACGCAAGACATTTTTGACAGCGGGCTGCAACTCGGCCACAGCTTGCGAACGCCCGTCGACGCGGTCAACATGGCCCGCACCGATGCCGTGATTTGTTCGTCGCTTATCGAATCGCGAAACGTGATCGGCTCGCAGTCGCTGTACGAAAGTTTTTGGAAAAACTTTTGTGGTATGGTCGACCGCCGGCAGGGCGTCTTGTGCAAAGAGTTTGTGCAAGCGCGTAAGAACGAACGTCTCAAGTTCGGCGAAACCGTCTATTTGCTCGAACCCAATATCAAACGCTCGCGAGGAGGACTTCGCGATACCCACTTGCTGCGGTGGCTGTGGTTCGCCAAGACGGGACTCGCCGACCCCGACCGCTTGCTAGCCAAGGGAGTGATCTCGCGGTTCGACCATCATCGGCTTCGCAGCGCTCGCGACTTTTTGCTGCAAGTCCGCAACCACATGCACTTCTCGGCGTCGCAGGGGTCCGACCTGATGACCCGCTCGGTGCAACTGCAAGTCGCCGAAGCGATGGGCTTCTCCGGACGCGAGGGTCTGCTGCCGGTCGAGCAATTCATGCGCGAGTACTTTCGCCATTCGACGCACGTGTCGTTTCTCGCCAATCGGCTGATTGATCTCACCTCGCCAGTCAGCGCCGTTCGGCAGGTTTTTGAACCGGTGCTGAGCCTCACCATTGCCAACGACTACCGCATTGGAACTCAGGAGATTTCCGTCACGCCGGTCGGTGCCACCAAACTCAAGTCGCGGCTCGAAGAGGTGATTCGGCTCGTCGACCTCGCTCGCCTACACGACCGACGCATCTCGCAAGAAACGTGGTATATGGTCTATCGCGCGGCTCCCAACTACCCGAGCGAGTTGACATCTTCCATCGTCGGGCGGTTTTGTAGTCTGCTCGAAAACCCGACGCAGTTAGGCGACTCGCTGAGGCGACTACGTGACCTTGGCGTGCTAGAGAAAATCATCACACAGTTCTCTCGTGCTCGTGGACTGTTGCAATTCAATCAATACCACAAATACACAGTCGACGAGCACTGCATTCGCGCCGTCGAAGAAGCCACCCGGCTCGCCAGTCGCAACGACTTTGCCAGCGATCGTTATCGGCGGGTAAAGAACAAAATGTTGCTGCATCTTTCGTTGTTGATCCACGACCTGGGCAAAGGATTCGAGGAAGACCACTCAGAAATCGGTGAAAGAATTGCGGACGAAGTGTCCGATCGTTTGCTGCTTGAACTCTCGGAACGCGAGACGCTCAAGTTTCTCGTTCGCAAACACCTGATTCTCGCTCACGCCGCTTTCCGCCGCGACACGAGCGACAGCGAGTTGATCGAAAGTTTCACTAAGGAGATCGGTACGCTCGAACGACTCGACCTGCTCTACCTGTTCACCTGTGCCGACCTCGCAGCCGTTGGACCAGGCGTCTTGAACGCTTGGAAAGTCAGTATGCTGAGTGACCTGCGGCAAAAAATCGAAGACGCAATGCAACCAGAGCGTGCGTTCTTCGAAGAGTCGCGCCGCGCCGAAATCCGTCGTGCCGTGTGGAAAGAACTTCCCGTCGACAACCACAGCGATGCTTGGTATTCCGAACAGTTCAACGAGCTGACCGAATCGTTTCTCACCGCCCATTCACCCCGAGATATTGCCCTCACACTCACCCGCCTGCGACCCGTCACCGACCGCCAAGCATCGGCGTGGGGAAACTACCACCCCGATGACAACACGGTCGAGTTTATCGCGGGTATCGATCAAGGAACCGGTCGAGGTATCTTCTCAAAAATGGCGGGCGTGCTCGCCAGCCGCGGCATGCGCATTCTGGCGGCCGAAACGGTCGGTCTCGCCCGCGACCTTTTGCTGTTGCGCTATGTCGTCGACGACACCGAGTCGACCACCACAAGCGACTCCGCGCGGATTGCCGACATCAGCCGCCGGATGGTCGAATCGATCGACAGCGACGAGCCGCCGAAGTTCCGCCGAATCTGGGGACGCGACCAGAAGGAGGCGACCGCCGCACTCAGCCAACTCCCCAACGAAGTCCGCATCGATACGAGTCTCTCCGCCGACTGCGCGATCGTCGAAGTCTTCACGTTCGACCGCATCGGGCTGCTCTACCACCTAGCACACGCACTACACGAACTCACGCTCAACATTCGCTTCGCAAAAATCGGCACCTACCTCGACCAAGTGGTCGACGTGTTCTACGTCTCGGAACGGGATGGTACGAAACCGACGAGTGATGAGCGGTTGCTGCAGGTACGGCAAGCGCTTGAGCGGGTGATTGACGAGGGGGGGTAGTAATCTGGATGAATGCCCGTCGTGATTCTAAAACCCACCCACCGTCGTCCGAACCTCCGGGGCCACCCCCAACCGTCCTTGCATCTCCGCCAACATCTTCTGCTCCAATGCCGCATCGCGACCGAGCGGAATCCAGTAGGGGCTGCTACGGGTGCGGCTGATTTCGGGGCGGGTGGCGCTGGGGAGCGACGTGTCGGTGCGCAGACTGGCGCTGCCCGCGTTCGCGCGTTCGGGCTGTGGTAGGTCTTCGAGTTCCTTCAGCACTTGCACCTCGATGGCATAGTTGTTTCCCTCGGGCACAACCCGCACGAGCGACTTGCGGCGGATCGTCTGTAAGGTCGATTGCCACAGGTTGAATGCGCCGACCGAATCGCCACGCCACGGCTCCAAGACGTTCGCGCCATTGCGATAGGGTGTTTCGATGCGGCCTTCGCTCCAGACATCGCCCTCGATGCGAACTCGTTCTTCGCGCTGAATCGGAAAGTAATTGGCGACGACCTGGGCGATTTGGTCCCATGCATACTCGTGATTGCTGACCGGCACACGGAGCGGGTTAGGCAAGATTGTGCCCGCGGCCACTTCGCCCGGAATACCGAGCGCGTCGCTAGGAAGTCCGATATTGAGCGGTCCGGCTGTCGGTGGCAAAACGGCCGGCATCACCGGCGGTGCTGTGGTCACCGAAGGCGGGAAAGGCGGGATGCCTCCCGGCATCAGCATCATCGGCTGACCCACTGGTTGCCCTTCCATCGGCGGACCGCAGAAAACCATTCCATCGGGCGGGCAGGGAGGGCACCCATCGACCGGTACGATCACGATCGGGGTTTCTTGCGCCACCGGTGGCGGTCCCCATTGCGAGCAACCGCCGGTCAGGGCCAGTAGTGCTAGCACGCGAATAATCACCGAGCGTTGCATCGAGCCGGTTCCGAACAAGAAAGTCGCGCCGCGAATAGTCTCGGGAGATTTCACGCGCGGAGAATCGCGGAATCGTGCTCGCGTGACAAGCCCGACTGAGAGCTTTCAGCGGTCAGCTTTCAGCTATCAGCTGATTTTTTCTTGTGAGAGCGAAGCATCCGTCATTCCCGCGTAGAGGCTGTGAATAAATGGGACTGGCTCTACGGCGCATTGGCTTTGGCCCGCCAAGTGGCATCATCCGTAGTGCCTATCCCATTTATTCACAACCTCGCAGGCGGGAATGACGGGTCTTGCGGATCGTTTTTGAAAGGCTGACCGCTACTAAAGGTCGAAGTTAAATGTCTTCAGCACGTAACGAGACAAGCGTTGCCATAGCGTGCGCGGTTCGATGGCGATCTTCGCGGTACCAACGAGTCCGACTCTTAGTCGCCCATCTTTGGGCAGCGGCACTAGCGCGTCGAAGTGGGGCGAGAGGGGTCTTGGTACGCCAGCAGCGTCGGGCTGGGTGGCGAGTGGTCCCCCAGAAGCGCTCGACAGTCGTGGCGGGGCGACGTCGATCTCAACCGGCGAAACACCATCGTTAGGGATTTTACTTTGGTAGCGAACATCGGGGGCTTGGTTCAGAATAATGCTCACGGGCTGACCGCCACGGACGAACTCGATGTCGTCCTGAGCGATCACAAGTCTCGCCTCAAAGAGATTGGGGTCGGCAACCCAACAAAACCTTGTCGTGTCGCCACCAGCCGTCTGTTTGTCGAGCCACGCGCCGAGATTCTCGGGATCGAGTGGCGTGCCGTTCCAAGTCTTCAGGTCAACATCGTCGCGCTGGGGGCTGGTCACCACATCGGGCGGTACAACGACTCCCGCCCGCGGAGCGCGGAGCGTGAGCAGTTCGCGGTCTTCACTAAGCTGGCTAAGTTGCTTCTCGTTGCTCGCGATCGTCGACATCACTTGTTCAATCCGCCCCCGTGCATCGGCGGCGGCATCTTCGTCGTCGCTATAAGTTAGTTGCCTCAAACCGGCGAGCCGCTGTTTGGCCACCGCGATTTGCCCTTCGGTTTGGGTGATCTTTCGCTCGAGGTCTTCGCTGCGAAGCTGGGCAAGAAGTTGCCCTTTGTCGACGATGGCTCCCGCCGCGATTCCTTCGCCGAGCGAGTCGAGTCGGCCCGGCACGCGGATGTAAACGCTTTCGGCATTGCGCGGCTGCACCACAAGGTGGGCGAAGACATGAGCGGGGAGCGGAATCGCGCCGACCCCCACCACAACCGCGATGATCAAACAAACCGTGGCCGCCAGCCGCACGCGTTTCACTTTGCCGAGTCTCCCAGGAACTTTAAAATACTTATAAAGCGTTACCAGTGGTTGAATCACCAGTCCATAGACGGATGCCAGCGCGATGACTTGCCCCAACACCTTAAGTCCATAGGGCTCAAAGATCGAATTGAGAAAATACAAAATCGACAGCACCACTACCCAACGATAGACGGCGGCCGACACGGCATAGAGCGCGAACAGGCCCTGATTCCGCGTCGGCAAGAATGGGTCGTCCTGTGGCTCGATGCCGAGGCACCACTTCCCCAGCTTGCGGCTTAAAATGCTCGACGACTTTTGCCGCAGGTTGGGGATCTCGAGAATGTCGCTGAGAATATAGTATCCGTCGTATCGCAGCAGCGGGTTGGCATTGAACAGAATCGTACTGACGCTGCTGACGAACATAATGTTCAGACAAACCTGATTGAGCAACGTATCGTCGTCGGTGAACCACCAGATGTAGGTGCAAATCGCGGCCAGTACAACTTCGACGTACATGCCGGCTGCGCCGATAGCCGCGCGATGCCATCGGTTCGGCAGCATCCAGCTATCCGACACGTTGCAATAGAGGCAGGGCGTCAGCACCAACAGCATCACCCCCATTTCGTGGCATTCGCCACCAAAGTGCTTGCACGAGAGCCCGTGGCCAAATTCATGGAGAATTTTTGTGCCCCCGAGCACAGCGCCGAGCAAGAGCCACATCTCCCAACTTCGCCCGCTGAAGAACGCCTCGAACGATGGCAATTTTGACTGAAAGACATCGAATTGAACCAGAATTAACGCAACGGCCGAGAGCGCGAGCGTCAGGCTCAAAATCGTACAGGTCTTCGAAAAAAACCAACCGAAATAGCCGTGTAGCCAGGTCAGCAGGCGGTCGGGGTCGATTCCTTTGAAGCGAACCGACAGCACGTTGCTGATGGATCCCACGAACTGTTTGTGACGCTTTTCGTCGCCAAGCTTCTTCAGTTCGACCCCTTGGCCGGGCGAGTCGGTGATGACCAGCCCGCTGCGGTGCAACATGCCGATAAACTGCAACAGCTCTTCGGGGCGAATCGTCTGCGGCGGAAACTCGCGCTCAAAATCAAGGGCGATCTCTTCGAGGCTCGCATGGCCATCAAGCATCTGCAAGATGGCGAACTCTTCTTCTTCGAAGCGATAGTATTGCAGCCCGACGGGGTCTTTCACCACCCAATAAGCACGCCCCTGATATCGCTGACGCTTTGCGGCAAGGTCGGGTCGCACGCGGACCCTGAGCGGGCGCGACGAACTGCTGACCAAACTATCGGCAAGACTTGCCACGGCAGGGGTTTTCTTGGTTGTTAACTCGTGGCGTTGCTAGTTGTGGTTCGCTCCGCGAACCATCGTTTGATCGCGAAGCGATTAACGACTATCGCTCATTCGTTCGCGCGGCTGCGACTGACGTTGACGGCAGGGCGATCGAGGTGGATTTGCATGGTCGCTTGTAGGCCCGGCAGAATCAACCAACGGCCATCGACTTGGCGATTGGGAATCTCGGCCCGCACCATGTAACGAGCGCGATCGCTCTGTTTGACTTGTTGTTCGACCAGCACAACGCGGCCGGTGGCTTGGGCCTGTTCGCCGCGACCGACTTCGAAGGTGATCGTCACCTCGCGGCCGGCAACTTCGCGTGGATCGAACTGAGCCAAGTCGAGATAGCCATCGACCTTTAAAATATCGTAGCGAACCAGTTCGAGAATTGGATCGCCTGGGCTGACCCATTCGGATTCGTTGGTCACCACACGTCGAACTTCGCCATCGAACGGAGCCCGGACGAGTCGCTTCTCGATCGCCATGTCGGCCGCTTTCATCTCGGCTTGGGCGACCAGCGCATCGTACTTGGCGAGTTCTTTGTCTTTGATCGCTTTGTCGATCGCCAGCTTCGATCGTTCCCAATCGAGCTTTGATTTGCGGACTTCGGAGGCGGCCACAACGCCAGCAATTTCGCCATTGCTCAGCTCGAGCTTTTCTTCGTACTCGGCCTGAGCGACCTCGGCCGCCTTGCGGGCGTATCGTTCGTCGATATCGTCTTTGAAGCGAGCCACCGCTGCGTTAAATTTCTGCGTCGAAATTAGCTTCTCGACTTGCACTTCGCGATCGTCGATGCGGGCGATTTCATCATTTTTCTCGACCCTCGCTCCCTCCTTCACGCCGAGAAAGATCAACATGCCGGGCTCGGGGGCCGGCAGTTCAATCTCATCGACGAACTTGATCGCACACTTTTCAATCACCGGTTCGCCACTGCTGCTTTCGAGCTGAGCTTGGGCAATGGCGGGCAAAGTCAAGGCGACGAGTAATGTGAGTGTTCGCATGAGAGGGGCATCCTTCGTAGGACGGGGCGCTGGCCCCGTCCAAACTATAAAACAAGAACGGGTCGGAGACCCGTTCGACGATTAGAACCACGGGAAAATCAATTTTGCTTGAAGGAAATCGATCAGGTCGTGCAGCAACACATAACCGACCGGTTCGGTGCCGCAGAAAACTTTCACGGTCGCTTCGCCGCCGACTTTTGGATCGCCGCCGAGCAACTCGCGAAGCCTCCGCAACTCGCCATCGGCAAAGCGGACATCGAGCTTCACGGTATTGCCATCTTCGCCACGCGCTTGGGCGGCGTTGTCGATCGTGTCGACAGTGCCGGTGAACTGTACGTCGGGGTTAGTTGCCAGGAAGAACTTCACCGTGAGCGGTTTGCCTTCGACGTTGGCTTCGCTCCACGCGCGGCCGACGTGCCGCATTTGCTTCTCGGGCATCAGCACTTCGAGATACCATTCGCGCGCTGGGTCGGCGACTTCGAGCAACGATTGCCCTTCTTGCACAGGGCGACCATTGAGTTGCTCGATCTGATTCTTCCAGGTGATGACAATGCCATCGATGGGGCTGGTGACGACCAGCAATGCTTGCATCTGTTCGACTTTCTCGATTTCGCTCTGCATCGACGAAAGTTTGACACGAATTTCCGATGCCCGGGCGGCAAGTTGCGCTTCGTCGACCGACGAAAGTTCACTCGTCTCGACCAACTGGCGCTCGACGCTTCGCAGCTCGGAGTTGGTTTCGGCCATCGCACCGAGTAGCGCTTGCAGTTCTTTTTCGAGCGGCAGGCTGCGTTGTTTGACGAGCGGGTCGCCTTGCTTAACCAGCGAGTTGTGTTGGACGAACACCTGATCGACTTCGCCCGGCATTCTGGCAAAGACGTGACGCAGCACATCGGGCTTTAGTCGGCCTTCGCCTTGTAGGTTGAAATCCCATTGCCAAAACAGCCCCGCCCACACGAGCGCCGCGACACCGGCAACGACAGCGACTGTTTTCGGTAGTGTCCGGCCCCGAAACAGCGAAGTCGCTTTGCCGAGGGTCTTCCAGACCGGCATCAAGAATAGGCTGTTGTGCTCGAGCGCGTTGGCAATCGCCGTGGCGCTGTGGCTCTGCACGACCGCCACGCGCTGGCGGTAGCCTTCGCTCGGCGTCGTGTCGACCATCTGTTCGACGATCAATGCGCCGATGACCTTCTTCCGCTTCGGTTTATTGGCGGCCGGGCCTTCGTCGACTGCTTCGGGAGGAAACAGCGGCAAAACCGCCATCTGTTTGGTGTGCGACTCGTCGACATAGGCGTCGATCGCTTTTTCGACTTGCGGCGCGAGGTCGGTCGCGTCGCCCGTGTACCAAACTTCGTCGGCCGTCTTGCAGACTGCCTTGGCGAGTCGGCGCAGCAGCGTGACGACGTTGGCCCGTTTGTCAAAAGTGTCTTGTCCGCTGACTGCTTCAATAGTGACGCGATTGCCGTGCATGAGGGCAACGCTCACGCGGTCGCAGCCTATGAGTCGCCGCCCTTCGTTGGCGATCGTGTACGCGGCCGCGCGGGTGTCGAGCGTTTCGTGCGCGGTGCGCGTGAACGACTCGAGTTGCTCCCAGAGCGATTGTTTCTCGGTGAGATGGGCGAGCCTTCGCGAGCGGAGAAAGTCGCCCGCCAATTCACACGTCTGTAGCAAGAATCGTTTGTAGCCCGCCTGCGTTGCGGCGCGGGCACCGGGCCTTTGGAAGACTTCGACGATTGCCTGGGGGCCTTGGTCGTTCGCGACGGCGGCCAACACGAGTAAGAACTCGGTTGTGTTCGCGGGCGCATGTTCGGCGTCGAGGTGGCTCCCGCCGTAGCCCGAGTGCGGCGGCACGATGGCTCCTTCGGGGGACTGCAGTACCTGTTGCAGCAAGCGGCCATGCTTCTCTTGGCCGAGCGGGTCTTCGAGCAGCCCGGTCTGCCGGAGGTTGATTTGGTAGATGAGTTGGAGCGCGCCGCCACCGATGCCCCAGACGGCACCCCCCGAGGCGGCCAGTGCTGAAACAACCTTGCCGAGGAACTCTTCGTAGAATTGCTCGACGGTAACGTCCGATCGCGACAGGTCGGCAATCTGTTGGACGATTCCCTGGATTTCGCGTTTGGCGCGGCTGATCTCGTCAGGATCCACGGTCGAAGTGGCCTGGGAAGATGTTTCGCTGCTGTATTCGCTGGTGCTCACAACTAGCTAAGTGTACCGTAACCTGGGGGAAAAGAGGCCCATTAATTCTTCGCGAAGGTCGACGAAACTGGGCAGAAATCGCCGATTGTATCACTTCTCGCAACCCCAGTAGGCCGATTTTGTTGGCCTTTGTCACTGTGAGGGGGCAAAGCCCGGTCGTCGCTGGTTCGTCATAACTGGTTAAATCACTAGACTTTGTGTCCGATAAGGTGGTAAACTTGTGAAAACTCGGGGCGTGGCTTGCTCGTCCAACGCGTTGCCGGTTATCGAAACCACGGGCATTGACCTCAGGGGAATGTTGCTAGCTTAAGCGATCATTATTTTATGGCAAAGGAAAAAGAAGAGGCACTAGAAGTCGAGGGTGTTGTCACTCAGGCACTGGCCAATACGCGGTTTCGCGTCGAAATCGAAGGAGGACACATCGTCATGGCCCATGTGGCCGGGCGGATGCGAAAGAACTTCATTCGTATTGTGCCGGGCGATAAAGTCCGCGTCGAATTGACGCCTTACGACCTCACGAAGGGGCGCATCACCTATCGCGAGCGGTAGCGGTCGCTCGCGAAAATATCTTTGCATTTCCCCCCCTGCTAAAACCATGCCCGCTACTGGCGGGTAGATTTGCTTGACGCGAGTGCCATTCGCTGGCCGTCAGCGAAGTTCGCCTAGACCTTCGGGGCCGCAGACAACGCCGGAAGGTTATGTCCGAAACTCTTTGCAAGTTTCGCGACGAAAACTAGCTTTCATTACCTGAATTAGGAGAATCTGATCGTGCCATTTCCCCCGCTTCGCGCTCGCACAGCGAGCATTGCTTTGACTCTGGCGGCATTGGTTGCCGTGGCCACACCAGCCGCAAAGGCTCAAACCGACGGCCCGAAGACAGTCGCCGTTGTTGCCATCCAAAAGTACAGTGGCCTGATTGGCGACATCGACTTTCTCGGCAACCTCGGTGGCCAGGTCAAGTCGGGCCAGCAACTCGAGAACCTGCTCAAACTGTTCACCCAAGGCCAAGGCCTTAACGGTCTCGACAAGGGAACCGCTTGGGGAGCCGTGGTCCAGACCGATGGTTTCGACTTCGCGCCAGTTATCTGTTTGCCTGTGACCGACCTCGACGCGCTGATGACGACCGTACAGAACGCGGGCATGATCGTCAGCGACGCGGGCGACGGTATCCAAGAAATCGAACTGCCGCAACAGAGCATTTACGTCAAAAACGGCGGCAAATGGGCTTTTGTTGGCCAGAATATGGAAATGCTCGGCAACGCTCCGGCCGATCCGTCGAAGTTGTTTGGCGAGTTGACTGGTGAGTACGACGTTGCCGTCAAAGTGATGGCCCAAAACGTTCCCGACATGTACCGCCAAATCGCCATCACTCAGCTTCAGCAAGGGATGGAAGATGGACTGGAGCGCGACCCCGAAGAAACTGACGAGGCATTTGAGTTGCGGAAGCAACTCGTCACCAAGCAGGTCGAACAGATTGTGCAAATCATTAACGACTCCGACGAAGTCACGATCGGCTGGACCGTTGACGAAACCGAAGGCGACACCTCGCTCGAAGTGACCTATACGATGACTCCCGGCTCGGAACTGGCTCGGATGAGCAAAACAACCGGCGAGGCAACCAGTCGCTTCACCGGTTTCGTGAAGGACGACCCGGCCATGTCGATGATCGTGGCGCAGGAGCAAAACCCCGAAGCAATCGCTAACCAACGCGAGCAATTCGAGCAGATGATGGATCAAGCTCGCGTTCAACTCAACAAGGAAATTGACAACTCCGACGACTTGCCAAACGAAGAAGCTCGCGAAGTGCTGAAGGAAGTCGCGGGCGATGTGCTCGACGCTGTCCAAGCCACGCTGCTGTCTGGCAAGATCGACGCTGCCGCCAGTGTCAATGTTGATCCCGATGCCTTTACGATGGTCTTGGGTGCTCACGTTCTCGAAACGGCCAAAATCGAAACATCGCTCAAGAAGCTCGCTGCGATGATCGAAAGTGAGCCTGATTCGCCGACGTTTGATTTCGATGCCGAAACCTATCAAGGTGTGCGACTCCATCATGTGACCATTCCCGTTCCGGCCGACGAAGGAAACGCCCAGCGACTGTTTGGCGATTCGCTCGAAGTCACCATCGGCGCGACGAACGACAGCCTTTACCTCGCGGCTGGTCGCGATCAACTCGACGCCCTGAAGACGGCAATTGCCGATTCGGCTGCTGCCGGCGAAACGACCGTCAAACCATTCGAGATGGTGTTGTCGGTTGAGGCTTTCACTAAAGTGGCTGCGGCCTTCGACGATGGCCCACAGCAACCGATGATGGAAATGATGGCAGAGAAACTCTCGCTTAACTCCGAGAACGCCACCCACGTTCGCATCACGGGCGTCGAAATCGAGAACGGCGTCAAATACCGGCTCGAAGTCGAAGCGGGCGTGCTCGAAGCGGTCGGTGCCGCCGGCCAAGAGGCTCGCCGCGCCGGTGCGGGTGCCGGTTTCTAAACGTCCGTCAACCATCGATGTCACTCTCTGGCGGCGCGAGGCCTCGACTTCGCGCCGCCTTGTTTTGTTTGGTGGTCTTTGATCATGGTGATTAGGCAAACGAACAGAATGGAGATGAGAATGATAAAGGACGATCGTGGGGATGACGTTCGGGAGGTGTTGGTTGAGAAGTAATCGCGGCGTGAGTCGCCGAAAATGTCTCACTTTGAAAATCCTATTACTAGACTTGCATTGCGAAAGTCGCTCCGACTGTGGCGGAGTCGATCCCCCTACCCCCAGTGCATCCCCCCGATCTCCTTAAAAAAAGCGTTCGTCCGTGATATGTTGCTGTCATCGATACCGCCTCTGAAAAGTCTTTGCATGTTCCCGACAATCCTCACTCATGTCGCCGACCACTCGCTGCTCGAACTGGCCTTCCAGTTCGGCACGCCGCTCTACGTTTATGACGCTGCCAAGATCGTCGAGCGGATCCGCGATTTGGCACCCTTCGATGTCGTTCGCTTTGCTCAAAAAGCCTGCTCGAACCTGTCGGTTCTCGACCTCTGCCGACGGCATGGCGTTGTGGTCGATGCCGTGAGTGCGGGCGAAATTCATCGCGCGCTGCTTTCCGGCTACGAGCCAACGCAGCACCAAGCGAATGGTGGCGAACATCCGCCGATCGTCTACACGGCCGACATCTTCGACCGCGAATCGCTGGCCGCGGTAGTTCGACACGACCTGCCAGTCAACTGTGGCTCGCCCGATATGATCTCGCAATATGGGCGACATTGCCCCGGCCGTGGAATCACGCTGCGAATCAATCCCGGTTTTGGTCATGGTCATTCGCAAAAAACCAACACCGGGGGCCAGCAGTCGAAGCACGGCATCTGGCACACACAACTCGACGAGTGCAAAGATCGAGCCGCCAAACACGACCTTCGCATCACGGGCCTGCACATGCACATCGGCTCGGGAACCGATCTCGAACACTTGAGCCAAGTCTGTGGTGCGATGGAACGGGCGTGCCTCACGATCGGTCCGTCGATCGACACAATCTCGGCCGGTGGTGGACTGCCGACTCCCTACCGGGGCGACGAACCTCGGGTTGATATTGGTGGGTACTACGAATTGTGGAATGGGACTCGCGAGCGCTTGGCGACTGAGTTTGGTCATGCGGTTTCGCTCGAAATCGAACCGGGGCGGTACCTCACAGCCGAGAGTGGTTACCTGGTGACCGAAGTACGCGCGACCAAGTCGATGGGTGAGAACAACTTCGTGTTGGTCGACGCCGGTTTCAATAATCTCGCGCGTCCCATCATGTACGGCAGCTACCATCCGATGGCCCTTTGTCCGGCCGATGGCGAAGCGAACCGTGCGACGAGTTCAGTGGTCGTCGGTGGTCCGCTTTGTGAGTCGGGCGACATCTTCACGCAAGAAGAAGGAGGGTTCGTTGCCCATCGCGACTTGCCCACAGCCGAAGTAGGCGACCTGCTGGTGATTGGCTGCGCCGGAGCTTATGGCTACGTGATGGCGAGCAACTACAACAGCAAACCTTTGGTAGCCGAGGTGCTGATCGAAGCGGGCACGGCAAAGCTCGTTCGCGCGAGACAGACGGTTGAAGACATCGTGAGGGGCGAGGTTGTTCCCTCGAGCGACTCGTCTGTCACTTAGGATCGCCCGCGAATTAACTTCCCGATTTCGCAAACTGCCCCGACATTTTCACCCGGTCATTGTTCAATTAACCGCCACGACGCAACGAGCGCCAAGTACACGGCGGACTTGGCGCGACCGCTCTCGATCAGAACCAGCAGCGAACTGCCAAGTCGATTGATCCTCGCGCGCACTTGCCTCGAAAAATCAAGAGATGGCTGTTTTGCCATTGAAAACAGCATTGGTAGCGTCGAGTTTCTGACGCAAGGGTGTCAATAAGCAGGATACTTTGGTGAGCTTTTTCGCTGTGCTCGTGGCGCTCGCCGCGTCGTGGCGGTTTTTCCTTAGCTCCCCGATTTTCAAATGGCAACCGGTCGTTTGTGAAAAATATCGCAATCGAAGTTAGGAAGTTGTTGACCAGCCTTCCCTTACCATTGCCGTGTTTGGCTTAGACTGCCTAGTGCGCTTTGTCTATCGGGAAGTCCTTTAGCGGCCGATCGGAAAGTCGCTGATCGAGTGGCTTGGGCAGTGAACCACGAGGCCGACGCTGCGGTTAGCACCTCGAAGCCCGTTGGCCGATTGGTTATTCTATCGGTCGCATCCAAAACAGACTCTTAGCACACCCGAGCCTTGCATGTCTCTCACCAAACAACTCATCCGCGTCGGGCACAGCCCCGACCCCGACGACGCTTTTATGTTTTACGCCCTCGCGAAAAACAAAATCGACACGGGCGACCTCGAGTTCACCCACGAGCTCGTCGACATCGAGACCCTTAACCAGCGGGCGTTTAGTGGCCAACTCGAACTGACGGCCGTGAGCATTCACGCCTACGCTTTTTTGCAAGACAAGTACATGCTCTGTACTTGCGGCGCAAGTATGGGCGATGGCTATGGCCCGATGGTCGTCGCCAAAGAAAAACGACCGCTGGCCGAAGTCGGCAAGGGGACGATTGCCGTGCCGGGCAAGCTGACGAGCGCGATGCTCTCGCTGCGACTCGCGCTGGGTCACGAATTCGACTATGTGCTGGTGCCTTTCGACGAGATCATTCCGGCCGTCGTCGCCGGTGAATACGACGGCCAGCGGATCGACGCGGGACTGATCATTCACGAAGGTCAGCTTACCTATGGCGATCAAAACCTAGCGCTGATCGTCGACCTGGGTGTCTGGTGGAAAGCGGAGACAGGTTTGCCGTTGCCGCTCGGCGCGAATGCGATTCGCAAAGACCTCGGTGCCGAGACGATTGCCGAAGTGCAGCGGTTACTTCATGAAAGCATTGCGTATGGGCTCAAACACCGCGAAGCGGCACTCGACTACGCGCTGCAGTATGGCCGCGATCTCGACAACGCCAAGGCCGACAAATTCGTTGGTATGTATGTCAACGACTGGACGCTCGACTTCGGCCCTCGCGGCCGCCAAGCGGTTGCCGAATTCCTCGCCCAAGGCCACGCGGCGGGCGTCTTGCCCGAACGTGTCGTGCCCGAGTTCGTGGGCTAAAAGCGGTCAGCAATCAGCGGTCAGCCAGACACGTTCGCTTCACGAACGAAACAGCAGCGAAACTGCTGCTCTGGCTGAAAGCTGATCGCTGAATGCTGACCGCTTTTCTTGCATTCTCGCGAAAACGAATTCGCACGCCCACCTAACGTGACCTATTAGTTGAGTAGGCAGCGAGTCTGCCTCGTCTCATCCCACCACTTGTCACTTCGCTGCTGCAACAAGGCAAATCCGTCGCGAGACGGAGACGCAAAGCCATGGGTCTCTCGTAGATCGCCAGGCCGCCGGTATGTGAATGCCGTTCGCCCTTCGACCATCAAGAGCTACCCCATGATTGCTCGTCGCCCGTTTGCGTTATCACCACCCGGCTACTCGGTCGATCCGAAAGTGATTGAATCGCTACGTGCCGAACGCACTCGGCTCGTGAGCGGCATCGACACCCGCCCCCAACTGTCGGTGCTGCTCCCCGCCGAACCGGTGGTCTTGGCTCTCGAAACCGACGAAGACTGAATCCGTACTGGGGGCAAGTCTGTCCGATTTCGCTCGAGGTGTCCCCCAACATGCTGGGTGGTCGGCAGACTTGCTCCCTCTCTTTTATGATTGTCGCCGACCCGGGGCCTGAGGGTCGAAGGGGGGCAATCGCGTGAATATCGAAAGTCGTTGGCACCACCCTTCCTTGCTCCGCCGCCGCCGGCTATACTTCCGGGCTATCGAAATCCCTAGCGGTTGAGGCACTCTCATGGCCAGTACAGGCAAGCGTAAGAAAAAGGTCGAAACCGTCTTTCTCGTCTGTGACGAGACGGGCGATTACAATTACACGCTCCGGCGTCGGACCGGTGGCGAGAAGCTGAAGCTCTCGAAGTTTTGTCCCCGGTTGCGCAAGCACACGATGCACACCGAGAAGAAGAAATAGCTGGCAGGCGAGCCGTTGGCGTCAGCCACCGGAGTTTTTGCACTCGACTCCCTCTCCTCCACCCCCACTGACCGCAAGGGCCACGGATGCCCAAACGTTGGCGAATTGCGGCTTTCGACCCCGAGCGGGCCGAGTATTTGGGGCGGCGAGCCAAGCTGCCGCCGCTGCTGGCACAACTCATGTTGGTGCGTGGCATTAGTTGTCCCGATGCGGCACGGGAGTTTCTCGACGCCAAGTTAACCGGCCTTCGCGACCCGGGTGATTTGCCCGGCGTGAATCAAGCGGCCGATTTGATTTTTGCCGCCGTTGGCGATCGCCAGTCGATCGCCATCTATGGCGACTACGACGCCGACGGCATGACGGCTTCGGCCATTCTGCTGCGATGCCTTCGCGTGCTCGGCGCGAACGCCCGCTCATATGTTCCTCATCGGATGGACGAGGGCTATGGTCTGCACAATGACGCGCTCGAGCAACTTGCCCACGACGGGGTGCAAGTTGTCGTGACCGTCGACTGTGGAATCGCTAGCGTCACGCAGGCCGATCGCGCGCGCGAACTGGGCCTAACTCTCATCGTTACCGACCATCATCAATTTGCCGACCGCTTGCCAGCAGCCGCGGCGATTGTGCATCCGCAACTTCCGGGACACAACTATCCCTTCGCGGGACTTTGCGGCGCGGCGGTCGCGTTTAAGCTCGCGTGGGCGCTTTGCGAACGAGCCAGCGGGGCGAAGCGCGTGCAGCCCGCTATGCGCAAGTTCTTGCTCGAAGCGATTGCGCTCGCCGCCATCGGAACAGTGGCCGATGTCGTGCCATTGGTCGACGAGAATCGGTTGCTCGTGCGCGATGGTTTGCTGAGGCTTTCGCAGTGTCCGCCGGTTGGCATCGCGGCACTCAAGCGGGTCACTGAGCTCGACAAGAAACCGCTGCTCGAAGGCGAGGACATTGGATTCACCATTGCCCCCAGGCTCAACGCGGCCGGTCGTTTGGGACAAGCCGAGCTGGCGATTGAATTGCTCACGACCGAAGACCCAGCGCGGGCGACCGAACTGGCCATTTACATCGGCGAGCTGAACGAACAACGCCAATCGATCGAGCGGAGTGTGATGCTCGCGGCCGGCAAACAAATCAAACAGCGGTTCGACCCGGCTCAACAACCCGCGCTGGTGCTGGCCGATCGTCATTGGCACCCGGGCGTCATCGGTATCGTGGCCGGCAAGTTGGCCGAGCGATACAACCGCCCGACAGTGCTGGTCGCGCTCGACAAACTGGGCATCAAGCCGGGCGTGGGTTCAGGGCGGGGTATCGCCGGCGTCGATCTGCATCGCGCGTTTGCCGCTTGCGACGATCAACTCGAAAGCCACGGTGGTCACGCCGCCGCAGCCGGGCTGCGGATTAACGAGGCCAACCTCGACCGGTTCCGCGAGCAGTTTTGCGCCGCCGTTGCCGAGCAAGTTGCCGGACAGCCGGCCGATGCCGAAGTCGCGATTGATGGCGAAGCGCCGTTTGCGATGCTCACACGGCAAGTCTTGCACGAAATCGAGCGACTTGCGCCGTTCGGCAATGGCAATCATCGCCCGGTGCTCTGCAGCACGCGCGTGCGCGTGGCGAGTCCGCCGAAGCGAATGGGGAGCACCGGGCGACATTTGGCCGTCGAGTTCGAGCAAGACGGAATGCGACTTCGCGGCGTTGCCTTTGGCAACGGCGACTGGGCCGACGAGTTGGCCGACATAAGCGGACCGCTCGATATTGCCTATCAGCCGGTCATTAACCGCTTTCGCGGCGCGGCGCGGGTCGAGATTCACCTGACCGACTGGCGTCCCGCCGAGTAATGCCGCGCGATGCGCGCGAAACCATCGCCGCAGGGCGGGGTTTATGTAGCGGGGTCGCGAGACTGTCACCGTCATTCCCGCCTTCGAGGTTGTAAAAAAATGGGACTGGCTCCGAACCTAACTGAGTACGCGCGACGCAGCGGCTCCGCCGAGTTCGCTACGCTCACTCGGCGGAGCCGCCTCTATTCTAGTGCTAACAGCTCCCAATAATGAAAGATACAAGGCACTACGGATGATGCCACTTGGCGGGCCAAAGCCAATGCGCCGTAGAGCCAGTCCCATTTATTCACAGCCTCTTCGCGGGAATGACGACGTGGACATTGGCCCACGGACACCGCCTGGCTTACACTAAACGAGAACTTGAAATAAAAACCCCTCACGCGAGCCTGCGGCGTTGAGCGTTAGCCAATCGACCATCGAACGTTACACGCACGCTGACCCCGACGTGCGGTTGATGCTTCGCGTTCGCGACGACGATGCGGCCGCGTTCGAGGAATTGATGCGACGCTATCAAAACCGCATTGTATCGCTGCTCGCTCACCTGACCGGCAAACGCGACTTGGCCGAAGACCTTACTCAAGACGTGTTCCTGCGAGTCTACCGCGCTCGGCATCGTTATGTACCCGGCTCGAAGTTTAGCACTTGGCTCTTCACGATCGCGAACAATGTCGCGTCGAACGCCAAGCGCGGGCTGTCGCGTCGTAAGGAAGTGAACATCGCCAGCGACAACCCCAACCAAAGTGGCCCGGCGAATTTCCTCGAAGCCAACGCGCTGGCCGCCAGCGGGCTGTTGCCGACCCGACAACTCGACCGCAGCGAACTTCAACAAGTTGTGCAACTCGCCATCGAATCACTCAACGAGCGCCAACGGATGGCCGTGTTGCTTGCGAAGTTTGAACAACTCAGCTACGCCGAAATCGGCGAGATCATGGACATGACCCCCCAAGCCATTAAGTCGTTATTGTCGCGCGCTCGCGAAAACCTTCGCGACGTGCTCGAACCTTACATCGAAAGCGGACAAACAGTGAACAGTTAGCGATGAACGATAAGCGATGAGCGATAAACTGATTTCTTTCTGCATCGCTCAACGTTCCTAATTCATCGCTTCCCAACCACTCCGGGGGCTGACACCACCCGGCTCGCCTGTTTTTTTTAATTCATCGCTCTTATGCCACCTCCCCCCACCGACGCTCGGCTTCGCGAAGAGCTGGTTGCTTATCTCGATGGCGAACTTGCCGGCGACGACGAGGCGGCTATCGAAGCGCGAATCGCCCGCGACCAGCATTGCCGGGCCGACATGCAGCGGTTCGAGCGCGTTTGGAATGCGCTCGATGTCTTGCCACGGGCGACGGTCGACGACGCGTTTACGCAAACCACCATCGAAATGGTGGCGGTCGAAGCCGCGCAAGAAGTCAACCAGCAAACGCTCATGATGCCCGCCCGCAAGCGCAGTCGCACCATGCGGTGGGTGGCGGTCGCGATCGCCGCGACGATTGCCGGGCTGGTGTTGAGCCGAGTCGTGGTGCCAAATCCCAACCGGTCGCTCTACAACAATTTGCCGCTGATCGCTGAGTTCGACGCCTACAATCAGCGGCTCGACGTTGATTTTTTACGCCAGTTGCGGGCCACACTTCCCGACGAGTTCGGCGACTCAATCGACGAGTCGGTGGCCGTGCGAGCCGAGCGACTCGCAGCCCTCACCTCGGCTGGCTACAACGAGAGAGCCAAGTTCGTGGCGGCGCTGCCGACCGACGAACAGTACGAACTGGCCGCCGAAGCGAGCCGCTTCGAGGCAACGCCTCCGCCGCGCCGTGCCGAACTCGAGCGATTGCATAACGAAATCAGCAGCAGCGACGATTCACTGCAGCTTTGGGAAGCGATGCTCGTCTATTCAAACATGACGAGCCGACTCGCGGCCGCCGACCAAGCGAGCTTGCGTTCGCTCGAAACGCCCGAACGACTCAAGAGCCTCGAGCAATTCGCGAAGCGTGAATACTGGCGCGGCGCGATGGAGCTATCGACCGAGAACGCTCGCCGACTGCGTGAGGGAGTCCCACTACTCGTGGTCGAGCCAAGTCTGGTGCAAAACTACCAACGCCTGAAAGAAATACTGCCGGCACACGCGCAGCTCGCGCTCAACACCATCGCCGAGCGCAAGGCGGCCAAAGGATTCGAAAAACTCGTGATTCTATTTTTCGCCAAGCGATTCGAGCGCGACAAGACGCCCGAGTATCTGGTCTATTTTCCAGAACTCGTCAGCGGGCTGCTTGGGCTGATCGACGACGAAGCGCAACAACGATTGCGGCGCTTGCCCGTTCACATGCAAATCGACACGCTCGGCCGCTGGGCCGCCGAAGCGATGTGGAAGCCAACGACCGAGAATCTCGAAGACTTCTTTAAGGGCGACCAAATCACCGACGACGATCGGCGTCGTTTGCTCGCGCTCCCGGAAAATGAAATGAATCGCGAACTTCGCGAAATGTACACCGGCGCGAACCTCGGTGATGGCAAAGCCGCCGAACTGTTTCGTGGTTTCTTCGGCGACCGCGACCGCCGGTTTGGATTCCGCGAAGGATCCGATGGCGATCGTCGCGGACCAGGTGGCCCCGGTGGACCCCCGCCGCCACCGGGTAGTGATTCCGATGGCCGGCCGCGACGCGGCGGTCCGCCGCCGAACTGATTTCCGATTTCCGTAGCCGAAGTGGCAACTCTTCGGAGCTTCAGCGGAAGCGTACCGAATTCTTGCGAATCCGGCTACACTCACTTCCGTAGCCAAAGTGGCAACACTTCGGAGCTTTATCGGAAACGTCCCGAATTCTTGCGAATCCGGCTACACTCACTTCCGTAGCCGAAGTGGCAACACTTCGGAGCTTCGTCGGAAACGTCCCGAATTCTTGCGAATCCGGCTACACTCATTTCCGTAGCCGAAGTGGCAACACTTCGGAGCTTCATCGGAAGCGTACCGAATTCTTGCGAATCCGGCTACACTCTCGGCAGTTGGATTACCCGTACTGCTAGGTGAGTCGAATGTCCCCCACGCTCTCCCCCTCCAATTCCGAATCGGTTCGCGAGCAAGTCGCGAAGCTGCTCGCCGGTTTTCGATTCGACGACACGCTCGCGCAGAGCGAAGACGTGCAAGCCGCGCTCTACCTCGCGCGGAAGCTGCAAGATCGCGCGCGCGTATTACAAACGCCCGCCGAGAAACGCCAGCAAGCCGAGCTTGACCGGATGATCCAAAATCCGGCCGACAAAACGACGCTCATGCAACTGACCGACCAGACGTTTCGTTCGACCACGGCAGCCCGCTCGGCCGATCAGTTCATTCACATTCTCGACGTGCAGGGGGTACCCCGGTTCTTTAGCCCCATCGACCGCACGCTATTGAGGGGCTTTCAGAGTTTCGGCAGCTATCTTCCGGGCGTGGCGATGCCGCTCGTGAAAGAAAAGATGCAACACGAGACGGCAAACGTGATTCTGCCCGCCGAACGCGAGCACCTCCGCGAACACCTCGAAGCCCGCCGTGCCGAGGGGGTGCGGATGAACGTCAATCATTTGGGCGAGGCGCTGCTCGGCGAACGCGACGCGCGGCGTCGGCTAGAAAACTACCTGCAAGTCCTCCAGCGCCCCGAGATCGAAGTCATTAGTGTTAAAATCTCGACCATCTATTCACAGATCGCGCCGCTTGCGCGGCAACACACGATCGATGTCTTGAGCGATCGCATTGAATTGCTCTTTCGCGCCGCGACGCGCGGTCGGTTTGTGCGACACGATGGCGTAGAAGTGTCGAAGTTCGTCTATCTCGATATGGAAGAATACCGCGACATGGACCTCACGGCCGCCACATTTCGCGCAGCGCTCGACCGGCCTGGACTCGAACAGGCCCGCGCGGGAATTGCGCTGCAGGCTTATGTTCCCGATTCGCATCGGGTGCAAAAAGAACTGCACCAATGGGCACGTCAGCGTGTCGCGACGGGGCGTTCGCCCATCACGATTCGCATCGTCAAAGGGGCCAACATGGAAGCCGAGCGCGTCGAGGCGAGCATCAAAGGATGGCCGCAGGCTCCCTATAAAACGAAAGCCGAGACCGACGCCAACTACCTGCGGATGTTGCAAGAAGCGATGAAACCCGAAAACTTAGACGCGGTGCGGCTGGGCGTGGCATCTCACAATTTGTTCTCGCTCGCCTACGGACTGGTCGTCGCCGCGCGGCATGGGGCGATCGACCAAGTGCAGTTCGAGATGCTCGAAGGGATGGCCAACCACCAGCGGCGGGCGTTGTTCGAGTTGTCGCAGAATCTACTGCTCTACGCGCCGGCTTGCTATCGCGACGACTTCACTAGCGCGATTGGTTATCTCGTGCGCCGGCTCGACGAAAACACCGGGCCAGATAACTTTCTGCGGCACGCCTTCAACATCACCGTCGGCAGCGAAGATTGGCACCGGCTCGAAGAACAGTTCTGTGGATCTGAAGCCCAGATCGATACGGTGAGCGACGCCCCACGACGCACGCAGGATCGCCGCCAAGGGGCACCGACGCGAGCCTACGAAAACACGCCGTGGCAAGAATTTGTGGGTGAACCCGACACCGATTGGTCGCTGCCGGCGAACAGCGAGTGGGCCAACAGCATTGTCGCCAAATGGCAACCGCGCCACGGCGATGCCGCTTGCGAAGTCCCATTGGTCGTCGCGGGCGATACGATCGAAGTCGATCGCGAAGTCCAGACGTCGACCGATCCCTCACGCCCCGGCACCGTTGTCGCGCGTTATCGCCAAGCGACGATCGCAGACGTCGACCGCGCCATCTTGGCTGCAAGAATAGACTCCGATGGTTGGCGTTCGCGAAGCTATGCCGAGCGAAGCGAAACGCTCCACGAGGTGGCGAACGAGCTCGCCCGTGAACGAGGCGACCTGCTCGGCGCGATGCTTGCCGAAGGGGGCAAACTGCTAACCGAGAGCGACCCCGAAGTGAGCGAAGCAATTGATTTTTGTCGGTTCTACGGACAAACGGCCCGCTGGTGGAGCGAACGACCCGGGCTCTCTGTTTCGGGCAAGGGCGGCGACGGCAAAGGTGTTGTCGCGGTCGTGAGTCCTTGGAATTTTCCGCTAGCGATTCCTTGCGGCGGTATCGCGGCCGTGCTGGCGGCCGGCAACACCGTGCTGCTCAAACCGGCCAGCGATACCGTGATGATCGCCTACAAAATGTGTGAGTGCTTCTGGCGAGCCGGGGTGCCGAAGACGGCGTTGCAGTTCATTCCCTGTCCCGGCTCCAAGGGTGGACAGCATCTGGTGACGCACCCCGATGTTGACGCCGTGATCCTTACCGGTGGCACCGAGACGGCTGAGCGAATGCTGGCCGCGCGACCCGACATGACCCTCTTCGCCGAGACGGGGGGCAAGAACGCGACGATCGTTACCGCAATGGCCGACCGCGACCTCGCCATCAAGAACGTCATGCACAGCGCCTTTGGTCACGGCGGACAAAAGTGCTCGGCCACGAGTCTGCTGCTCCTCGAAGCCGAAGTCTTTAGCGATCCCAAGTTCAAGGCAACGCTCGTCGACGCGGTCGAAAGCATCACTGTCGGTTCGGCTTGGGAGTTGCCAACGAAGATGGCCCCGCTGATTCGACCGCCAACCGGCGAACTTGAACGAAGCCTCAAAGAACTCGAACCAGGCGAGACGTGGGCCGTGATGCCGAAGCTTGGCTTGGGTGGCAACCGCGCGCTCGTCTCGCCAGGCGTGAAGTGGAACGTCGCCCCCGATTCGTTTACGCATTGCACCGAATTTTTTGGGCCGCTGCTGGGGGTGATGAGTTTCAAGAATTTGGCCGAGGCAATTGAACTCGTCAACGCCACTGGGTTCGGGCTCACCTCGGGGATCGAAAGCCTCGACGACCGCGAAATCGACCAGTGGAAGCGAGGCATCCGCGCCGGCAACCTCTACATCAACCGAGGCACAACCGGCGCGATTGTCCTCCGCCAACCCTTTGGCGGCATGGGCAAAAGCAACGTCGGCCCCGGCATCAAAGCGGGCGGACCAAACTACGTTGCCCAACTGATGGCCATTCAAGGGGTCGACGGCGAAGCGGTCGGCGAGTCGATTACTAACGACGCACTCGGCTTGCTTGCCAAACACGACGACATCGCCAGCGACGGCGCGCTAATCGCAGCACTCACCAGTTACGACCGCTACGCCCGGGAAGAATTTCTCGTCGAACACGATCACTTTCGGCTCCTGGGCGAAGACAACTTTCGCCGCTATTTGCCACTCGAGCAGATCCAGATTCGCGTGACTGCGGGCGACAGTTGGTTCGACATTGTGGCCCGCGTCGCGGCAGCGCGCGCGGTCGGCTGCCGCGTGACGGTCAGCAGCTCTCCGGTTTCGTCACTCGCGAACACCATCGAAACACTCGACGAGATGACCGAAGTGTGGGCCGGCGATATCGAGTTCGTCACCGAGACCGACGACGAACTCGCCGCACTCATTCGCGAGGGAGTCATCGAACGTGTCCGCTATGCCACGCCAGACCGTGTGCCAACCGTCGTCCGCGAAGCGGCCGCCGAAGCTCTCGCCTACATCGCCGCTGCGCCGGTCAGCGGCCACGGGCGGCTCGAACTGCTTTGGTATGTCCGCGAACAATCGGTCAGTCATCAGTATCACCGCTATGGGAACCTGGGGCTGCGGGCGAATGAGCCTCGGGACGAACCAGCGTGAGCGAGTGTGGCGAAACAGCTGCGCAATTCTTGGATGGCACCCGACATTCGAAGTGAACCGCAACGACTCAGCGAGCGTGTCGCTGGACAGCGCCAAGTCGTCGTTCGCGCGTCGTTCGTTAATAAACAGGATGACAGGATTGGCGGGATCAACGGGGTAAAGCGAAGCCGCCAACGAAAGGGGCGATCCAGTCAATCCGGCCGATCTTGTTATCCAGTCAATTTGAGAAAGCGAGTTCCGGCACTCCGCTCGTTCGCTGTACTGCGCCAAGTCGTTGTTCGTGTACGACTCAACCATCCCGCTGCCGGCCAAAAATTGTTGTCGCAAACGGCCTGCTGGCATGGTAGAACGAAGCAGACAACTTGGGCCGGCCCTACGCGCTTCTCAAACCCCCATTCTCACCCCCATTCATCAAGTCGCTTTGCGCAACTCGAAAGCGACAAAATCGAGCGAATCGTGTTGCTTAGCTCGCGAGAAAACGCTGAAAAGCAAACTGTTTTGCGAATTCGCAGGCGACGAAACGAACGGAATTAAGTCGCACGAAATCGTGTTTTCGAACAAATTGCAAAAGCGACAAAACGACTTTATTCCCGCCCTCGCCTGCCCCCGCATTGCGAGCGTCGACGCGCGCGGTTCGCCTCGCTTGTTTCGCGTTGGTGACCCCTTATACTGAGTCCTAATGTAATGGGGCGTGCCGCGAAACCGGCGGAACTCTTCGGCGTGAAGAACGTACGACAACGGCGGTTAGCTAAGTGCGGGCCAGTTCCGAGTTCGCTTTTCATCCGGGCAATTTAGACATCGAGGTATCGAGGTGGCCGACACAGCGTCGTCGTTCTTTACACGTCACGAGTTTCTCATTCGGCGGCTCCACTCGCTCAGCGGGCTGATTCCCGTCGGCGCGTTCATGTGCGTTCACCTGCTCGTTAATTCGAGCATTATTGCCGGTCCAGAGACATTCCAAAATAACGTCCATAACATCCATGCTCTCGGCCCTGTGCTGCCGCTGGTCGAGTGGGTGTTTATTTTCATTCCCATCATTTTTCACGCGGTCGTCGGCGTGATGATCGTCAGTGGCATGGTGCCCAACGTGCAGCACTATCGCTATGGGGCCAACTGGCGGTATGTCGCCCAGCGAGTAACGGGCGTCATTGCGTTCTTCTTCATTGGTTATCATGTTTTTCATATGCACGGGTGGTTTCATGCCGAGTGGTGGGTTAACAATGTCGTCGAACCGCTCGGTGGGGGACAGTTCAAACCTTACAACGCCGCGTCGACCGCCGGCGAGGCCTTGCAAAACCTGCTGGTCGCCACCATTTATGCGATCGGCATTCTTGCTTCGGTTTTCCACCTCGCCAACGGTATTTGGAGTATGGGTATTACCTGGGGCGTGTGGACCCGGCCCGACGCCCAACGGCGGGCGCTTTACGCCTGTAGTGCATTCGGCGTGGTACTCGCCGTGGTCGGTTTGAGTGCGTTGTGGGGAGCTCGCGAGCAGGGGTCGGGCGAAAATCTCACGAAAGCAATCGAAGCCGAAAACCGCATGACCGATCTTAAAATCGAGATGGGGATGTTGCCAGACGATCCGAAAAAGCGACTCGCACCAGACGAGTCCGAGCTCAAATCGTCGACCAAACAAACGGGCTGGTCAGCGGGTGACGCGAGTAATACAAAACCATAGCAAAAGTCTCATGCGTCGTCCGCTGGACGACGCTGGCTCCATCAATTCTCAGAGATTGCGAAATATGGCCGAACAACGCGTGTTGATCGTCGGAGGTGGCTTGGCCGGGTTGGCCGCCACCATGCAGCTTGCCGATTCGGGCATCAAAGTCGATTGCATGGCGCTGGGTCCCGTGAAGCGTTCGCACAGCGCATGTGCCCAAGGGGGAATCAACAGCGTCAACGCTGTCACGCGCCAGCAAGGCGACAGCGAATACCTGCATCTCGACGACACAGTTTATGGTGGCGACTTCTTGCAGCATCAGCCGCCTGTGAAAGAAATGACCGACTGGGCACCGCGAATTATCGATCTGATGGATCGAATCGGGGTGCCGTTCAACCGCACTCCCGAAGGCTTCCGCGACCAACGCCGGTTTGGTGGCACACTGTTCAAACGAACCGCATTTGCCGGTGCGACGACCGGCCAGCAATTGCTCTACGCGCTCGACGAACAAGTTCGTCGGCATCATGCCGCTGGAATGGTCGAGATGCACGAAGGCTGGGACTACCTCGGCCCAGTGCTCGACGACGATGGGCGATGTCGTGGGGCAATTGCACAGAACTTGATTACGATGGAGATTCGCGCGTTCCGGGCTGACGCCGTAGTGCTCGCTACCGGTGGCTGTGGACTCATCTATGGCCGCAGCACGATGAGCATGGCCTGCACCGGCAGCGCCGCGAGTCGCAGTGTGATGGCGGGTGTGCGCTACGCAAACGGCGAGTTCATTCAGGTTCACCCAACGGCGATTCCCGGGGCCGACAAGCTGCGGCTCATGAGCGAGAGCGCTCGGGGAGAAGGGGGCCGGGTGTGGGTGCCGATCAAACCTCACGACCCTCGCCAGCCGGGCGACATTCCCGAGAGCGAGCGGTATTATTTTCTCGAAGAACGCTATCCGAAGTACGGCAACCTTGTGCCCCGCGACATCGCGACCCGCGAAATCTTCAACGTCTGTGTCAACGAAGGGCTGAGCGTCGAAGCCGACAAGGAGTGTGTCTACCTCGATCTCACGCACATTTCGCGCGAGGAACTCGATCGTAAATTGGGGGGTATCCTGCACATCTACGAAAAGTTCCAAGGGGTCGACCCGCGTGAAGTGCCGATGAAGATTTTCCCCGCTGTGCATTACAGCATGGGGGGCATGTGGGTCGATTACGAACGGACCGCCTCGGGTGGGCTCGCCATCGGTTCACCCCGCAACAGCCAAACGCATGTGCCGGGGCTCTATGCGATGGGCGAAGCCGACTATCAGTACCACGGTGCCAATCGCCTGGGTGCCAACTCGCTGCTCTCGTGCATCTTCACGGGTCTGTTTGTCGCGCCGGGCATTCAGAAAATGATCGGCGGACTCGCCAAGAGTGCGGCCGATCCCGAGTTCGATCTGTTGCACCGCAGTCAGCGTAGCGCTCACGAGTTAAAGTTCAAAAACATGCTCAAGAGCACGGGCGATGGCGAAAATCCTTATCTGCTTCATCAAGAACTAGGCCAAGAGATGACCAAGGCGGCGACTGTCGTCCGTCGTAACGACCAACTCGATGCCGCTTACGCGAAAGTGAGCGAATTGGCCGAGCGGGCGAAGCATTGCAGCCTGAGCGACACGGGAAATTGGACCAACCAAAACGTGGTGTTCACGCGGACGCTGATCGACATGTTTCCCATCGCCAAGGCGATTCTCAAGGGAGCCCGCCAGCGCGACGAGTGCCGAGGGGCTCACTACAAGCCCGAGTTCGACATGCCGGGCGTCGATAGCGACGACCCCGCCGAGCGTCGCCGCGAAGCCGAAGCGTGGTGCGACAAGTTCGAGAAGAAGAACGCAACGTGGCTGAAGACGACCGTCGCCACATTCGACTCAAAGGGAGAGCCAACGCTCACCTACGAAGATGTCGATACGTCGCTGATTCCGCCCCGTCCCCGTCTCTACGGCATCGTCGGTGGCGACATTATTGAGAAAGTTTGGAAAGAACGCCAAGCGAAGAAAGACGCCGCTCGTCCGGGAGCCCATGGCAACTCTGTTGGCAGCACCGCAAAGAGCGAGCCAGCAGCGGTCGCGGCCAGCTAGATCACGTTCCCACCGGCACCAACTCTCGCTCGGCCGGGGTCGGCGCACATGTAAGCAACCTCGGCCCGTCGTCGCCCACGGCGATCGTATGCTCGAAGTGGGCACTTGGTTTGCCGTCGGCGGTGACCTGGGTCCATTGATCGCGGAGGAGCTTAACCCGTTTGGTGCCCATATTGACCATTGGCTCGACAGCGATGACCAGCCCCGGCTCAATGCGAAAATCGCCACTACCGCGGAGCGAGCGACTCAGAAAGTTGGGCACCTGGGGCTCTTCGTGCATGTTGCGACCGATGCCGTGGCCCACGAAACACTCGACGGTCGAGTAGCCGTGGTCGCGGACGTAGGCGGCCATCTCGCGGGCGATTTGGCTCCAGCGAGATTTGACATGCATCAACTCGAATGCCAAATCGAGCGTTCCCTGAGTGACGTCGAGTAGTCGCCGGACGTGAGGCGATATCTGCCCAATTGTGTAAGTATAAGCCGCATCGCCACACCAGCCGTTAAGCCGACAGGCGGTATCGAAACTGAGAATGTCGCCTTCCTTGAGCGGGCGATCGTTGGGAATACCATGAACGACCGAATCGTTAAGGCTCGCGCAAGTAACAGCAGGAAACGGTGGCTTGCCTTTGTTTTGGTGAGGGTAGTTAAGGAACAGTGGGGTCGCCCCGAGCGACTGAAAGTAGTCGGCGATGGCTCGATTGATTTCGCCCGTCGTGACGCCTGGCGCAATCATTTCGCCCGCGATTTGGTGAGCTCGCCAGACGGCAAGGCCCGCCTGACGCATCTTTCCAATTTCGCGTTCGCTTTTGAGCTGAATCAAAACACCGACTCGGATTACATCGTTGGATTAACGGGCCGCGTCGACACATGCGACGAGCCGTGCGTAGATTTCATCGGGCGTGCCGTGAGCATCGATGGTATGCAGCACGCCGTGCGATTGGTAGTAGTCGACGAGTGGTTTGGTCTCTTGATCGTAGCTGATGAGCCTTTGGCGAATGGCTGCCATCGTATCGTCGCCACGACCGCGAGCGACGAGCCGTGTGAGCAACTCGCCTCGTTCGACGACAAACTCAGCGACCATGTCGAGCTTGACTTTGCGAGAGGTAAACAGCGCGTCGAGTTCCTCGGCTTGGCGCAACGTGCGCGGAAAACCATCGAAGATCACACCGTGGTCACAGTCGGAATGGAGAGTCCGCTCGGCGACGAGTTCGATGACCAAATGATCGGGTACCAAGCGCCCGGCGTCGAGGTAGTCTTCGACCAGAATACCGAGTTCGTTGCGGAAGTCGCGCGCCTCTCGCAACAATTCGCCCGTCGAGAGGTGCACAATCCCGATTTCTTTGGCGAGCCGACTTGCCTGCGTCCCTTTGCCTGCACCAGGCGGACCCAAGAAGACCATACGCATGAATTCGCCCCGACCTGCTTTTATGAATTGGAGGGGGCAACTCGCGATGGCCAAATCGGCGTTGGCAGACCGACGGTGCCTAACCGACTGGTGGCCCGATGGGCCTGGCTATTCGAGCAGGCCCTTTTGATTACGCATGACAAGATGGCTGTCGATTTTCTGTACCAAGTCGAACGCCACACTGACGGCAATGAGCAAGCTCGTGCCACCGTAGAAACTGGCGATGTCGTAGTCGACTTTCATCAATGCCGAGATGAGCGTCGGTATAATTGCGATCAAAGCCAAGAACCCCGCCCCAACGTAGGTAATGCGAACCATCACCTTTTCGAGGTAGTCGGCCGTTCTTTTGCCGGGGCGATAGCCGGGAATAAACGAACCGAAGTTCTTGAGATTATCAGCCATGTCTTTCGGGTTAAAAGTAATGGCGGTCCAGAAGAAGCAAAAGAAGTAGATGAGAATCAAATACAACAGGTTATACGTGAATGCCTCGTGGCCAAGGGCTCCGCTGAGCCAACTGAGAATACCGCCGTACCAAGTACCATCTGTCGCAAACTGATCGAGCTGTTTGACGATGATCGCGGGGAACATCAACAAACTGCTAGCAAAGATAATCGGCATAACGCCCGCTTGGTTGACTCGCAAGGGCAGGTAGCTGCGCTGGCCCCCCATCGCGCGGCGACCGCGAATGTGCTTGGCACTCTGCATCGGAATGCGGCGCTGTCCCAGCGTGATAAACACCACACCAACGATTACGGCAACGAACATGAACGCGAGCAAGAGAACTTTCTCTGGGCCCATCGCCGATCCGAGGGTGTTTTCGTAGTTTTGGAATAACTTGAGCCCAGCCGCCGGCATCCGCGCGAGGATGCCCGCCATGATGATGAGGCTGATGCCGTTGCCGATACCGTATTCGTCGATTTGCTCGCCGAGCCACATCAAGAACATGGTCCCAGCAGTCATCGTGAGCACGGCCGTCACCCGCCAACCAAAAAACAAGTTGCCGCTCGAGTTTAAGAAACTCGCGTCAACGAGATTGTTCGCTTCGATAAACGAACTGAGGTAGAACCAACTTTGGAAGATACAAAGCAAGAAGGTCGCATAGCGAGTGTACTCATTGATTTTCTTGCGACCCGCTTCGCCTTCTTTTTGCAACTTTTCGAGCGCGGGAATGACACTCCCCAAAAGTTGAAAGATAATCGACGCCGAGATATAGGGCATGATGCCCAAACCGAAGATGGTAATCTGATCGAGTTGGCTCCCGCTAAAAGTGGCGGCGGTCGTCAGAAAGTCGCCGAGCGAGTTCGACCCACTCTGGAAACGTTCGAGCGCAGCAGCATCGACAAACGGAAGTTGAATCTGAAAACCCAACCGATAAACGGCGAGCATGCCCAGCGTGAAGAGGATCTTCTGACGCAGTTCGGGAATCTGCCAAACAAGGCGAAATTTATGCCACATTGCTTCCAATTATCCTTAACGCTTGGGGGGGTCCACCCGGCCCCTTCGCGGCTGTCATTTTTTCAGGGCGTTTGTTCGAGGCAGTTCACCGATATCGGCGATTCAATATCTGACACTAGCTCCATTGGGGCAATAGCAGTGCTGGGAGCTTTAGGTGATTAAGCCTTCGCTTTTGCCGCTTTCTTCTCGCGTTTTTTTTGTTCGACCGGAATCGGTCCCGGGACGACAACCGCTTGTCCGCCGCTCTTTTCGATCTTCTCGAGCGCCGACTTGCTGAATTGGTGGCCGTAAATCTTGAACTTCTTGGTCAGCTCGCCGTTGCCGAGAATCTTGAGAATGTCGTAGCGACCCTTTGAGACGTTTTTCTTTGCCAAGAGTTCGAGTGTCACCTCAGTGCCAGCGTCAAACGCCTTTTCGATTTCACCTACATTCACGACAACAACCGTTTTCGCAAAACGATTATTGAAGCCCCGTTTGGGGACGCGAGCGATGACCGGAGTTGTACCACCTTGGAAAGTCGGACGGTTCGTCCAGCCCGCCAGTTGGCCTTGACCCTTATGACCACGCCCCGACGTCTTGCCGTGGCCCGAACCGGGACCACGACCAACGCGTTGGCGCTTTTTATTGGTGTGTACGCCGCGATGGACGTCGTCGATAATCATGACAAGCTCACTCCTCGTAGGCGTTCGACTTCCATTTGAGGTCGCAACTCGCCCAGTGCTTTAATGGTCGCTTTCACTAGCGACATCGGGTTGTTTGAGCCAAAGCTCTTGGTCAAAATATCGTGAATACCGGCCGCCTCGCACACGGCCCGCACGGCTGCCCCGGCGATCACACCAGTACCGGGCGAAGCGGGGACCAGGACGACGTGTGCCGCGCCGAAGGTGGCTTTAATTTGGTGGGGAATTGTGCTCCCTTCCATCGATACACGAGTCATATTGCGCATCGCCTCTTTGCGGGCTTTCTCAACGCTAGGTGGCACTTCGTTCGCTTTTCCGTAACCCCAACCGACCCGGCCTTGTTGGTCGCCCATGACAACCATCGCAGCAAAGCTAAAGCGACGACCACCTTTGACCACCGCGGCGCACCGCTTAATCTTGACCACGTATTCGGTCAGTTCGCCTTGTTGACGTTCTTCGTTGACTTTTGCCACTATCGTTGCTCGCTTGCTCGGTTTGAAAAACCAATTTCAAGGTGAATTGAACTAAAATTCGAGGCCACCAGCGCGGGCCGCTTCGGCTAATGCCGCAACGCGGCCATGATACTTGTAGGGTCCGCGATCGAAGCAGATGGCTTTCACTCCGACAGCAACGGCGCGCTCGGCGATCGCTTTGCCAATCGCTTCGGCCGCATCTTTGTTGCCACCGTTCTTAATTGACTTCGCGAGCCCCTTATCGAGACTCGACGCACTGGCGAGAGTCTTGCCAGTTTCGTCGTCGATCAACTGAACGCTGATATTCTTTAGTGTGCGGTTAACGCACAGGCGAGGCCGCTCGGCCGAACCACGCAGGCGCTTGCGAACGCGAAACTTACGCCGCGTGCGTTGACGATTGATGGCTTTGCTGTGTTCCATGTTTTTATTCTCGGTGAGGCCGTGTTGGAGAGGCCCTATTTTCGAGGCCCAACGGGCCCTTGCTATTCAACTACTTACCTGCTGTCTTGCCCGCCTTGCGTCGCACCTGCTCGCCTTCGTAGCGAATTCCCTTGCCCTTGTAAGGCTCCGGTTTGCGAACAGCACGCACCTCGGCGGCGAACTGCCCGACCTTTTGTTTGTCGGTTCCCTTAATGACGATGTGCGTTTGGTCGGGGCACTTGACGTCGAGTTCCTTGGGAATTGGCTTCTGAATTTCGTTGGCGAAACCAACGCGAAGCTGAAGCACGTCACCCGCAATTGCACCGAGATAACCGACGCCGTGGATTTCGAGTTTCTTTTCGTAACCTTTGGTGACTCCCTCGATCATGTTGTTGATCAGCGAACGAGTCAGGCCATGATAGGCACGAATCTCTCGGTCATCGGTCGACCGCGAGCAGGTGATTTCTTTGCCATCTTCCGATAGCTCGATATTGATTTCGGGCCGATGCTCGTAGGCGAGTTTGCCGAGCGAGCCTTCGACAGAAACTTTGCCCCCGCTCACGTCGACTTTCACGCCATCGGGAATGGCGATCGGTTTTTTTCCAATTCGTGACATGACTTCGGTCTCTATCGGTCTCTTGAACTTGACTTGACGTTGAATGACTTACCACAATTCGCAGAGCACTTCGCCACCCAGTTTACGCTGACGGGCTTCGCGGTCGCTAATCACACCACGACTGGTGCTGATGACCGAAATGCCCATGCCACTCAAAACGGGTCGCAGGTTCGTCGCCCGAGCATAAACGCGCCGGCCGGGCTTGCTGACTCGCTTGATATGACGAATCACGCGCTCGCCGTTGGGTCCATACTTAAGGTCCAAGTGCAACTGCGGGGCCGGGGCGGTTTCTTCTTGTTCTTCGCGCCAGTCCCAAATGTAGCCTTCGCGCTTGAGGACTTCGGCAAGACCTCGCTTGACTTTGGACACCGGCATTGCCACAGACGGGTGCTCGACGCGCACGGCGTTGCGGATGCGGGTGAGCATGTCGGCGATCGGGTCGGTCATCATCGCTTCATCGACTCCTGGATGAACCAGTCGTTGCCACCCGGTCGGGCGGACGTTTGTGCTGGGGAAAAAGTCTGTTAGTTCGGTTTACTCTGTACGCTAATTAAAGCGAGGGGACTACCAACTCGCCTTGCGAACGCCGGGGATCAAGCCCCTGTCCGCCAGTTCGCGAAAGCAAATGCGGCAGATGCCAAACTTGCGATACACGGCACGAGGACGGCCACAGATTTTGCAGCGATTCTCGATACGAGACGAAAACTTTGGTGTGCGTTCGGCTTTGGCGATTTTTGATTTGCTGGCCACGTATGAGTATTCCAAAAAAGTATCTTGTCATGCGAAACAACCGATCGTTGCTTTGCCTAAATCTCTTCGCGCTATTGCTCTTCGTCGGGACGGCGGAACGGGAACCCAAAAGCCTTGAGCAACTCGCGACTATCATCATTGGAGCCGCCCGTGCAACAAATGGCAATGTTCATCCCTTGGGGTCGAACGTATTTGTCGGGATTCAACTCGGGGAACACTAGTTGCTCGTTCAGACCGAGGCTGTAATTACCTTTGCCATCAAAGGCATTCTCCTTGCAGCCACGAAAGTCGCGCACCCGAGGGAGGGCAAGCGAAATCAAACGGTCGAGGAACTCATACATCCGGGCGCCGCGAATCGTGACCTTCGCACCAATGGGCATTCCTTCACGCAGCCGGAAAGCGGCGACGCTCTTGCGAGCTTTGCAAGCCACAGCCTTCTGGCCGCTAATTTCGGTCAGCACATTGACGGCTTCTTCGACGTGTTTCTTGTCGGAGATCGCGCTCCCGACACCCATGCTTAGCACGATTTTTTCGAGCTTGGGCAGGGCGTGAGCATTCGAGCGACCGAGCGACTCCTTCAACGCAGGAAGAATCTCTTCCTGGTAGCGCTGTTGCAATCGGGGAACTGTGGCAGTGGACATGATCGACTAAGATTTTCGTTGTTTGGATTGTTACTTCTTTACCGTTGCTTTCTTGGCGCGGGTGGCTTTGGCCGGCGAAATCTGTCCTGCCCCGGTGCCACACTTCTTGCAAAATCGTTCTTTACTACCGTCGTCGAGGAAGCGAACTCCGAGACGGACTCCCTTGCTGCAACTCGCGCAGAAATAGAGGACATTCGACGCAGCGATCGGCATTTCACGACTAAGGCGGCCTCCCTGTGGGTATTTTTGGCTGCGACGAACGTGCTTGCGAACGAGTGCTACGCCCTCGACCACGACCTTATCGGCCTCGCGATCGACTCGCAGCACTCGCTTTGCACTGGTGGCGTCTCGCGAGTTACCCGCGATCACCACAACGTCGTCACCAACTTTTACCAACATGTTCGCTATCCTCTTGGGGCAAACCTTGGCTTGCCAACTTCACTTACTTGTACTGCTTGAAACTTACCGCTTAAACCACTTCGTTAGCGAGGCTGACGATCTTCATGAATTTGCGTTCACGAAGTTCGCGAGCGACCGCACCGAAAATGCGTGTCCCGCGAGGGTTGCCATCTTTGTCAACAATCACGACCGCATTCGTGTCGAAGCGTACGTAGCTACCATCGGCGCGGCGCGTTGGGTGACGTTGCCGCACAATCACGGCCCGCACGACGGCTTTCTTCTTGACATCGCTGCCGGGAATCACGCTCTTGACGCTACAGACGATAATGTCGCCCACAAAAGCGAACCGCCGACGCGAGCCGCCGAGCACCTTGATGCACATCACTTCTTTGGCACCGGTGTTGTCGGCAACGTTCAGTCTCGATTGCATTTGGATCATGTTTTTTTAGTCTCACCGCTTCGCTTTGTCAGACGGAGCACCGCGCTGCTTTGTTTGGTCGTGTCGCAAAGTGCTAAAGGCTACAGTTTTTCGGTCGCTTCGTGCTCGGCTTTTTGTGCCGCCCGAAGGGCCGCAAGGTCGACGATTTGGCTCTTCGCAACGACTCGCAAGAGTTCCCATCGCTTGAGCCGACTCTTGGGCGGACACTCGACGATTTCGACCGTATCTCCTTCGTGCGACTCGTTCGACTCATCGTGGACATGGCACACGGTGCGACGCCCAATAAACTTGCCGTACTTGGGATGACGAACCGAACGGGCCACCTCGACGCGGCGCGACTTGTCGCACTTGTCGCTTGTGACCACACCAATGACCTGCTTCTTTGCCATGTCGATTACTTAACTACTAGTCGTTTTGAAAATTAAATGCTGTTGAGAGGCTGTGGCCAAATATCAGGTTGGCAATTAGGAAGCGGCTACTTCGGCTGCGATTGGCGTCGTCTCCTTGGCCAACTTCGCAGCTTCATTAGCCATCTTCGTCAATTCTTGAGACAACTTCGTCGTGCGCTCGGTTTGAATCGTCTTCACACGGGCGATCAAACGGCGGTTACGACGAATCTCTGTCGGTGCGTCGAGTCGTTCGGTCTGCTGTTGGATCTTCAGCCGAAACAGGTTTTCCGCCGCTTCCTTGACGGTCAAATCGAGTTGTTCATCGCTCATCTGACGGAGATCGTCTGTCGTTGTCATCGCACACTTACCTTGCTTTTGCCGTAACTTCGCCGACGACGGTTATGTCGTTTGTCGTTTAATCATCCGCACGCGGACAGGCATTTTGTGAGCCAGTCGTGCGAACGTCATTTTTGCTTGTTGCTCGGTGACACCGGCCACCTCATACAACACCGTGCCAGGCTTCACGACCGCCGCCCAATAATCGGGCTCGCCCTTGCCCTTACCCATGCGGGTTTCGAGCGGAATCGAGGTCACCGACTTGTCGGGGAACACGCGAATGTAAAGCTTGCCTTCGCCGCGAATGTATTGCTGCGCAGCAATACGCCCGGCTTCAATTGTCGCAGCACTCACCCAGCCACCTTCAGTCGATTGCAGGCCATACTCGCCGAACACCACGGTGTTTCCGCGAGTCGCGTTACCTTTTATGCGACCTCTTTGGCTTTTTCGGTGCTTGACCCTCTTGGGCATCAGCGCCATCGTTGCCTTCCTCGTACATGCCTTGATTAATCCAAACTTGAACGCCAATGTGCCCCTGCGGGGTCATGGCTTCCACAAAACCGTGGTCGATCATCGCGCGAATTGTGCTCAATGGCATCGAACCGGCGATCTGCTTTTCGCACCGGGCCATTTCGGCACCGCCGAGTCGTCCCGAGAGCTGAATCTTTACACCCTTTGCACCCGCTTCCATCGATTGCTCGATCGCTCGCTTGATCGTGCGACGGAAACTGGCTCGCTTCGCCAACTGTTCGGCGATATCTTCGGCCACGAGGTGTGCTTGCAACTCGGGGCGGTTGATTTCTTCGATCTTGATGTTAATGCGACGACCAACGAGGTTTTGCAGTTCTTCTTGCAACTGCTCTACCTGCTGTCCCTTACGACCAATCAGAATGCCGGGGCGAGCCGCGAACAAAATGACCTTTACTTCGTCCCGGGTTCTTTCGATTTCGATTTTTGGTATGCCAGCAAACTTGTATTTCTTAGTGACGTAGTCGCGAATCTTCTTGTCTTCGAGCAGCAACTCAGCAAACTCACGTTTCGGGGCATACCAGCGACTCTTCCAGTCGAGGGTGATACCGGTTCGCATGCCGATTGGATTGACTTTTTGTCCCATGTCGCGAAAGCTCCAGGCGTTGTGTCGCCCCAGTTAAAATTCGTTATTGCTGCGTTTTGTGATGCTGTTTGGCGCAAGACTGCTCGGTATTTTGGCTAATCGACGGCGACGACGATGTGGGCGAATCGCTTCTTGATGACATGAGCCATGCCGCGAGCGCGGGGTCGAAGTCGCTTGAACATTGGTCCGCCGTCGATGCGGGCTTCAACGACTTTGAGTCCGCCGAGGTTAGGAGCACCGCGGTCTTCGGCGTTTGCCAAAGCACTCTTGATGACCTTTTCGAGCATCCTTGCTCCGCGGTGCGGCTGGAATCGCAAGACGGCTAGTGCTTCGTCGACGCGACGTCCACGCACCAAGTTGGCCAAGGGGCGAACCTTAGTGGCGCTAATGCGGGCGAATTTGTGTATTGCTTGGTAAGCCATGATTGTTACTTCTTGCCCTTGCCGCCGTGACCGCGGAAACTGCGTGTCGGAGCGAATTCGCCGAGTTTGTGCCCCACCATATCTTCGGTGACGAACACTTTGAGGTGCTGCTTGCCGTTGTGAACCATAAAGGTGTGACCGACGAACTCGGGAATGATCGTGCAAGCGCGGGCCCACGTTGTGACCGGCTCCTTGCGATTAGAGACGTTCAATTTCTCGACCTTCATGTAGACTTTCGGGTCGACAAACGGGCCTTTTTTTAACGATCGTCCCATGTTTGTTGCTCTTTCGCCAGAATCGATTGCAAGTCGCAACCAGGTCAGGTTCGATAAACTTTCGGTGTTATTTAGTGATCAATTTTTGCACACCGTAGCGACGACTCTTACGCCGACGCACGATGGCGTTGTTTGATGGTTTGCGGCGCTGGCGAGTCGCGCCACCCTTGGCGCTCTTGCCCTGAGGACTCACTGGGTGACGGCCACCCTTGGTGCGACCTTCGCCACCGCCGTGCGGGTGGTCAATTGGGTTCATCGCCGTGCCGCGAACATGCGGACGTCGACCGAGCCAGCGACTACGGCCCGCTTTGCCCAGCACAATCGCGCTGTGGTCGGCGTTGCTGGTCGAACCAATGGTCGCTCGGCAGGCGCTCGGAATGCGGCGGATTTCTCCGCTCGGCAGCGAGATTTGTGCCCAGTTCGCCTCACGAGCCATCAGCGTTGCACTGGTCCCGGCACTGCGGCAAAGCACGCCACCACGGCCGGCTTGCAGTTCGACATTGTGAACCATGGTCGCCAACGGAATCTTCGACAGTGGCAAGCAGTTGCCGACCTTCGGTTCGGCTTCGCTGCCACTCATCACGGTGTCGCCAGCCTGCAAACCGGTGGGAGCAATAATGTAACGCTTTTCGCCATCAATGTAGTGTAATAGAGCGATGCGTGCCGAGCGGTTGGGGTCGTACTGAATTGAATCGACTTTGGCAACGACGCCGTCCTTGTTGCGACGGAAATCGATCAGGCGATACCGCTGCTTGTGACCGCCACCACGATGTCGCGAGGTGATTTTTCCTTGGTTATTGCGACCACCCGTCTTGTGCTTGGGGCGCAGCAGGCTCCTTTCGGGCTTGGCTCCAGGAGTCAACTCGGCAAAGTCGCTTACCGATGCGTTGCGGCGTCCGGCAGAGGTCGGATTGTATTTTCGAATTCCCATGATCGGCTTCGATTTCTTCTTGCAGCTAATTCTTTTGTCAGCGTAACTTTTCGCCCGCATCAGCCTAGAACAAGTCGATGCGATGCTCTTCGTCGAGCGTCACAATCGCCTTCTTCCAGTCGGCCGTGCGACCGGCACGAAACTTCGTACGGCGAGGCTTTCCCTTACGATTCTGCGTCGCCACCTTCACGACTTTTACGTCGAACAGTTGCTCGACGGCGGCAGCCACATCGGGCTTCGTCGCCAAGCGGTTCACCTCGAACGCGTAAGCATTGTGCCGCGTGCTGCGGTGCATTCCCTTTTCGGTTACGAGCGGGCGGAGCAGCACTTGATGTGGCTCGAGCTTCAGGCTCGTGGTGACTGGTACGTGTTTTGGCATAACTTAACTCGCGATCTCTCTTGCTTTACCCAGCTATTTTTCTTTACTCAGCTGTTTCGCCCGCTGAACCATTCACAGTGGCGCGCTGCTTGAGCGCGTCGAGCGCTCCCTTGGTCACCAACAGCCTCTTGGCCGACAACACGCTCAAAGCGTTCAATTCACTTGCGGGTGCCACCGACACGCGATCAATGTTGCGGCCACTCTTGTACACATTCACGTCGTAGCCGTCGGTCGCAATCAGCAATGAACTACCGGTGCAACCGAGCACTTTGATGACGTGGGCCATGTCGCGGGTCTTGGGCGAGTCGAATTTCAACTCGTCGATGATCACCAATTCTTCGTCGATCACTTTCGAAGCAATCGCCATCCGCGTAGCGAGTTGCAACGCCTTGCGGGGCATGCGGAACGAGTAATCGCGCGTGCGGCGTGCGAAAATGTGACCACCACCCCGGCGGACACCGCTACGCTTCGAACCAGCACGAGCATTACCGGTTCCCTTTTGGCGATACATCTTCTTGGTCGAACCAGCGACGTCGGCACGCGACTTGGTTTGGTGAGAACCTTGTCGGGCGTTCGCCTGATACATCACCACGGCATCGTGCAGCAGTTGCTTATTAATCTCGGGCGCAAAATCGGTCGACTCGACATTGTATGTGCCGACCTTGTTGCCCTTGCGATCGTGAATTGTTAGCTTTGGCATGATTTCGCTCCCGCCACTACCGTGGCGAGCAATGATTTAGCAGTTTGTCTTAACGGAGGTGATTGGCCCGACGAATGACGACATACCCACCGTTGGGTCCGGGAACACTACCCAGTACGAGCAGCAAGTTGTTCTCGGCATCGACGCGAACAAGCTTCTGATTGCGGACAGTCGTTTTTACGTTGCCGTGCTGGCCCGGCATGTGAGTTCCTTTGAACACGCGACTCGGAAAGGCACTGCAACCGGTGCCACCGAGGTGGCGGTGACACTTCTTCACACCATGAGTGGCTCGCTGGCCCGAGAAGTTATGCCGTCTCATGGCACCCGAGAATCCACGACCCTTGCTAGTGGCGGTGACGTCGACTCGCGATACTTCGCCAAAGAGGTCGACCTTGATCTCCGAGCCAACGTCGAGATCGCCCGGTTCGCCACGGAATTCGCGGACAAACCGCTTCGGCTCGCAACCCGCCTTTTTGCGGAGCGTGACACCGGCCATGGTGCGGGACCTCGAACGCTTGCTATCGAGTTTGGCGACGTGGCCGCGCTCGGAGCGGGAGGCAAGTCGGCGAGGCTTGACGCCAAAGCCAACTTGCACAGCCGAGTAACCGTCGATCTCAGGGGTGCGGATCTGGAGCACATTGCACGGCCCAGCCTCGATCACCGTTACCGGCACCACTTGGCCATTCTCGTCAAATACTTGTGTCATCCCGACCTTCCGGCCGAGCAGTCCGACAGCCATGGTGGCTCACCCTTGTCTAGTTACTCGTTTGTCACTGGGGAGACACGCGAACCGAAGGTTCCCGGCTTACCTCAGCGAATTCCACGCATATTTGGTTAAAAAGTCAGAAGTTATCAGTTTTCAGTTGGTTGTTGCTTTGATTTTGATGTCGACACCCGCCGGTAAACTCAGTTTGTTCAAGGCTTCGATCGTCTTGGCCGTTGCCTGTGCAATATCGATAAGCCGCTTGTGCGTGCGAATCTCAAATTGTTGCCGCGACTTTTTGTCGACGTGCGGGCCACGGAGCACCGTGTACCGCTCGATTCGGGTTGGCAGCGGAATCGGCCCGTGCACAACCGAGTTGGTCCGCTTAGCGGTGTCGACGATCTCGGCAGCACTCTGATCGAGCACAGCGTGATCGTAGGCTTCCATACGAATCCGAATGATTTCCTGAGTAGCCGCCACGTGTGCGTTTCCCTATCTAAGAGGCCCAAAGTGGCAAACAATCTTGAGCCAGACAACAGTATTTCAAACAACTTGGTTAATCCCCCAGCGTTTTTGGGGAATCGGTGAGAATACCGCCATGCTGCGAAAGTGTCAATCGGCCATGAGCAAGGTTTTCGCAAAATGATTTTGGCCTGAACACCCGTTGGCCATACGGCCATGCGTCCATGACCAAATTGCGGACAGCGTCAGATAATTCACAGCCGAACGAGCAGCGGTCGCGTACAATGCCGCTCCACTCACGCACTTCACGGAACTTGCGATTCAATGTGCCGATCCTTCGCCCCGATTCTTTTTTGGTTCGCGCTGATTGTCGCCAGCAATGCGCACGCTTTCATTATCAGCAACTTGGCTACCGGGCAGCCACAAATCCCCTGGACCCAGTCGGCTAGCGGCATTCGTACCGCCAACGGTCAGCCGGCCACGCTCACGTGGGGTTTCGTCTTCGACGGCACTCCCGTCACCGACGGTGCAAGCTCGCTCGGTGGTAGCGACCTGGTCGCGACGTTCAACACCCGGTTCGGTGGCAACAGCGGGGTCAGCGATTTAACCCAGCAGCCGTGGTTTCGCTTCTTCGACGAATCGTTCGGTCGCTGGGAGGAGCTGAGCGGTGTCAATTACGTCTATGAGCCAAACAACACGTTCGGCACGCTTGGTGGCACCGCGTCGCCCGGCCAACTCGGCGTCAGGCCCGACATTCGCATTGGGGGTGCTGGCATCGACGGATCGGGCGGAACGCTCGCGTTTAATTTCGTGCCTAGTTCGGGGAGCGACATGGTCCTCGACACCGACGACATCAGCTTCTTCGGCAACGAGGGGGGCGATTCTGTTCGACTAAGAAACACCATCACTCACGAAATCGGCCACGGCTTCGGGCTGAGTCATGTCATCTCGACATCCTCAAACCTGCTGCTCGAGCCGTCGATCGATTCGTCGTTCGACGGACCGCAGCTCGACGAGGTCCGCGCCGTTCAATTCTTCTTTGGCGACGCGAACGAAAAATCATTCGGCGGACTGGGCAACGGCACCACCGCTCGCGCGACACCTCTGGGCACGCTCGCCACTGGCGGTACTCTTTCGGTTGGCACCGATGCCAACGTGCCGACCCAGCGGATCGAAGCCGATGCGACCGATTTTGTTAGCATCAGCAACGGCAACGACATCGACGTTTACTCGCTCGTCGTGACAACTCCCACGCTACTCTCGGGACGGCTCACCCCGCGCGGTGGCGTGTTTAATCAAGCTTCGCAGGCCACGACCGGAACCCCTCAGCCCGCACCGACGACGTTCAACGCCAACGCCCGCAGTAACCTGCGTCTCGATGTCTTGGGGCCGAGCGGCAACTTGCTCATTAACGATTTGAACAACGGCGCGATCGGTCAAGCCGATACGTTCGATGACCTCTTGCTCGAAAATCCCGGCACCTACTTCGTTCGCATTCGCCCGACCGAAGACAACATTCAGTTGTACGAACTTGTGCTGACCGGAGCCGCTTTTGTGCCGCCGCTACCGGGCGATTACAATCTCGACGGTTTCGTCGACGCGGCCGACTACACCGTGTGGCGCGACGCCCTGGGCGGCACCTTTAACGCCGCCGCCGATGGCGACGACAACGGAACCATCGACGCCGTCGACTACCAAGTGTGGCGAACCAATTTTGGCCGCTCGCAGAATTTAGGCAGCCTCACGGCGGCCACCGTTCCCGAACCAGCAACGCTCGCGCTGGTAGCACTCGCAATGACCGTTGCTGGCCTGCGACCCGGGGCCTCACGGCCACGACTCCTGCGCTCCTTGCACCGCGACCGTTTGGTCCCGAGTCTTACAGCCTAGTGGTCTGTCAAAGCCGAAGGTTAGCGTTGTGTGCCACTGGCTATGCCAGTGGAAGTGATTGCTGACGTGACACTTGCGTCACACTGGCGAAGCGATTGGCACCCTAAGTTTCTCACGTGACAGTCCACTAGTGATTCGCCCTCAACATCGCTGGCAAAAACCCATACAGATAATAGGCTCGCGGCGCATTAAGCTCGATCAACGCGTCGATTGGGACCGCCGACTGGCGAGGCTGGGCCGATCCAAAGATGGCCGCGAAGGGGTTCGGCCGGGGCTCGAACTCGACGCAACGTACCGTCTCGGGAGTGACGCCGGCGAGAGTCACCGCGCGATCGATGGCGTCCTCGACGAAGCCAATTTTGTCGATCAGTTTCAGTTCGAGCGCCTGGTCAGCCGTGAAGACTTGTCCCGTGGCAACTGCGTCGAGGTCGGCCTCGTTTTCGGCGAACGCCGGCCGGCCCGCTTTCACAATTTCCTTGAACCGGGCAAACGTTTGGTCGACGAGTGCTTGCAACAACTCTCGGTCTTTTTCGTCCATCGGCTTTGTCGGCGAACCCATGTCCTTGAGCGGGTGGCTCATGATCGAATCGTCGGCGACTTTCCACTCGGTCATCAGGCCCGACAGGTCGTAGTGCGGAATGATGACCCCGATCGACCCAGTCCAAGTTGTCGGCTCGGCAAACAGCACGTCCTTGGTATCCCCGGCCGCCATCGCGATGTAGTAGCCACCGCTCGCACAGAGGCTCCCCATGCTGACCACGATTGGCAACTCGCGGTCGGCCGCCAGGTCAGTGAGATGGTGATAGAGAAAGTCGCTGTAAGTGACGGTCCCCCCGGGCGAGTTGATCCGCAGCACGACAGCTTTCACGCTTTCGTCGTCGCGGACGCGGTCGAGCTGTTGCTTGACGTAGTCGTTACCCTCGATGATGGTACCGGTGACGTTGATGATCGCAATTTTGTCGCTGGCCGTCTTGCTCAGCGAGTGGTACTTCTCCTGCGGTCCGTCACTGGTTCCGAAGTACCGGGAGTTGGCCCCCGCCATGCTGATGCAAGCCAACACAGCGATGCCGAGCGCGACGAGCAGTAATTTGCCAAAGCGACCGAATAGGCTTTCGCGCGGCTGCTGTATGACGATGGTTTGGGTCTTGTCGGTATGCGTTGAGTTTTCCATAGCTTCGGAGCAGGGGTTTGTGGTTGGGAGCTTCTCTTACAGATTTAGTTCTTCAGCGGTCAGCGATTAGCCTTCAGCAAGTACCGCGGCGCTGCGTTGCCAAGCAATCAGGTCTTCGGAACGCAGATTGACGCGGATCTGCGCCGATCGATTTGCTGGATTGAAAGGCGTTGAAAGTCGATTTCGGGCACTTTGATTGTTTCATTTGCAAATAAACTGCGCGCGATGACTATCGGCGAAAATCAGCGTGCATCCGCGTTCCTTGGACTGACGACCCTTCGCTGTCGTAATTGGCAGGTTTCGCTTCGCGAAAAAAACTTAGCGACCAAGACGCTGGTATTTGCTGATAGTTGACCTCTGGAATCTCGTTATTTGATTGTAGTATAGGGAGGGTCGTAAGACCTAGCTCGCTTCCCACTAGCTCCGCGAGAGCATCGTCCTCCCTAGTCTTTGCTCGCTGCTGCCGTCTTACGCAGAGATTGCGGTTTCGGTAAATTGGAGCAAGTCTGGTTGAAAAAAGTGGCAGGCCAGGCCATCCGTTTCAATTAAAGGGAGTTACGCGTGTTTGTCAGCGCCTCGACTGAGTGTTTTCCGCATCTCAAAGGGAAGGAAGCCCTTCAGCAACTTGTCGATCTCGAGTATTCGTGTGTTGAGCTAGCGATCCACGAAGAGGGGGGATGGCTCAAACCGTCGGCCGTGCTGGCCGATCTCGAACGGGCCATCAACGTCTGCCGCGACACCCATCGCCTCGAAGTGACCGCCCTGAGTATCGACATCACGGCGACCGGCGACGCCTATTATCAGCAATTCGCGATGTGCTGCAAATTGGCCAAAGCGATCAAAGTGGTCACGCTGGTCGTTCCTTCATCGGTACTTGGCACTCCTTTCAACGAAGAGATCGAACGACTCAAAGACATGGTCGCGCTCGCGTCGATCGAAGGTGCCGTCGTCGGCATGAAAAGCACCATCGGACGCATGTCGCAAGATCCCGACACGGCAGCCGTGATCTGTGACAACGTTAAAGGTCTCGGCATGACACTCGACCCGAGCCACTACATCGCCGGCCCTAACCAAGGTCGCTCGTTCGACCGGCTCTACAAATACGTCGTCCACACACACCTTCGCGACACAACGCCAAACACCCTGCAAGTTCGCGTCGGCCAAGGCGAAGTCGACTACGCTCGCATCATCAGCCAGTTGCAAAAAGTTAAGTACGACCGGGCCCTGGGGGTCCACATGCCGCCGCTCGACGACTTCGATCATGGCGTCGAGATGCGGAAGGTGCGACTGTTGCTCGATAGTATGCTGTGACGGGTTGACAGGGAGTATGAGCCGACAGCTTTCGCTGCTGGGCGACACCGAGAACCCGCCCTGAAAACCAGTACAACGTCGAATCGAAAGCTGACGAGAGCTGCGACCGCTCTGGGTGACGGCTTGTTAGTTTCCGCAGCCCGTCGTTCTGGGGCTTTATTCGCCCGTTTTGAGTTCGGCCGCGCGCGATCGATACTCGGTCGCTAGGTCGCCTTTGCCCGTCTTGTCGAGTTCGCGGGCAAGCCATTCGTAACTGTCGATGAGGTTCGGCTCGAAGTTGATGGCGTTAGTGAAACTGCGAATGGCCATTTCGGGTTGATCGGCAAGCGCGCAAGCGATACCCCGTTCGAAGTAGTGGCGCCCCTTGGTCGGTTCGAGTCCGATGCACTGATTAAAGTCTTCAATCGCCTGCTGATAATCGCCCAATTTCATGAAGGCGCGGGCCCGATTCATATAGGCGTCAACATAACGGTTGCTGAGCGAAATGGCCTCGTTATAAGACTCGATCGCCTTGTAAAAGTCACCTTTTGTGGCTTCGGCTAGCCCTTCCCACAAGTAGTACCGGGGGTTGTCGTACTCGATGTTTTGAGCCCGCTCAAAGTCTGTGACGGCAAGCTCGGCTTCTTCGAGCTCGAACCAACAGATGCCGCGACGGAAGTAGGCCTCGGCCATTTCGGGGTTGGCATTGATGGCGGCGGTGAGCGACCGCACTGCGTCGGCGAATTGGCCGAGCAGCCGTTCGCCGACACCGCGTCGAAACAGGGCTGCCGAGCGGACTCCGGCGGTCGCTTCGTTTTCGGCAAGTTGACCGAGCAGCTCGTTGCAAGTGTCGATACTGGCCCGCAGTTCGGTTTCGGCAAGTTCGATGTCGTCTGTTGCCTTGGCCGCGTCTTCGTGAATCGCGGCTTTGGTGAGAAAGGCCTGGGTGAAAGGAAGGCCGTCTTCTTTCGGTTCGAACAACTCGATCGCTTTGCCGAGCGCCTCGGTGGCCGCACCGTATTCTTGTTGCTGATAGCGAATGATGCCGAGGGTGAGAAAGGTGTCGGAGTCGGTGCCATCGAGTTCAATCGCTCGCTCAAGATCAGCCAGCGAGAGGTCGAATTTTTGCTGGGCCGCGAATGCGCGGCCGCGCAGGGCGTAGGCCTCGGCGTTTTGGTCGTCTTGCTCGATGAACTTGTTCATCAACTCTTCGGCCTGTTTGCCCGCCCCGCCAATGGCGTATGCTTTGCCGAGCGCGAACAGGTAATCCGTGTTATCGCTGTTTGTGTCGTAGGCGGCTTGCAAGTCCTGGGCGGCAAGGCCAATTTGACCGATGTCGAGATAGAGCTTGCCACGTCCGTATTGCAGTCGCGCCTGCGCAGGGCCGTCGAGAATGCCCATCGCCTGAAAAGCGACGTTGTAGTCACCAAGCGCACGTTCAAATTGTTCATCGAGCCGATAGGCGTCGCCACGACCGATCAGTGCTTCGGGACGCTGACCGAAGCCCTGGACCTTAGTCGCTTCGGTGTAGGCTTTGATCGCCGCTTTGTAATCCTCGTCGACGAGGTATTGTTCGCCCGCCGCGACGGCGAGTTGATAGGCCTCGAGCGCAGTAGTTGCGTCGCTCTCTTGTGCGCGGGCGAGAGCACCGACGCAACCAACAAAGGCCACGACCAACATGAAGCGCCGAAAACAATTCATAAGAAAACTCACCTTGTCGGCGGCGAAATGGGCTAGTGACACAAGCTAACTACTGGATCAGCCGGCGGTCGGATCGGTAAATAACTATGACGAAATCCGAATGACGAATCCATTTTGCTCTAGGTCGTCACTCGCGTGTCGTTGCTTCTCGCAACTCTACACATCGTAACCATCGGCTCGATATTTGCGACTAATTTTGTCGAACAGCGCGGGAAATTTACACAGTTTGCCTCGCGCGGAAGCCCCTGCGGACCGTGCCGGTTGTGACGGCCAACCCTCATCCGTACGATGAGTCCCCGGCCCGTCGGCCTAACGAAACACTACTGGGCGAGCCGGGGACCCGCCCTCTTTCGCGGTCGCCTAGCGATTTGGCCAATAGGGCGTCAACGGAAAGATGTTGGCCCGCTCGCCCCAAGCCTGCCACTTTGCCGACAGGTCAGTCACCTTGTCGGGATGCTCGGCGGCCAAATCGCTCAGTTCCGAGCGGTCTTCGGCCAAGTTGTAAAGTTCCCATGCCCCATTCTTGCCGCGAGCGACAAGTTTCCAGTCTCCTTCGCGAATCGCCCGATTCCCCTCGTGTTCCCAGAAAATGGGCTTCGGCCGGGCGAGCGACTCGCCATTCATGGCCGGGAGCAGGCTCACCCCCTCGAGCGGAAGAATGTCGTGAACCGTGTCCGACAGACCCCGGGTTTCACCATCCGCTTGCGAGTGAAACTCGGTCGGATAAGTCGCTTCGCCCACTTCGACGCAGGTTGCCATGATGTCGATCAAATGGCCCGGTTGCGACTCCAGTTCGCCCGCTCGCTTGATTCCGGCGGGCCAATGGGCGATCAAAGGCGTCGAAATCCCCCCTTCGTGGACGTAGTGTTTGTAGAGCCGAAATGGCGTGTTCGACGCATTCGCCCACTCGATGCCATAGGCCGTGTAGGTGTCGGCACCGCCTGGTTCGACGCCAAAACCAATCCGCACTGGCTTTCCATCGCGGGCAAAGGCGGGCACCATTTCAAACTGCAATTCATCATCGGCGAGCGGTTTGGCCCCTTTGCGCTCGCTTGACACTTCACGGGGATTGCCTTTGCTTCCCATTTCTTCTTGACAGCCGCCGTTGTCCTGCATGAACATAATCAGTGTGTTGTCGAAGCAATTCTTGCCTTTGAGCGCGGCGACGATTTTGCCGACGTTTTGGTCCATCGAGTCGACCATGGCAGCAAACACCTCCATGCGCCGGGCGAACCATGCTTGGTTCTTCACTTCATCCCAGGGTCGGTCGTGCTCAGAGAGTTTGGCCGACTTGTCGATGACGCCCTGTTCGAGCATCCGCTGGTAGCGAGCTTCGCGAAGCGCGTCCCAACCGGCGTCGTATTTGCCCTTATACTTGGCGATGTCGGCCGGCTTGGCATGCATCGGCCAGTGAGCAGCGGTGAAAGCGACATACATGAAAAAGGGCTTGTCGTCAGTTTGTCCGGCGTCGTGTCCGTTGATGAACTTGACCGCGCTATCGCCGATTGCGTCGGTGTAGTAGTAGCCGTCGAAGTTGTTGGGGACAATCAATTCGTTATCGCCGGTGAGCGTCGCCGGGTCGAAGAAACTACCGCCCCCCATAATCGTTCCATAGAAACGGTCGAATCCGCGCTGCAGCGGCCAGACGCTGCGGTCGATGCGATCGTTTTGATGGTCGCCAAGCGTGGGAGGAGGGGTGACGTGCCATTTGCCGACGGCATAGTTTCGATAGCCGGCGGTCCTCATCACCTCGGCGATCGTGACGCAGTTTTGATTGAGGCGGCCCCGATAGGCGTCGGCGCCCGAGTCTTCTGTCATCCAGCCAATACCCGCCTGATGCGGATAGAGCCCAGTAAGCAGCGACGCCCGCGAGGGACAACACCGCCCCGTGTTGTAGAATTGAGTGAACCGCACCCCGCCGGCCGCGAGGCTATCGATCACGGGGGTGTCGATCTCGCCGCCATAGCAGCCGAGGTCGCTGAAACCCATGTCGTCGGTGAGAATGACGATAATGTTGGGCCGGTCGGCGGCAAGCGCTCCGCTCGCCAGCCAAAGAGACAACAGCAGCCCAGTCGTTTTCAATCGCATCGAGAAATTCTCCGAATAGGTCAGGAGTCGAGCGTTTAAGGCCTCGCGGATAGCATCGATCTGAGTCATGTCACTCGAATTTTCGACGCTGGCCTCGCGACGCCTTCTCTACCGGGCCGCAGCTTCCTGAAGTTCCTTAAATTTCGCCTCGATCTGGGCCGCTTGGTCGGCGACATCGGTTTCGCGAGCGGCGACTTGCTCGTCGTCCATGGGGGCGTCCATCACCTCGCCACTCCTGGCGATGACTTTGTTCGCGATCGGGATGAACAAGTCGGCAAACTCCAGCGCGGCCGTTTCGTCGGCCGTCCCCTCGGGTGTCGAGCCAACCGTAAAATAGAGCTTGTACAGAGCGCGAGGATACTTGAAGGCAAGCCGTGGATTTTCAGGCGCCACCCAGCGAATCGATTCCGGATCGAGCGTTTGTCCTTCGGCGAGTTTTTCGGGCAACCACCACGCCCAGTAAACACGTTCGACGACATCGAATTCGCCCAGTACATCGACGTGACCAAACTTCGTGGTGTAGAAGCCATCCATGCGCTGCTCGTCTTCGCTCAGTTCTCTGTTGGCCGGGGGGCCGAGCGGAAATTTGGCGATATCGCGGTCAATTTGCGTAAACCCTTGCGCCCGGTAGCAAATGTTGGGCGTATGGCGAACGATGTCGCGAAAGTGGCCAACGATCATCCAAATGCGAACCGTCGCCCCTGTCTTATCGTTTTGGTAGATGCGCTGAATGTAGCCTTGTGCTCCGGCCGTTTTGCGGATGTTTTCGGCAAGCGGCACATCGACGCCAATCCAACGCCCGTTAGGGCCGTCGATTTCAATAGGGATCTCGTCCATCAAAATGGCACACTGAATCGCCTGGGTATTCACCGGGTTCCAGCGATCGGAGATAAACCCCTCGTAAATCGTAAGCGGGACAGCGATCGCGGCAGCGACAATCAAAGGCAAAAAGCGAAGCATCGTGAGTATCTCTCGAAATAAGATCTGACCAAGAAACAAGAAAAGGGTGCGAGTCCCTTCACACTAGCGCCCAGCGAGCCACCCGTCAAGCAAGCTCTAGGTGTCGCCGAACTGGCACAAGCGTCGCCAGCCAAGTTTCGGTCGGGGCGATGAGCTGACGCACGCGAACAACGTCGGCTGGATCAGCACCCCCCGAGCGACTGCCGGAGGCCGACGCATCAAACCTTCGGGCGTGTTCGGCCATCACCTCGTCAGAAGGAGCCAACTGGCAAAACTGTAAGATTTTACGCAGTCCTTCGCTGTCGAGTTCGTCGAGTCGACACTCAGTATAGCGATGCGGCGGCAACTCGCGGCCGGCCCGGCAAGCCGACTCAACACAAGTCCGCCATTGCCAAGCACACACTTCAAGCAAGTCGAGATCGCGAGCCATTTCGACTATACCCGGCGGACGTGGTCCCCAAACCGATGGGCCGGCCACGCCCGGCACAAATTTTCCAGAGATTCGCCGAGCGAACTCGCGGGCGTAGTGGGGCATTTGGCTCGGCTTCATTTCTTTCAGCCTGACCCAAAGCTGGTTCCGCACCAGGCCAGTCGAGAAGTTTCGCCAGTACTCACGAATCGACAGCACCGACTCGACACCACTTCGCATCACATGAACGAAGACGCAATCGTCGAGCACAACATCGACGAACTCGACTCTTAGCGAATTGCTAGGCGTCTTTTCAACCAAACGAATTCGCTCGGCAGTTCGCATTTGGCTAGCGAACTCGCGGCGGATGTGAGACCGAATTGCTGGCGTTGCGTGAACAGCACGGAGTGCATCGCTGCGACTGTCGTTGCCGTACTTCCAAAGAATGCGTGGCTCGTTCGCCAGGTAGACAGCCGGGTGGAGCTTGAGCAACTGGCTCAAGATGGTCGTCCCCGAGCGCGGCGCGCCGAGAATGACGATAGGTCGCGCAAGTAGCTGGTCGTCGGACAAATGCGTCGGGAGTTTGGGAATGGGGAGTGGGGCGGGCCCCCGGCCCGCCTAAGCCGAGCTGCGAATATGATAGAATGATCGACCGTGCTTCGCACTGCAATGACTCATATCGCCACCGTCGCGAATCGACTTCCGTTCCAACAAACCATGAACCTCTCCACACGACCACCGGCTATCGCTTTGCATTGGCTTCGGTTCGCGGTGGCGGTCCAGTGTTTTGGTAATGCCTGGTCGCTGGCGTGGGGATTGGCGTGGGACGTCACCAACCCGCTGCTGCCGCTGCTTTGGGAGCCGAGCGACGTGGGGGGTTGGGCGCTGGGCGAGCGCACAGCACTCGTCGTCTGCCGCTGGGTGGCCTCGCTGCTCGTCTTGTGCGGCTTCGTCGTGCTCATTCGACCGGGAGCGATTGTGTTGACTATCGTGGCGACGATTCAACTGTTGTTCGCGGTCGCCATGTGGCAAATGGGTGAGGGCTATCCGAGCGAACTGGCGAGCATTGCCCCGGGATTCGCGCCAGCGCTCCCTCTCGCGACCCAAGCGGTGCGGATCGCGGCTCCACTGGTACTGTGGCTGGTCGATTCGGGAAAGCACGCGCGACTTGCCGAACTCTTGTCCCGCTGGGCCGTCGCGCTCACTTTCGCCGGGCACGGCATCGAAGCCCTCGTCCACTACCACGAATTCTGTGATATGCTCATCGTAGCCGCGCGAAAGTCGGGTTGGGATTTGTCGCAAACGATTGCCGACCACACACTGACATTCATTGGTGTTGTCGATGTCGCGCTGGCCACACTGATTGTCTCAACTCGTCGTCTGTCGGTCGCGGGGTACATGGCGTTTTGGGGGTTGGTGACCGCCGCCAGCCGGATTGTCGTCAAGGGCTGGTACTATGGATGGGACGGCACCGCCACAAGGCTCGTCCACTTCGCGATTCCGCTTTTGCTGTTTCTCTGGTGGCAAACTTCACAGCGGGTAGAATCGTCGCGAGAATCCATCGCATCCACCGGCGAGTTGAATCATGCTTAATCGCATTTTTTTGATATCGGCTTTCACCCTCATTTGTTATCACGCGCTCAGCCAATTTGCTGCCGGCGAATTGCCGCGCGACTTGCGTGTGACTTGGCATACCGACCCGGCACACGAGGCAACGATTTCTTGGACCACCGACGAACCCGACGACAATGCGGCCGTCGAGTTTCGCGAGCGGGGGGCGGGCGAATGGACTTCGATCGCTGCCGTAAGTGGAAAATTCACTCCGGGCTCGCCCGCTGCATGGTTCCATCACGTCGCGCTCAAGGGGCTCGCACCGTCGACCGAGTACGAAGTGCGAAAATCCGCCGAAGAGGATTCGCGGTGGTTCCGCACCGCCCCGGGCGATGACGTGCCATTCGCGATCCTTTCGGGAGGCGACTCGCGGAGCGGCACCAAAGAGCGGCAAGAAATGAACCGCATGATGAGTCGCCTCGTCAAAGAACAGGCCGCCGCCGGCCGCCCGCCGGTTATCGCCCTCGCCCACGGTGGCGACTTCATTGCCAATGGCACCCGCCTCGACGAATGGCTGCAGTGGCTCAACGACCACAGACTCACGACCACTAGCGACGGACAACTGCTGCCGGTCATTCCGACCCGCGGCAACCACGACATGGGGCCGCTCTTCAACCAAGTTTGGGACTTTCCCAAAAACGACGAAAACTATTTCGTCACGACGCTATCGCCCGCGGTACGGCTCATCACACTCAACACCGAGACCTCGACCGCGGGTGACCAACGCGATTGGCTCGCCCGCGAGCTGGCAGACATCCGTCCTGCATCGCGGTGGCTCGTGGCCCAGTACCACAAACCGGCCTTTCCGGCGGTGAAGATTCCCAGCGGGGCCTACACCAATTGGGTACCGCTGTTCGAGCAGTTCAACCTCGACTTGTCGATCGAATCCGACGGCCACGTCATCAAGCGAACGCCACCGATTCGTGACACTAAGATCGACCCCACCGGCATCGTTTACATCGGCGAAGGTGGCCTCGGCGTTGGCCAGCGGACTCCGCAAACGACCCGGTGGTACTTGCGACCAACGGCCGACAAATGCGGCGTCGGTCACCACTTGCACTTCATCACCTTTGGCACCGAGCGATTGAACGTGAAAGTCATCAAACTCGGCGGCGAAGTGTTTGATGATTTTGATTTGAAGCCGAGGAAGTAACCCATTTCTTGAATGACTTGCATCAATTGCGTTTCCGACTCCGCCAACTCGCCCCGCCATTGGTCGCCGCGGCAGCTTTGCTGCTAGTCGGGCAGACGTTCGTTGTCACCGGCCTCATCGTGCCAGTTTATGTGGCTGGCAGCTCAATGGCTCCGACGCTTGCGGGGGCAGGCGCGGCGATGACTTGTCCGAATTGCAACGCCAAGTTCCGCGTCGGCGTCGATCAGTGGCCGGCCGAGCGAGCGCTCGCGCGATGCGTGCAATGTGGGCATCGTTTTAACGTTCCCGTCATTGGCGAAGCGCTATCGGGCAGCCGGGTTTGCGTCGACCGCTGGAGTAACCAAGCCGCTGGTTTCGAGCGGTGGCAAACGGTCGTGTTCCGCTGTCCCGAAGATGCCCGCACACTTTGCATCAAACGCATTGTGGCGCTGCCGGGCGAGTCGATCGACTTCGCCGAGGGCGATATTTGGATCGATGGTAGGCGAGTCATTAAATCGCTCGGCGAGCAACTTGCTGTTCGCGTGGCGGTCCATCGCGAATCGAATGAACTGCAATACTGGCGAGGCGATGATTGCACGTACGCAAATGACGAATGGAAACTCGCTGGCACCGCATCCGCCGCGCGACTCAGGTTCACGCCGCCTCTCGGCCACGTGACAGACGACCTCGCGGCTAATCAGTCGCTACGGCATCGTACTCAGCGTGTCGATGATTTAATGTTCAGTTGTCAAGTCAGACTCGCGGAGGACGCCAGCCTACAGTTGTCGATTGCCGGTCAAGACACCAGCGCAATCAAAGGTCCGATTGACGCCCGAATGCTTTGGAGCACATTCGACCATCGTCTGTTGTTAGCCATCGACGACCAGATCGTATGGCAACTCGATTGGCCAAACGCTTGGCGACCCGAGGACATTGAAATTGTCGCAAGAAATGGAATGGCCACACTCGAAGACCTCACCCTCTATCGCGACATTCACTACACATGGCGTGCTGGCGACCTGCGACCGGCCGCCAATTGGCGACTCTCCCCAGACGAATACTTCGTCATCGGCGACAACCAGTCGCTTTCGTACGACAGCCGCAACTGGCCGCACAAGGCCGGCTTGCCCGGGCGGTTGGTCTTAGGCAGTGCCATCGCGCCGTCATCGCCATAGCCTGAGTGGTAACACTTCGGAGCCTCTTCGCGCGGCCTCCCGAATTCTTGCGAATCGGGCGACAACGCTTGCCCTAGCCCCATCCGCCCCGGTTGCGTAACCTTTTGAGGTTGCACTCTTCCTTACGCCCTTCGAGAGTACTGATGGCGAAGCCTCGCAAATCGACTCGCAAGAGTCCGTCTCTGACCGAAGCTCCCAAACCGGTGGCCACCCGGTCGCACGCCGTGCGCGAGACGATCGAATCGGTCGCCGTCGCTTTTGTGCTGGCATTTTTGTTTCGTACATTCGTTGCCGAAGCGTTCATCATTCCGACCGGGTCGATGTCGCCGTCGCTGATGGGGGCTCACAACGATGTCGAGTGTACGCAGTGCAATACTCGCTTCAAGGTCAACAGCAGCACCGACGAAATCCCCGCCGCTCAGCGGCCGCTTTACGCAACAGCAGCGGGCACTTGTCCCCAATGTCGTCACATCATGTCGTTCGATACCGAAGTCGGCGACACGTGGGGCGACCCAACCGTCACTCACACGAAGGCATCGGCCTACTCGGGCGATCGCATCGTCGTGAGCAAGTATCAGTACGCGCTCAACGACCCGAAACGGTGGGATGTTGTCGTCTTCAAGTACCCCGGCGATGCCGTGCAGAATTACATTAAGCGACTCGTCGGCCTGCCCGAAGAAACCCTCCGCGTTTGGCAAGGAGATATCTTCATTGGCCCGCCCGATGCCAGCGATGAAGACTTCGCCATCGAGCGCCGGTCTCCTGCGAAGATTATGGCGATGCGGCAGTTCGTTCACGACACCGACCACGACTCGGCCGCGCTGTATCGACACGGCTTTCCGCTGCGATGGAGCGACGATGGTGACGATTCAGTTTGGCAAGAGTCGGTCGAAATCGACGGTCTCAACGCCAAGCAAACCTACGAGTCAAGCGGTGCGAGTGACGGGGTCGAGTGGCTCCGTTACCGTCACATTTTGGCTAGCCCCAACGATTGGGAAGAAGTCAACGCAGCCGACCTCAACGAAACAGGTGATATCCCAGGCAACTATCGGCCGCAACTCATTGGCGACTTCAACAGCTATAACACTCGCCGCCGCAAACTTGAATTTTTCAACAACCGCGAAATCGGAGGGAAACTTCCGCCCCGGGCCGCTGGCGAAGGAAGCGTGATCGGCGTCGCGCCCGATCGACCTTATGACGCGCTCGACGATGTGCAGTGGGTTGGCGACTTGATGCTCGAAGCCGAAGTGCAGGTCGAATCGACCACCGGCACGCTGTGGCTTCAGCTCGTCGAAGCGGGGCACCAGTTTCGTTGCGCGATCGACGTCGCCACCGGCAAAGCGACGCTTTCGATCGTTCCGTGGGAAAGCGACTCGGCCGTCGATTCTTTCGCACCGACAGCGGCGACAGCTATCAATGGCAAAGGCGCTCACAAAATCCAATTCGCCAACGTCGACGACCAACTACTGCTCTGGATCGATGGCGAGCTGGTCGAATTCGATGGGCCCACGACCTACGACTGGCAACAACTGTTCGGACCGCGCGACGAAGCCCGACCACAACTGGGCGACGATGACACAGGCGATATGGCTCCGGCCGCCATTGGCACCGCGGGGGCGAAGCTTGCGGTCAACCGGCTCGCCATATTCCGCGACATCTACTACATCTCGACCGACGACGAAAGCGACGTCTCCGATGGCATTAGCGCTGATGTGCTCCGAGAACCAACTCGCTGGGCCGAATACATGCGTCGCAAGCCGGTGCAATTCGCGCTTGGCCCCGACCAGTTTTTCGTGATGGGAGACAACAGCCCCCAAAGTAAAGACGCCCGCATTTGGAATCAAGCGAACGAGCGCGGCAACGACACGGCCCCAACCGGCTGGCCGCAAACCGGTGATGGCCGCGCCGTCAACGAACCTGCCGGAGCGTTCTTGCCACGCGAGCTACTAATCGGCCGCGCCGTGTTCGTCGCCTGGCCTCATCCTTGGTTTATGGTGATACCGAACTTTGGCGACATGCGGTTGATTCGCTGAGCATTAGAACGGGTCCCCGGCCCTTCCAAACACGTCGCACGGTTCCCCGGGCCGGGTGGGCCACCGCGACGGGCCCGGGCCCCGTTCTACGCTCGCTACCGATTGCGAGCTGGCGATGCGTAGTAACCGGTCGTGTCGAAAAACCGCGTTCGGTGTCCGGTCGAAGGAACACCACTGTTCGAGTTTGAATTGAGCTGTTGCTGGTACTCGAGCGTCCGCACCATTTGTTTGAGCTTTTGAAGCTCGCGAACTTGCGAGCGGTTCTCTTGTTGCTGCTCGAGTTGCGGCCGGACGAGCGTGAAGTAGTTGGGTACTTGGTCGTCGTCGTTTTCGTCGCGGAACAGATTGAGATAAGGACTGACGGTAGGCTCGCGCTGGATGTTGCCGAATGGTTTGCCGGGCGCGTAAACGAGCCGCTGAGGTTGGCGAATCGCCGCCGGCCGTGTGGGGACTTGGCCGAGTATCGCCGTCGCCTGTGGGCTTTGGTAATAGGCCAACACGCCAGCCGCTGCCGGTGGCACCGACACGCTCGGCTGCGCAGAAATCGCTGTGGGCGACTTCGGATACGAAGGTTGCAAAGGGATATCTGGCGAGAAGCCAACCGTGCTGGGCAACCGCCGCGGCACGGCCGGCGTCGCTTCGGGCAAAGCGGTCTCGCTGGAAGGGAGCACGGTCGCGTCGGGCCGCGTGACTCTTTCCACCACCGCCGCTTGCGGCAATGCGCTTTCGCTCGCATTTGTGGGAACATCGTTGTTGGATTCGTCGCTAGCACGCAACGTGAGCGCGCACGTCACCACTGCGATGGCCATGCCACCGCGCAGGATGCTGTGTTTCACTTCGGCCCCCCTTGGCCAATGGCTGCACGCGGTCGGGATGGCGGCAGCCTAAGTAACTGGGTCAATCGCTACTATCGGTATAATCGGTAGTGCTTGGTGGTGGGCATCAGCGAAACTGCAAAGCGACTATAGGAGCCGGCCGAGCGTTTCGCGCGTGGCATGGGTGTCGCCATGCTCCAATTGCTCCCGTGCCGCGTCAATCACCCGACACAACTCCTCGGTAAACGGCACCCCACTCCCGGCCGGGGGCAGACTTGGCACCAGTTCACACGAAATGCCCCCCAACAGTTCGTCGATGCCCCATTTTTCCAGCACGCTGGTCGGCACGATCGGCCAAGGGGTCGACTGTTCGATGTGATGCATTGCTCGCTCGATCGCCTCTTCACGGAGCATGTCACATTTGCTCAGTACGACAACGGTTGCCCCGTTGTTGATGTGGTAATGATGCCACTCGCGGAGTGCGTTGACGGTCGTTTTGGGATCTCGCAAGACCGCTTCGCCTTCTGCGACGAGTAATACCAAGTCGGCCATCGACATTTGCTGGTGCGATAGCGCGATACCTTCGGCTTCGATTTGATTATCCGCAGGGCGTAGGCCTGCCGTGTCCGTCAGCACAACGGGCCAGCCATCGATGGCGGTGTTGGCAGTCACGACATCGCGGGTGGTGCCGGGTTGGTCGAAGACGATAGCCCGCTCGTAGCCAAGCAGTTTGTTAATGAGGCTGCTCTTGCCGACGTTGGCCGCGCCGGCGAAGACGACTCGCCAAGGCGTCGTGAGGTGCATACCAAGCCGCGAACGGGAAGCAAGTTTCGCGAGCAGTAGGGTGGCTCGCTCGATGTTGTCGGTTACTACTTCGGCGATGACCTGCTCGATGTCGCGCCGTAAGGCACCTTGGTATTGGTCCATCAGAATCGCGGCGGTCTGCTCTGTCGTCGCAACGGCGAGCGCCAGCAGTGCGGCCGATTCGAGTGTCGTTTCCGTCCGTTTCAGGGCGCGATTCGAGGTGGGTGTTTCCGGTGTTGTACAACCGCTTCCTGCGAGTGACTCGACAATCGAATCGATAGCGGCAACGCCGCCGTGGCAGTGAATCTCAACTGTCTCGTGCCGAGGCAAGACAACGACTTCTTCGCCGGTCGGTCGCCACGTGCCAAAGCGAATCGCGTCAATCGTTTGTTCGGCCAACGGCTTGCCATTCTTCGCGATGAATAGTGAGTTGACACAAGCGATGCGGTGCGGACCACGCACTTCGACAACGGCAATCGCTCCCCGCCCGCGGGGCGTCAACACGGCACATGTGGTCACAGCAGAACTCAAGGCGACTCTCCGGTCGCTGAAAATGCCGAAGCAAGCACCACACCTGCGAGCACTAGATGGGGCACAAAGCGAACCGTGTATGCCGGCGAGCCCAATAGTCGAGCGAACTGGGGACTGCTACCACCGGTTATGTAGACTTGGGGCGCGTGGGCTAGGCGATCGGATTGGCGTTCGATCAGTTCGCGAATCGCGCCGACGGTGCCCCAATAAAGTCCCGAATCGATTGCGGTCTGCGTATCGACTCCTACAGCGTCGGGTGTCTTCTCAAAACTACCAAGCGCGACCAACGGGAGTCCGTCGGTTCCATCGGCTAGCGACCGTGCCGCAAGACTGAGACCCGGAAGAATCGCACCACCTGCGAAGACCCCCTCGGCCGTGAGTAAGTCGACCGTGATCGCGGTTCCCAAGTCAATCACAATCGCCGCCCGTTCGGGACGCCGCAGCGCGTCCGCCGCCACGGCAGCCGCGAGGCGATCCATACCGGTTTTCGTAGGCTGTTTGGTCGCCACGCGAATCGGTAGTTTTTCGGGGTCGAGTTGCACGATCTGCAAGGCCTTACTCAACATCGCTTCGAGCGCGGCGAACCGCGGCCGGCTGACACTGCTTACGACCAGCGACACATCGCCGGTGGCGAATTGCGCGATCCAATCGGCGAGCCTTTGATCGTCGTCGGGCGTGCCGCCGTGAGCGAACAGTTCGCTCGGCTCGGGGAGTCCCGTCGACTCGTTCGATTTGCCCGTGAATAGTCCAAGCTTCGTGCGGCTATTGCCAATGTCGACGGCGATGAGTGGGGCGAGGGTCATGCCCCAATTATGCGCTGCCGCGCGGGCAACTGTGTAGGACGGGTCCCCGGCCCGTCCTACGGACTATTTGAACAACGTGCCCTGAGGCAACCGCCCTAAGATATCGCGAGGTCTCCCCTCTTGTTGCCCCAAGAGTTGGGCGATCACTTGACCCGGTCCATTGAGCTCCCCCGCAATCTCTTGCTGGAAGGCGACGAGCTGCGACTCGACGCGGCCGACTTGTTCGTCGACTTTCGTGCGGGCCAAACTGAGCGCGTCGCTCGCGCGGCGTTCGATGAGCGTCGCGACGGCGCGCTGTGTCGACTCGGAAACGACCGGGCCAATGTTCGACCACAACTTTATCCGAGGCCGGTCGAGCGAGCCTTCAATACCGATGCGAGTGGCGAGTTGGTCGATCCGGCCAAGCGATTCGGCGAGGGTGTTTTCGATATCGCCTCGTAGGCGTTCGTTACGCAGGCGAGGCAGCAGCCGAACACCCGTCTGCACGAATTGGATGTCGCCCGTGAGTCGCTCGCCGACGAGCGTGAGACTGACATTGACGCGGGCCGTGGTCGGTGACACCTCGAGCGCTAGCGGACCGTTTATCCCGAGCGACATCGCGGCGAGCGGTAGCGCCTCGCAGTCGACCAGAATCTGATCGTGCGGTATGTCGCTGGTGCGGTCGATGGTCGCGACGATACGGATGGGAAGTCCTTCGCTGCTTTTGAGTTCGAGCACCGTCGGTTGACCGACGAGTTTTGGGTCGGAAGTGACATCGCGAAGCGAGCCGACGAGCTCGAGCGGCTGGCCCGACACGGTGGCCGTGCCGGTGAGCCGAATCGCTTGGAGCCATAAGTCAGGTTGTCGTGGGCTACTAGTGAAGACAATGTTCTCGCCACGTAAACCATCGCGCGTGGCGAGCAGCTCGCGTTTGCTTTCGGGCACGACGCTCCGCGCCCACTTAAGCCACGCGATAGCCTCTTGCAGCGGCGCGGCGATTTGTTCGCCTAGCAAGTAGTTCGTTAGCGACTCGGCATCGATGGCGTCGATCGACAATTTGTCGCGGAGCACGCGCTCGTCGTGAGCGCGGGCTTCGGCAATTGCAGCGCGGTCGGCTTTCAGCGTGTTGGGCAGCGTCGCGAGCTGCGCGTGCAGCTCGTCGACTTGCCGCCGCAAACCGAGAGTGTGATTGGGCAAGTTCGTTAGGAAGTCGATGTGCCTGAGCGGATTGAGCTTGGCGACCTTGGTTTGCTCGGCCAACTCTTTGGCGTTCAGTTTGAGTCGCTCAGCGCCGGATCGCAGCGATTCGTACTGTTGGGGCCAGCGCTCGGCGAGCCGCTCGGCGAGATCGATCGACTTTAGCTCGCGTCGCAGGTCTTGTGTGACTCGTTGTTCGACGCCAGCGAGCCAATTGCGAGCATAAATCGCCGCTTCATCGTTGAGCCAACTCTTGCCGCCGTCGCTCGCTTCGCGAGGCGGACTCTCGGGCAATAACCCGGAAGTGGCTCGCGCCGTGTCGAAACGAATGCCGGTGATTTCGCCGTAAGGTGCGATCAGTTTTTTACGCAACAGCGCCGACGAGTCGAAATCGATATCGATCCGCCTTGCCTCGAGCAGGTTCTTGAACGCCGAGCGTGGATTGGCGACGACAAGGTCTTCGATCTGAACTCGCGTCTTAAGCAGCGACACCTCGCTGCGCCCCACTTCGACTCGCGCGCCGATCGCGAGCTCGCCCCCCCGCTCGATCGCCCAGTGAGCGATATAACCGCTGCCGATTTCGGCGGCCGCGAGCAGCACGACGAGAAGTAGCAATCGCGGCAGGATGTAACTGAATCGAAGAACGCCCATCGGCGATTAGCCTCCCAACCGATTAGCAAGCGAGGCACCAGCAACCCAGCGGGTCACGCGATAGCGGGCGATGCGCTCGGCCAGCGGTGCCCGATAACGCCGCCACGCGACCAGCGTCGCCCAGTAACAGGGGTAACTCATATAGAGCCCCAGTAACAGCGACCCCAGCACGACCGTATTGTCGAAGCCGACCCAAGGGCCGAGTGGTAAGTCGTAGAGCCAGGCCCACATTGGTTCGAGCGAAGATTCGGTGAGTAGTTTGTGGCCGACGAGATGCGTGATCGAATCGAACGACGGACTCAGGAGCGTAAACAGCCCGGCTGCCGCGAGTCCGGCCGAGCGATTCACGCGAAGAGAACAGAGCAACATTCCGAGCGCGATCGCGATGAGATTTTCCTTCGGCACCATTCCGAGCACCATACCGATCGTCACTCCCCAAGCAACTTGCCGAGGCGAGTCGTTGGCTAGCAGCGCGTCGAGCAGTTGGCGGATTGGTTGTAGCAGCAGTGAAAGCATAGAGCCAAAGCTTGGTGAGCGGACGGGTAGCGCAATCCCTGACGGTGGTATCGGTCGCACGTGCCACACGGCTTGAGCCCCACCTTCGCTACGGCAGGCACTCGCCGCACAACCAGCACAATCGTTCAACTCGGCAAGCGATAAATCCCGAAACAACTCGATAGCGACTTCCGTCATTCCCGCGCCGGCGGGAATCTCGCCGCAACGCTTTCACTCTAAATTCCCGCCTGCGCAGGAATGACGGTAACTTTGTTCCTTACTCAAGCCGGATTCGAATGACAAAGCGCGGCTTCAACTCGAACGGCTGGACGACACTAGCGATGCTGGCAGTTGCCGTTGTCGCGTTGAGTGGCTGCACGCGTCGCTATTATCGACAACAGGCCGACCTTCAGGCCAACTCGCTGATCGATCAAAAATCGCCCCCTGCGAATGTGCTGCCTGGTTCTTATCGCATCGACATCAATCCGGCGAGTCGTATGTTCGACCCGTTTGATCCCGATCACGAACCGATGCCGCCTGACGATCCGACGTCGAATCGCTATCTCGACATGGTCGACGGCAAACGGGGCGCGATCCGCTGGCAGAAGCTGCCGAAAACACCCTTCACCGAAAACCCATATTGGCAACAGTACGTGCCGCTCGACGATCGGGGAGAGCTGGCCGTCGACACTCGCGCGGTCGTCGACATTGCACTCTTGAACTCGCCCGAATACCAGTCTCAACTCGAAGACCTTTATCTGTCGGCGCTCGACGTGAGCTTCGAGCGGTTTCGTTTCGATACGCAATTCTTCGGCGGCTCGTCGGTCTTCTTCACTGCCGACGGTCGCGACCGGGGTGCCGTCGGTGGCGACTCGTCGAGTCTACTCGTCGTTTCGCCTTCGCGCGCGGCGAATCCCTATCGTGCCGAACGACTCACGGCCACCGGTGGTCAGCTTGTCGTTGGCCTCGCCAATTCGCTCGTGTGGCAGTTCTCGGGCCCCGACGACTATACGGGCAATACACTTATCGATCTGTCGATTGTGCAACCACTGTTGCGCGGTGCCGGTCGCACGCGAGTGTTGGAGCGGCTCACGATCAGCGAGCGAGCCTTGCTGGCCAACGTTCGACAGATGGAACGTTACCGCCGCGGTTTCTATTTGAGCGTCGTCACAGGTCGCGACCCGGGGCAAGGCCCTTCGCGGCGGGGTGGTTTCTTCGGCGGTGCGGGCCTCGAAGGTTTCAGCGGTGTCGGCGGTGGCGGATTCGGCCGTGTGGGTGGGTTCGATGGCTTCGGCGGTGGTGGTGGTGGTGGGTTCACCGGCGGTGCAGGTGCGCAAGGTGCCGGTGGTTTCTTAGGTTTGTTGCAATCGTCGCAGGTGTTGCAGAACCAACGCGCGAATGTCGTCGCGCTCCGCGAAAGTGTCGACCAATTGCAAGCGTCTTACGAAGCGGGCCGCATCGACCGGTTCCAAGTTGACCTCGCGCGACAAGCGCTCTACAACGCCCAGAGTTTGTTGCTGTCGGCCGAGGTATCGTTCAAAAACTCGATCGAGGCCTATCAATTGAACTTGGGCTTGCCGCCAGAACTCCCGCTCAAACTTAACGATCCGACACTCGCGCAATTCGACTTGCTCGATCCGAAGTTGACAGACTTACAAGAGGAAATCGGCAATCTGCTCGACGAGTTACGGACTCGTTCGCTAGCCCAGCGCGAGGCGGCAGTGGGAGACCTGCCTCCGCCTGCCGATCTCGATCTACCAGAACTCGTACCAGCCGGCCGGATGCCGCTGGTGAGTTTGCTCGAAGCGTCAAGCTCGGTCGCAGAAACGGCGACGCAACGGCTGAAGGAAGCCGAGACCGATGTGATCGGACTCGAACAGGCAATCCCCAAACGCAAAGAGATATTGCTGCGATTGGCGGGCCGCGACGACCTTGAAGTCGTCGGCATCGACCAATTGCTGCTCAGCGCCGAGGGACTCGATGGTCGGCTTGCCGCGCGAAATCGCGAATTGGCAACACTCGCCAAGCGGATCACCAACACGTCGGAGCGCATCACGACCCTTTCGAGTAATGCCGACCGAAATACGAACCTCCAGCCACTGACGACGGCCATGGAACAACTCGCCAGCGACCTGCTGGAATTGTCCCTAGTCCAGGCGAGCCTTCGGCTCGACGCCGTGACGTTCGATCCGGTCGAGCTCGAACCCGAAGAGGCGCTCGCCATTGCCAGCGCTTATCGCCGCGACTGGATGAACGCGCGAGCGAACCTTGTCGACACTTGGCGGCTGATTTACTTTAACGCTAACGACCTGCGGAGCGATTGCAGCATTCTGTTCAACGGCGACATCAGCAACTCGGGACAGAATCCGTTTAACCTTCGCAGCTCGACCGGTCGGCTGAGCGTTGGCCTGCAATTCGACCCGCCGCTGACGCGAGTTGCCGAGCGGAACGTCTACCGCCAATCGCTCATCGAGTATCAACAAGCGCGGCGGAACTATTATCAGTTCCGCGACCGCGTCTACTTGGGTCTGCGTACCACACTGCGGCAACTCGAACTCAACGAGGTGAACTTCGAGTTGCGTCGAGCTGCTGTGCAGCTTGCCATTTCGCAAGTCGACCTCACGCAACTGCGGCTCTCTGAACCACCGAAGCCCGAAGTCGAACAGGAGTTCAGCGCTACCACGGCACGCGACTTGGTGCAGTCGCTCTCTGATCTCTTAAACGTGCAGAACGACTTTTTGAGTGTCTGGGTCAACTACCAAGTCGAGCGGCTCAATTTGGAGTTTGACCTCGGCGTCATGCAAATCGACAACTCAGGGCAATACGTGCCACAGTCGGTGCCACTGGTGAGCTATCTCGCGGCCGCCCAAGAATCAGGCTGCCCGACATGCCCGCTACCAACTGTCGAGCAAGTGGGACCATCTGCCGGAACGGGAGCCGGTGAACTCGACGACGCCGAGATCGAGCTAAAAATCATGCCGCTCTACACGCCCGAATTCCCATTGCCACAGGCGAAAGAGAGACCGCAGGACAAGAAAGTCGTCGTCGCTAGCTTTGAAACGCCAGCGACCAAAGTAGGCGAACCACGCCGCTTGCCAGCAACGGATTAGATATCGCTTTAGCCGCAACAAGCTGTTTTTTCGACGCAAAGACGCAGAGATCGCGAAGCAGCGCAGAGAAAGCTTTGATCGAGTTTCTCTGCGCCTGCGCGTCGTTGTGTCGAAATTCTTCGGTGATAGTCGTGATAGTCTCGTCAAACGATCTCCAAGTGGCTAACGTCTGGCGAACGGCTATAATGAAGACGCACGCGGTTCTCTCGGTTAGCTCAAGCACGCATCCACCTCGCTTGGCTCTCACATTTAGGTCATTCCGATCATGCGAACAAACACAACTCCCCGCGAACGTCGCGGTTCTATCGTCGGGCTGCTGCTCGCCGTGATTGTCGCGGCAGGGGTCGCCTGGGGTGGCTACTACCTTTACCGCACTGAGTTTTCGTTCGGTCCCTCCGCCGAGCCGATTCTGTTGTATGACGTGAACCGCGAGGACTTTCGCCTCTCGATCACCGAGCGGGGCGAAATCGAAGCGGCCGGGGTGACTGAGATCAAGAGCGAAGTAAGAGCGGTCAATAACGCCGGGCTAACCATTCTGCGAATCGTCGCTGAGGGACAGCAGGTTGAGCCGGGCGATTTTCTCGTCGAACTCGATTCGTCGGCACTCGAAACCGAACGGACCAACCAGCAGATCATCGTCAACACGGCCGAGGCCGCCGTGATTGAGGCTCGCAATTTATTCGAGACGGCCGAAATCGCTCTACGCGAATACAGCGAAGGCACCTATGTCCAAGAGCGACAAACGATCGAGAGCGAAGTCTTCGTTGCCGAAGAGAACTTAAATCGCGCTAAAGAATATTACGAATACAGCAAAAAGCTGGCTGCGAAAGGCTATGTCAACCAGTTACAACTCGAAGCCGACAAGTTCGCTGTCGAAAAGTCGACAAAAGAACTCGCTGCCGCCAAGACTAAGCTCGTCGTCATCGACGAGTTCACTCGCACAAAGATGATGAAGCAACTCGAAAGCGACATTCTCATCGCGAAAGCGAAATCGGAGTCGATGAAGAATAGCTACGAAATCGAGTTGGCCAAACTAAGGGATGTCGAAGATCAAATTAGTAAGTGTACGATTCTCGCTCCCAATTCGGGCGTCGTTGTCTTCGCCCACGTGAGCGACCGGGGCGACAACGACTTTACGGTCGAAGAAGGGGCCATCGTCCGCGAGCGGCAAACGATTCTCCGTATCCCCGACAGTGCGAAGATGCAGGTTGAACTCAAAATCAACGAATCGCTCATCCAATACGTCAAACCCGGCATGAAGGCTCGCATCGCGCCGGTCGGCTCGTCGGAAGGAACATCGCTGGCGGGTCAGGTCGCCAGTGTGAACCGCTTTGCCGAATCAACGAGTTGGCGCAAAGCCAACGTGAAAGACTACAAGGCGTTCGTCGAAATCACCGAACCGGGCGAAGACCTTCGCAGCGGCATGACGGCATCAGTCACGATCGAAAGTCAATTCGTTGCTGATGCGCTCCAAGTCCCTGTCACCAGCGTATACAACCACGGTGGCAAGACCTATTGTTTCAAGCGGACAGGCGAAACTTGGGAAGCCGCGCCTGTGAAGTGTGGCCCCACAAACGACAAGTTCTTCGTCATCGAAAGCGGCCTCGCTGAGAACGACCAGGTCGCCAAGAACCCGAAGCGCTACGTCGACGAAGTTGCGCTGCCGAAAATCGAACGGAAACCAAGACCAGAGATCGCCCAGGCTCCCGTGGTAGAACCAGCGGCCGGATAGTTTGGAAGTACGTTTTGGCAGGTAGATGAAGCGGATGCTGGGGATCGGGGAGAGTAAGAAAGCGAAATCGAAACAACTTGCTATTGCCAGCGTGACGTTTGATTTCAGTTGCTTCCCGCACGAATAAACATTCACCCAATCTCCACTATCCCCAACATCTCCCTTAAAAACCAGCGAAGAATTGCTAACCACGCCGCCACGCGTCACCGCGCTGAAAATTCGCCAGCTCACCAAGACCTATCATCTCGGTGGCGAGCAGGTCCACGCGCTGCGAGGAGTGAGCTTCGATGTCCCTGAGGGGGACTATATTTCGATCATGGGTCCGTCGGGGTCGGGCAAGAGCACGCTGCTCAATTTATTGGGCTGTCTCGACCGGCCGACGTCGGGGGGCTACGAATTGGGGGGCGACGATGTCGCTCAGATGAACGACGACCAACTCGCCGACATTCGCGCCACGCGGATCGGGTTCATCTTCCAAAGCTACAACCTGCTTGCGACGCACACGGTGGTCGAGAACATCGAAGTGCCACTCGTTTACAGCGGGCGGCTCAATGCCAAAACGCGCCGGCGGGCGATCGACATCGCCGAGCAAGTTGGCCTCGCCGGGCGACTCGGGCATCGCCCCTCGCAGCTTTCTGGCGGACAGCAACAACGGGTCGCCATTGCGCGCAGCTTGATTAACGACTCACGCTTCCTGCTCGCCGACGAGCCGACCGGAAACCTCGACTCGGTCACGACCGAAGAGATTCTCACGCTCTTGCAAAAACTCAACGACGAAGGCCGCACGATTATTTTGGTCACCCACGAACCCGACGTGGCCGAACTAACGCGTCGCAAGCTTTTCCTGCGCGATGGCGAAGTCGTCTCAGATGAAAGGATTGTGCCTTGGTAACTTGGATTCGCACAATCCGGCTCAGCTTTAAGAGCCTCCTGCTACATCCGTTGCGGTCGGCGCTCACAGTCCTCGGCATCTTTATTGGCGTGTCGAGCGTGATTTGGTTGCTCGCGATCGGTGAGGGCATTGGTCGCGCGGCCGAAGAACAAATCATCTCGCTCGGTGCCCGCAACGTCATCGTGCGAACGGTCAAACCAACCGCCGACGAGGCTCAAGATAGTGGCTACGGTTTGACTCGCGCCGACTTTCGACGGCTCGCCAGTTCGATCAACACGGGCGACGAAGAGCTGATCGACACGATAGTACCGATTCGCGAAGTGGCCCGCGAGTTTCGCTACTACACCCGCGTCATGGAGGGGCGACTCGTTGGTAGCACCCCCGACTATGCCGAGATGACGCGGCTCGAAATTCACGAAGGACGCTTTTTCACACAGACCGACATCGCCAAAGAACGGAACTACTGCGTACTCGCGTGGCAGGTTGCCGAGACGCTCTTCCCCACCGGCGACGCGCTCGGCAAGAAGATTATGGTCGACGACGATTTCTACGAAGTCATTGGCGTCACCAAAGAGCGCGGCCAATCGGCCGGCATCGGCGGGTCGATCGCCGCCGAAGACTACTCGAAAGACGTTTACGTCCCCATCGACACCCTTTGGCGTCGTGTCGGCGATATGATCGTGGTATTGAAGCCGGGGCAGTTTCAGCGCGATATTGTCGAGCTCTCACAGATCACGCTGCGAGTCAAAGACCGCGACTTGGTGCTGCCGACGGCCGACCTGATTCGCAACACGGTTCAGTACTCCCACACGCTTCCCGACTTCAGCGTCGTGGTGCCAATGGAGCTACTGAAACAGGCCCAAACAACTCGGCTGTTATTCGTGTTGTTCTTGGGACTCATTGCCGCAATTAGCCTTGTCGTCGGCGGCATTGGCATTATGAACATCATGCTCGCCTCGGTCATCGAGCGAACCCGAGAGATCGGCATCCGCCGCGCACTCGGCGCTAAACGCCGCGACATCACGCGGCAGTTCTTGATCGAAAGCATCGTCCTTTCGGCCGTTGGTGGCATTCTGGGAATTGTCGCCGGCTTCGCCTGCGGACCAATCATCATCCAGTCACGCGCGCTTGCGCTCGAGTGGTTCCCCGACCAATTCGCGGGCGTCCCCGACACGATCATGAAGATGGAGCCCCAAATGGTCGGCTGGTCGATCCCTGTGGCGTTTGTGATCGCCGTCAGCGTCGGTGTTATTTTCGGGGTTTACCCGGCACGGGCGGCGGCTCGGCTCGATCCGATTGAGGCGCTTCGGCACGAGTAGAACTCCCCGATTTCTGTGTGGCAAGCTTGTTCGCGATTCTGCGGCAAAGAAATCGCCGCCAAACTGCGTTACAATACGGCAACACCCGACCACGCCACGTAGCTCAGCCGACCAATGCTCGAAAATCTCTTCCGCAGCGCTATTCCCCCCTGGGCATGGGCGATTGTCGCCATCATTCCGCCGGTGATCGTTGCGCTCTATTTTCTCAAGCTACGTCGGCATCCGGTTGAAGTCCCCAGCACTTATCTGTGGCAAAAATCGATTGACGACATGCACGTTAACAGCTTGTGGCAGAAGCTTCGCAAGAGCCTGCTGCTGCTGTTGCAACTGCTGCTCGTGGCGCTCGCGATTCTTGCGCTGCTCCGCCCCGGGTGGCAGGGGACGAATCTCGAAGGTGACCGCTACATCTTTATGGTCGATCGCTCCGCCAGCATGGGGGCGACCGACACCACCGCCAGCGACCGGCTCGCGCTCGCCAAGGAACAAGTGCTGGGGCTGATCGATCAAATGGACGCCAAGTCGACGGCCATGTTGCTGAGCTTCGGTGGCGAGCCTCGTGTCGAGCAAGAGTTCACTCAGAACAAGCGCAAACTTCGCGACAAGCTCTCGGCCATCGAACTGAAACCGAGCAAGACCAACATTCTTGGCGCGCTGCAGCTTGCCGACGGGCTAGCAAACCCCGGTCAATATGTTGATGTCGATGCCAACGTCGCGCTCGATGCGGAGGGACGGCCGACGACCATTTATATTTTTAGCGATGGTCGGTTTGCCGCGGTCGACGATTTTTCGCTGGGGAACTTGAAGCCGATTTATTTGCCGACGGGAACGAGCGACGCCAACAACCTCGCGATCACCGCCTTCAGCACCCGGCGGGCCGAGGGACCGAGCGAAGGTCGCCAAGCGTTTGTGCAAGTCACTAACTTTTGCGACGACGAACACGAAGTGCTCGTTGAGCTCGACCTCAACGGTACGTTTGTCGATGCCAAGCGAGTGAAGTTGCCCGCTGGCGATTCGCGTGGTGTGACTTTCATGCTCGACGCCACGGCCGCCGGGGGACTCGAAGCCTCGATCGCCAGCGAATCACTCACCGCCATCGACGACCGGCTTGCCGTCGATAACAAGGCCTATGCCGCGCTTAACGAGCGCGACACGGGGCGAGTGCTGGTTGTGACGCCCAGCAACCCAGTGCTGCGGGTCGTGTTCGACACCGATCGAGCGAAGCGGCTCGCCGACATCGAATTTGCGGAGCCAAGCGTGCTGGCGACCGACGAACATAAGCAGCTCGCAGAGAATGGTGCGTTCGATTTGATCGTCTACGACCAGTGTGTGCCACAAGCGATGCCGAGCAGTAACTCGTTGTTCGTGGGCGAAGTACCACCGATTGTTTCGTGGCGTCCCTTACCGACGCGCGAACCGGAGATTGACAATGACGCAGCAGACAATAGCGAGGCCGAAGCAACCAAAGCAAAACCCTCGTTCGGCGAGCTTGCGATCGTCTCGGCACCACAGGTCATCGACTGGTCGCGGGAACATCCGCTGATGGCCAGCGTCGAACTGGGCAATTTGTCGATCGTACAAAGCTACGAACTGGCGCTCCCGCGCGGGGGGACGAGCTTGATCGATTCGACCGAAGGGGTGATCGCCGCCATCGCGCCGCGCGAGGGTTACGAAGATGCCGTGTTGGGGTTTGCGATTCTCCGCCGCGATGGCGAGTCACAAACGATTAACACCAATTGGTACAACCGCCACAGCTTTCCGACATTCTGGCTCAACGCACTCGACTACTTCGTGCAGCCGAGCGCCAGCGGAAATGGCGACAACTACTTGCCGGGCGAGCCGGTTGAGTTCCGCTCACAGAGCCGAGCCGAGCAGCTTACCATCCGCGCCCCCGATGGCTCGCAAAGCAGCGTTACCCGCAACGGCCAGCAGCGATACGCCTATCAGACGGCCAATGTCCCGGGCATTTATGACGTGCTCGATGGGGGCAAAGTCATACAGAGGTTCGCTGTTAATTTGTTCGACGGACAAGAATCCGACATTCGCCTGCGAACCGAGCCGAGCGACGACCCGAACGACAACGTCCAGCAGATCGCCGACATTCGCATCGGTTACAACGAAGTAGCCGCCACCCGCGCACCGGCTCGGCAAGAAATCTGGCGACCACTCTTGCTGCTCGCGCTCGGTGTGTTGATCGTCGAGTGGTACGTCTACAACCGGCGCGTTTATTTGTAGTTGGCAACCTGGCATTCCCGCGTGCGTGGGGATGACGTTTCGCGATTGCGACGCGAACTCCCTCAGTTTCGACGACCGTTCATCAGATTCAGTCCCCCGCAATGATCGTCGTCGAAACGAATCTGGCAATCGCCATGCCGTCGTCAGTCGGCCCGGTAACGGTCGGTACCAATACCCCGAGCCCCATTCGCTTTAGCCGCTTCGAACCGCGACCTGTCGCTAGCGCGAGCTTCTGTCGTCTCAACTCATAAACTGGGCCAGCCTCGCCGAAATCGGGCACGACCCCCACGCGCGAACAAACGCGCGATCGCAACAAGGTGAGCGAAACGACCGCCATCGGATTGCAGTCGGGGGGTGCCGGGACCAACTGGGCCGACCCGGCCCACGACGCGGGCCGCCCGGAGCGACGGCTACCGACTCGAAGTCCTTTTTGGGGATTGAGTTATGATGTAATCCCCCTGGTTGCGACCGTGGCGCACAATTCCCTGCGGAATGTCTTTTACTGGCTACAATGGCGGGTAGGCTGAATTTCACCAAAAACATTGGCGGTGCTGACAACCCCGCGCAACTACTCTCGGTAGCATCGGTGACTACACCAAAGGTTCCAGTGGAAAGCGATTCCGACCTCGTCAAGCGAGTGCAAGTTGGCGACAACGAAGCGGCCACTTTGTTGTTTCATCGCTATGCCGTGCGGATTCGCGGCCTAGCGCACAAGCAGACGAGTCCGGAATTGCGATTGCGGTTCGACGACGACGACGTCATGCAGTCGGTGTTTCGTACGTTTTTTCGCCGCATGGCTCGCGGCACTTACAATCTGCCCGATGGCGATGAGTTATGGGGGCTGCTGTTGGTGATTACGCTCAATAAGGTGCGTGCGCTCGCCGGGCGACACCGGGCGCTGCGTCGTTCGGTGCGAGCCACTTTGCCCCTCGCGGGCAACGACTTGCAGCAACAGTCGAACAGCAACCACGACCATGAATCGGCAGCGATGCTGACGCTCACATTGCGGGAGTTTGCCGAAACGTTGACTCCCGACGAGCACACGATTTTGGATTTGAGAATGCAGGGCTTTGGTGTCGCCGAGATCGCGACTGAGTGTGGACGAACGCGACGCACTGTCGAACGAATCTTACAAAAACTGCGGCACTCGCTTCGGAAGCGGCTCGATGACTAGACTCGACTTCACCAATTCGCAGCAACTTGCCGAAGAGTTCGAGACAACAATCGAGGCCTACGAGTGCGCGCGACTAGCCGGGCACAATGTCGAGATTGCATCTCTGCTGCATATGGACGATGCGCGGCAACGTGCGGAACTAGCATGCGAGCTCATTCGAATCGATCTCGAGGTGGCTTACGATCGAGGCGAGCACCGGCAACTCGACGCTTATCGCACCACTACTCCCGAACTCTTCGATTATGCCGATCTGCTGGCTCAGGTTGCATTCGAACATTGGCGACTGCGTAACGATAAAGGCGAGGCTGTCGAACCGGGCGACTACCTCGACCAGCTTGCGTTGAGTCCATCCGATTGGCCGATTTCGCTGACCAGTGGTGAGGGTTCGCAAAGCCCGGCTGACTTTCCACAGATCGGCGAGTCGTTTGATTCGATGCCGCTGGCGGCAGTAATAGGAACTGGTGCGTTCAGCCGAGTCTATATCGCCCACCAGCCTTGGTGTGCGAATCGACAGGTCGTGCTGAAGGTGACGACCAAGAAGTCGGTCGAACCAGACCGGATGGGTAAGCTGCAACACACAAACATCGTTCCTATCTACTCGTTGCACTTCGACTGGGGACTACTTGGCGTGTGCATGCCACTGCTCGGTCGTGAAACGCTCGCCACTTGTCTCGACAGCCAGTTTGCCTGGGCAAGCACGCAAAACATTGGTCCTGGCGGATCGACCGTCGACGAAAACTGCGGCGATAGCTCGGCGACCGTATCACCGGCCACGATCCACGGTCACTCGCACGGGCGTCTCATGGCTTGGCGGGGCGCATGCGAAATCGGGTTGCAGCTCGCACGCGGACTGCAACATGCTCACGCGGCTGGCATCGTGCATGGCGACATCAAGCCGGCGAACATTCTCTTGGGCGATGACGGAATCCCACGTCTGCTCGATTTCAACTTGTCCCGCGACATGGCCAGTCCAAGTACCGACAACGGTCCGGTTGGGGGCACATTGCCGTTTATGTCGCCCCAGCAACTCGCTGGTATGCTCGCCCGACAACCGCCCGAGTATCGCGACGATATTTATTCGCTCGGGGCCGTGTTGTATACGTTGCTCGCGGGCACGCCACCATTCGTCACGCCACTCGGCGCGCTTCGCGATACTGTGCCGACAATGATTGCTGCTCGCAATGCGGGCGTCGTTCCATTACGCCGCGTATCGGCTGAAATTCCACCGAGTACGGCGGCAATTGTCGAAAAGTGTCTTGCGGCCGACGCCAACCTCCGTTACCAGTCGGCGGCTGAACTTGCTGACGAGTTGGAGCGGCAATTGCGCGACGAACCGCTTAAGTTGACTCGCGAGCCATCGAACTGGGAACGAATTTGCAAAGCGGTGCGTCGCAACCGGGTTGCACTGGGGCGTACGCTGGCGGTGCTTGCCTTTTTGGTAGCGGTAGCCACGGGGCTTAGTGCCTGGCGGTCGTCGCAGCGGGCGAGTTTGTTAGCTCAGCAGGCGCGCGCCGACCAGTTTCACGAGCTGTTCGCCGAGGCAAGTCGCTTGCTATGTGTCCCGTCGGCCGATGATGATTTGCGAGAGCGAGGCGTCGCAGTAGCTGTCGAAGCAATCGAATCCGTCGGCCTAGGCAAAGGTGCTTCAGTTAACTTCACACGCGCGATACCGAGTGAAGACCAAGCTCAAATACTCAACGCTGTCGATTTGATGATCGCCTATGTCGATGCCGATTCGCTGCGAGTCGACGAACGATCGTTAGCGCAAAACCGGCGGCAGTGGCCAACGTCAAAGCTCGCGAGCGAGTCGTCACTTGGCGGCGCCATGCTTACACAGCGACAACAAGCATTTCAGCTCTTGGGCGATGGCCGCTTCGCCGAAGCCAAGGAATTCTTGGAGCGACTGGTCGGGCAGTATCCCCACGACGCGACATTGTGGCTCGAGCTTGGTACTGCTTGTGCGGCAACAAGGGAGTATGAACAGTCATTGGCCGCGTTCACCGCTGCCCAAGCCATCGCGCCTGAGTGTCCGCTCGTTTGGCGGCACCGCGCTTATTTATCGATCGATCGAGCACGCTACGACGATGCACTTCGCGACCTGAAGGTGGCCTCGCGGCTGTCGCCCGACTCGCCGGCCGTGGCGATGAATCGGTCGATTGCGCTACTGGGCATGGGACAGTTCGCCATTGCCGAAACGACCGCCAGCGAGGCGATTGACAACGGAATGCAACTTCCGCGTGCTTATTTAGTGCGTGCCCGATGTCGCCGGTTGCAGGGCAAGGAAGACGACGCCCAGCACGACGAGGCGACAGCACTTTCGATCAAACCAATCGACGCAGAAGATTGGGCGGCGCGGGCTATTGTGCTTGCAAACACCGATCACGATCGCGCCATGATGGAAATCGAGCGTGGACTCGAGAAGTTCCCGAAGTCAATCGTTCTGTTGCGCAACAAGTTGCACATTTTGGCCGACGTGCGCGGCGAAAACGAACAGGCACTCGCCATCTGCAAAGAGTTGTGTCGCGTTCTGCCAGATAGCATTTCCGAACAACTTGGCCTGGCGGTTTGTCACGCCCGCTTAGCACAATTCGAGGAAGCCGGGCAGATTGCCGCCGCAGTCGAAAGCGAGGTTGCGTCGCCGATCGACCGATTACAACTTGCGTGCGTTTACAGCCTGCTAACGAGACACAAGTCCGAGTATCGCGACAGATCGCTCAAGTGCTTGCAAAGGGCGTTGGCCTCGCAACCCTCGCTCGTTCACCGGGCAAGCAACGACCCCGACCTCGAAGTGATACGTGTCGACCAAGACTATCTGCGACTGGTTGCCGCAGCTCGCCAATTACTCTCCAGCATGACGCACGAACTTTCCGCGGTTGAATAATCATGCGCAGCAAACACCCTGAACGTGTCAGACCCGCCCGGCGCCGCGGTCGATTCGAGCAACTCGAAACCCGCATTGTGCTCGACGGCAACCCCTCGATCGGTCTGGCGGAGCCCTACCTGACGCTGAGCTTTGCACCCGACGGCACCGACGTTGCGGGTCAACCAAGCGAGCTTGCCGCGACATTCGATCAGCTTGCGCCCACAACCCTTTGGCAAGACGCAATTCTGCGTGCGTTTCAAACGTGGGCGGTTCATACCAATGCCGACATCGGGCTTGTGGCCGACTCAGGATCGCCGCTCGGCACCACTGGCGCGACCAACCGCGATTTGCGCTTCGGAGACGTGCGAATTGCCGGAACCTCGCTGCCGGCCGAGTTTGGAGCGATCTCGGTGTCGATCACGAGCCTGGTGGGAGGCACCTGGAGTGGCGATGTCGTGTTCAATACCACATTTGATTATCAATCGGTCGACGATATCTTTGCGATCGCCCTGCACGAAGCCGGCAATGTGTTTGGGCTGCTCGACAACACCGATCCAAACTCGCCACTCAATGCCGGGCCGATTCCGACCACAACGGTGCCGACGGCGAATGATATTGCGCTGCTTCAGTCGTTGCATGGCCAGCGTGCTGCCGATATCAACGAACTCGAAGACGACAACGAAGTAGAGCGGAATGATACGCGTAGCGACGCCACCGATTGGCAACCAAGTCATGTCGACGGGTCGCCCAGTGGTGCTTTTCCCGCGCTGGCGTATGGCGACATTCAGTCGCCGAGCGATATCGATTACTTCGAACTCGAGATCCCGAGCGGCTATACAGGACCCATCACGGTGCAGCTACGTACCAATGGAGTGAGTTTGCTGCGCGGCAAGCTGACCATCGAAAATCAACAAGGAGTCGCTGTTGCCGTGGCGATGGGGTCGGGCGTTCGCGGCGACCTAGTCACGCTGACAATTCCCGCCGCTCAAGCAGTCAGCAAACTGTTTGTGCGTGTCGAAGCGGCTGCCGCCGACCTGTTTGGCGTGGGCGGATATTCGCTGATTGCCATCTTTGATGGCGCAAACGTCGCGACACCCGCGGCCATCGACTCGGCCACCAATGGATCGCTGCGTCGCATCGAAGTGGGCGATCTCGCCAGCGTCTTCGCGATCAACGAAGTGCGGTTCGCACCCGATCTGGGCGTGAACGACACGCTTGCCAATGCCACTCCCTTAGCGAGTGCCGCCGGGTTTATCGAAGGGAGTCGCTTCGAGGTGCTCGCCAGCATCGACGAAAACGATCCCGATTTCTATCGTCTCGATGGCATCGAATACTCAATTGGCAATACGCTCGTTGTCGCCGTGCGCTCGCTCAATGCTGGACGGTTGGTCCCTGATGCGAGAGTGTTCGATAGCCTTGGAAACGAGTTGTTGACGACTGTTTTAGCGAATGGTGGCGGTCAGTTGTTGCTCGAAGTAGAACTCAGCGAGCAAAGTAATGAACTCTACCTGCAAGTCGCGGCAGACAGTTCGTCGGGGCCTTTTTCAAGTGGAAACTACATCTTGCAGGCTGGCGTGATGGGCCAATCGACCTTGCTTCCGTTAATCGATTCCGGCCAATTTACTGATCAGTCGAGCGAGCGAGTTCGGTTGCTCTACGTGGCTGAGCCGCAATTGTTTCACTTCGTTGTCGATTCGGAGGCTGTCTCGGGCGATGCGATCGCGTCGGTCGAATTTTCGATTCGCGATGCCAACGGCAATGTGATTTACGAGTTGTCGGCGCCTGAGGGTACATCACGTTCGTCATCGGCCGCATTCTTGCCGGTCGGGCAGTACGAGCTCGTTACTCGGGTTATATCGCTTGACCCCGAGGCGAGCGTCACGCTCGGCTATGCAGTTCGCGGGCGCGCATTCTCGGATCCGTTTGTCGGCGATGCGAGCGACCCGACGACCAATCCATTTGTCTGTGAACCGGGTGGCGGATTCTATTGCTATCCGGGCGGCGTCGTTTCGTCCGACCCGCTGCAGTTCGACACCGACACGACGAGCAGGCCCGTTACCAATACCGAACAATCAACAACCGAAATTATCGAGTCGCTTGTCGGTGATTGGTGGAATTGGGTCTGGTCGACCGCGACCAATAATGTCGCTCCGATAGCCGCCGACGACTATCTAAGCATCGTTCTTCCGACTGGGGCAACCGTGCCGGCGATGGCGTTAATAAACGTGCTCGACAACGATAGCGATGCAAACTCTGACCCATTGGTCGCCGTAGTTACACGCTTGCCCGAACACGGCGAGTTTGCGTGGAATCCGAATGGATCGTTTTCGTATCGCCCCAACGCCGGATTCACCGGTCAAGATAGTTTCTCTTACGTCGCCTTCGATTTTGGACTCACTTCGCCCGAGGCGACGGTCATCATCGAAGTGCTTGCGAGCGACGCTTTGCCTGGCGACTACAATGCCGACAATGTGGTCGACCATCTAGACTACAGCGTGTGGCGAACTCAGTTTGGTACCGCTGGTGGGTCGGCCGATGGAAATGGCGATGGACGAGTCGACGGAGCCGACTACACCGTGTGGCGCGATAATCTTGGTGCCTCCCGTGAATCGGTCGCGATGCTCGCGAACGGCCCACTCGAGGCGACTATCGAGACGACTGCTCCGACGGCTTCCACTTCGACGATGCGACTCGGGCTCGATGGGGGCGAGGCACGCTTGAGGCGCGCGAGCGGTAGCAACATCGCCGTCGGCGGCACTCGACTCCGTACTCAAACCGTCGAGCCCCCAGTCTTTGCCGCAACTGCCGATCAGGGACACTCGACAAGGATTCGCGACGTCGTATTTTCGCAGTGGCAGCAATTGCCAACAGCTTCAGCCGAACTCGCTGAACCGCTGCTCGATGAATTGCTACGGGGCGCGAAACTGCCAGAATTCTTCCAATCCTACGACGTCGGCTCGAATGTGCGAATGCGTCGTCGCTAACGATGATTGACCAGGCAACTTGCACCCGACTCGCGTACGCGCAGAGAATCGCCAGACTCTATCGTCGTGGCGTGGTTGGTCCCACGAACGATCGTCTCTTTGCCTGCTAACGGCCGACTTGAAGAAATCGCCAAAAATTGTTGGCGGAAATCGCTGCTCTTGACAACTTCCCTAAGTAGCACCCAGTGCTGTGCGAGCCAACCGAGTGGTGGCCGACTAGGTGCAGTCAATCGAACTGGGGAATAAACGATGAGAACCAAGACACGCTCAAATGGACGACGCTGTCGGATTGAATCGCTTGAAGCGAAAGCGATGATGGCCGGCGATGTCGACGTTATGTTCTCGGGCGGCTCGCTCGAGATTCAAGGCGACGACTTTGCAAACGCTATCGAAGTCGTACAAGCCGACAACGGAAATCTGACCGTTCGCGGGCTTAACGACGCCAACGGTGTTGCAACCACCATCAACGGGCAGGTATCGGTCACTTTTGCTCGGGCACAACTTCAGAATGCTCAAATCCGAATGGCTGGGGGCGACGATGCATTAACTGTACGCAATGTTACTGTCGCGAACGACCTGGTCATCGAAACGGGATCGGGCAACGACCGCTTGTCGATTGTGGGTGCGACCGCGGGCGCTTCGATGCAACTCAAAACGGGCGATGGCAACGACCAAGCGTCGCTTGCTCGCTTGACGGTCGGAAACGACATTGTCGTCGAAACCGAAGGTGGCAACGATGCGGTTGTGCTGCGCAACAGCAATATCGGTGTGACCGCCTCGCTAATTACAGGCAGTGGCAACGACACTGTCAACTTTGTGAACTCGCAGGTGGGTGGTTCGCTCGAAGTTCAGACAGAGGTCGGTGATGATCAGGTCGCCGTTCGGGGGCTGACCGTTGGCGAAACATTAAAGTTCGACACGGGCGAAGGCAACGACCGCGTTGTGGCCAACGAGATTACGACCGGTGTCGACACCGAAGTCAGCACCAGCACGGGCAACGACATCGTGAATCTGGCTTTCATGGACATTGGTGGCAACCTGACGATTGCGACCGATAACGGAACTGATCGCATTGTCGTTCGCGATGCCAATGTTGCCACTGATTTTACCGTCGATGCCGGTGCGGCTGCCGATTTCGTGGTTGCCGAGCGAGTCACCGCTGGCAGCAACGTGAGCTTGAAGACAGGCGACGGCAACGACCGACTCACCGCACGCAACATTTCGGCTGCGGTCGACATTCTGCTTGATGGCGAAGCTGACGTTGATGCGTTGATTCGCGAAGCCCTGTTTGCTGGCAACGCGATCATCATCACCGATTTTGAGTCAATTCAATAACGAATGGCCTGGGGGCTATTCGTCAACCGTTCGACTATCCCGCTGGGCAGCCTCGGCGGGGTGGTCGACTTCATTTTTCATTGCCGCGCAGCCAGTTGTTCGGATTCTCTCATGTGCCTACGTTGGTTATTTATCGCCTTCGGTCTTTCGATTGTTTCCACTTGCACCGGACAAGTTCGGACCTATGACGCGGTGCGTACCGCGCAGCCTCCTATCGCCGATGGAGTGATAACAGCCGGCGAATGGCAAATCGCTTCACCGGCACAGGGCGACTGGGGCGAATTGCTCCAACTCAGTCCGCCCGATGTCGATACGGCCAACAATCGCTTTCGCATGTTATGGGACGAGACGGCTCTCTATATCCTCTATCAAACGGCGCAAACCGCCTGGGTCCAACCAGCAATCGACCCGAACCCACAATTCGATCTCGTTAACGAGCAACTCTACCTGTACTTTGACCCCAACCGCGATGACGAAGACAACTTCGAAATCAATCCTGACGAACGGGTCGATGGCTATGAGTTAGGGTTTAATCAGGTGCGCGGCCACCGCGTCTCGACAAACGCGAATCGCAATGGCGTTGGATTTGTCACCGAAGCCCGCATCGACAATATCTTTGGCGATCAGGGCAATTGGAATCGCGGCGGTGACCCACTCGCCGGCTCTGCTCTCGGTTCGATAATCGTCGCACAGAATAACAGCACGACCGGTGGACTCGCCGAAATTATCATTCCATGGTCTAACTTCGACGCCACGGGAGACGGCCCCGTCGCGAACGCCGATTTCAACCTCGACGGCACGGTCGACGCAGCCGACTACACTGTGTGGCGCGACTCACTCGGCACATCGTCATCGTCATCGAGTCCGATCGGTGATGCCAACGGCGACGGCACGGTCGACACCACCGATTATGCCGAGTGGCGTGCGCAATTTGGCACCCGCCCAATCATCGCCGACGGACTGTTTCATCCGTTCGCGCCAAATGCTGGCGACACCTGGTATTTCAACATGGGGCAGATTTCGAACGCCGATTCGGCCAACTTCATGCCCGTTTACAATTGGACCGAGTCTTTTTTCTTCGCTGCGCGACCGCATGCAGAAATCCACTTCGTCTCATCGGGCGCCGCCGCAACAATGGCGATATCGGTTCCTGAACCAACATGCCAATTGATTCTGGCAGTCGCGGCATTGCTTGCTTTCGGGTGGCAGTGTTCCGCCCCAATTCGACGTTAAGCTTCGTTGGTGTGAGAGGGTAAACAGCGATTGAAAATCAGAGCGCTTGACGACCGAGAACAGAAGCGCTCGCTCACTTGGTGCCGGGATCGCACTAGGCTTCTCCGCGTTAGCCAAACGAATTTCGTCGCGATTTCTCTCGACGCCGTTGCCGGGCGGGGCGTCGGGTGATACCGTCAAGGGTTTCGCCGGGGGCCATTTGGGGTCCCCGGTAAGTCGTGAGAATTGGCGAATCGCAATCTATGTCTGTCGATGCTCCCGGTGGCTCGCCGAAATCGCCGCAGGTGCGGATTTTTGGTGCGCGGACTCACAATCTCGCAAACATCAATGTTACGCTGCCGCGCAACAAGCTGGTTGTCGTCACGGGCGTCAGCGGCAGCGGCAAGAGCTCGCTGGTGTTCGACACGCTGCTCGCCGAGGGGCAGCGGCAATTTATCGACTCGCTCAGTGTCTATGCCCGTCAGTATTTCGACCAGCTGCAGAGGCCCGATGTCGATCGCATCGAGGGTTTGCAGCCAACGATTTCCATCGACCAGCACCAAGGCTCCCCCGGTCCGCGGAGCACCGTCGGCACGCTCACCGAAGTCTACGATTACCTGCGGCTGCTCTACGCGCGGGCGGGCGACCTCTGTTGTCCCCAGTGTGGCAGCGAGATTTCGCAACAGACGCCCGCGCAGATTCAACAGCACATCGAGTCGCTACCGGCCGAGTCGCGCGTCATGATTCTCGCGCCGCTGGTGCGCGGCCGCAAAGGCAAACATACCGAACTTCTCGATTTGGCTCGCAAAGCGGGCTTCGCACGACTGAGGCTCGATGGCGCGACGTATCCCATCGACGAACTGCCCGAGATCGCCGCATCAAAGTTGCACGACATCGATGCCGTGGTCGATCGCGTGGTCGTTCGCGAAGGGCTCGACTCGCGACTCGCCGAGTCAATTCGGCTGGCTCTCAAACATGGCGATGAGCTGCTGACGATTGTCTATCAACCTCGCGATGCAAAAAACAGTGCGGAGTGGCACGAAAAAGCCTTTAGCACCAAATACGCTTGCCCCCAATGCGGCGCGAACCTCATCGAAGTCGAGCCGCGCACCTTTAGTTTTAACAGCCCTTATGGCGCGTGCGAAACGTGTCGCGGACTTGGCCGCATTGAAGGCTTTGATGAGTCACTTATCGTCGACGATTCGCAATCGCTTGCGAGTGGAGCCATCACGGCACTCAAAGTGTTGCCACCGAAAATGCGTCGGCAGTTGCTCGACAAGCTGCTGAAGTTTGACAAGAGCGTGAAGGTCGCTGACGCGATTCCGCTAGCCGACTGGCCCGCCGACAAGCGCAGGCAACTGCTCGAAGGGAACGGCAAACGGTTCGCCGGGCTGCTCGTCGAACTCGAAAAGTTGCTCGTGACTTCGACCAGCGACAAGCTGCGCGAAAAGCTCGAATCGCTGCGGGCCGAGGTGACTTGCGCCGACTGTCGTGGCACGCGGCTTAAGCCCGAGGCGCGCTGTGCGCTCGTGGCGGGTTTGCCAATCTACGACTTTGCACGGCTCGCGATCGACGAGGCGCTGCCCAAACTGCGCGCTGCGAATTTCGTTGGCGACAACCGCAAAGTCGCCGAGCCGATCGTTGCCGAGGTCGTTCGGCGGCTGCAATTTCTCGAACGGGCCGGGCTCGGCTATCTGTCGCTCGACCGACCGGTCGCGTCGCTGAGCGGTGGCGAGCATCAACGGGTTCGCCTGGCGACGGCGCTTGGATCGGGGCTGGTTGGCGTGCTCTATCTGCTCGACGAACCTTCGATGGGTCTACACCCGCGCGACACCGAGCGGCTGATCGCCATTCTCCGCGACTTGCAACGGCAGGGAAACACTGTCGTCGTTGTCGAACACGACGAGGCATTCATGCGAGAGGCCGACGAGCTGATCGACATCGGACCGGGTGCCGGTCGCGATGGTGGGCACGTCGTCGCCCAGGGAACGCCCGACGCAGTGATGGCGATCAAAGTCGACTCTGTAACGGCCGACTATCTTTCAGGCCGTCGCCAGATTCTACCGCGTCCCTGCCGGCGACCACGCCGCAAGTCCCGTCAGATCCAGTTGCAGGGGGCGACACTCCACAACTTACAAAACGTCGACTTCAATTTGCCGCTCGGTCTGTTTGTCGCGGTCGGTGGCGTAAGTGGCAGCGGCAAAAGCTCGTTGGTACTTGATACGTTCGCCCGCGCAATCGCAGCCAAACTGCATGGAGCGACGAAACCACCCGGGCCTTACAAGAGTCTGCAAGGCGTTTCGCAAATCGAACGCATCGTCCGTGTCGATCAAAGCCCCATTGGCCGCTCGCCGCGCAGTAATGCCGCGACCTACACGGGCCTGTTCGACGAGATTCGTAAGCTGTTCACTTACACGAAGCTGGCCAAGCAACGCGGTTTTAAGATGGGCCGATTTAGCTTCAATGTGAAAGGGGGCCGCTGCGAAGAGTGCCAAGGCCAAGGAGCCCAGCGGATTGAAATGAAGTTTCTGCACGATCTGTTTGTGACCTGCCCGGCGTGCCGGGGTCGCCGGTTCAACCGTCAAACGCTGGCGGTCACCTATCGCGGCAAGAGCATTGCCGACGTGCTGGCGATGAGCGTCGATGAGGCGCTCGAGTTCTTCAGCCAACTGAGCGGGCTAACGAAAATGTTGCAAGCGCTGGCCGACGTCGGGCTTGGCTATTTGCCAATCGGCCAACCGAGCAACACCCTCTCGGGGGGCGAAGCCCAGCGCATCAAACTGGCGGCAGAGTTAGGTAAACCATCGAGCGGCCACACGCTGTTCGTCCTCGACGAACCCACGACCGGGCTGCACACCCAGAACGTCGCCCAACTACTCGATGTGCTGCACCAACTCGTCGACGCCGACAACACGGTGCTAGTCGTCGAACATCACCCCGCGGTGCTCGTGAGCGCCGACTGGTTGGTGGAACTCGGGCCCGAGGGAGGGGCGGGTGGCGGGCGGATTATTGCCGAGGGGGTGCCGGAGGATGTGATGGGGAGCGACAAATAGCGAGTTGGCGAGCCGGTGACGTAAGTCACCGGAGTTTTCGTTGTACTCACCGGAGTTCTCACTCTCGTCACCAAAGTTCCCATGGTACAGTCACTTGTTGTCCAGGATTGTGATCCCTCTTAACATGAGGAACTCCGGTGGCTGACGCCACCGGCTCGCCAATGCGACACTGGTTGCTAACGACGACGACATACGGAACTTGGCTGCCGGGCGACCCTCGTGGGAGCGTGACTTCGGTTCGCGAGCGACGGGTCAGTGAGCCTATCACGACCTCGCGGCGCGAACACGACGAAGTCGGAACTCTTTGGGAAGAGTCCTTGCCTGGATTGTTCGCATCGGCAGTCGCTTCGCTCAAGTGCGAACCTGTGTTTCTAGCGAAGGCGCACGCCGATTTGTTGCTCTCACAATTTCGCGAAACTGCGGCTCACCGAGGCTGGCAACTGCTCGCGGTCGCGATTATGGCGACACACTTTCACATCGTTGTTCGAGTCGAAGGCGATCCCGGACCGGGCCGAGTTCTTGGAGACTTAAAGTCATATGGTAGTCGCAAGTTGAGCTCGGCCTTCGGCAAGCCAGAGTCAGGCACATGGTGGACAGCCGAAGGATCGAAGCGGAAATTGCCGGACGAACGGGCGGTCCGCGACGGTGTCTACTACGTGTTACATAAACAGCCGAATCCGCTGGTCACTTGGCCCAGCAACAAAGGCGAGCCGGTGACGTAAGTCACTGGACTTAACGCACTCGATGCCGCTCAAGTTTGCTCTCAAGACGATGCGCTCGAAGACTCTCCAGTCGACGTTGAAGACTCCGGTGACTTACGTCACCGGCTCGCCTCTTGTATCCTAGCCTATTCCCGCAAGGACGCTTCAGGAGGCTCCAGAGATCAGCATGACCAAGCATATTTTCGTCACCGGGGGTGTTGTCAGCTCGCTCGGCAAGGGGCTCACCAGTGCGTCGATCGGCATGTTGCTAGAGAAGCGGGGTCTCCGTGTGCGGATGCAGAAGCTCGATCCGTATATCAACGTCGACCCCGGCACCATGAGCCCGTACCAGCATGGCGAGGTTTATGTCCTTGACGATGGGAGCGAGACCGACCTCGACCTGGGGCACTACGAGCGGTTCACCAGCAGCCCGCTCGACCGGCTCAGCAATTTCACCACCGGACAAATCTACCTGAAGGTCATCGAGAAAGAACGACGTGGCGAGTTTCTCGGTAAGACGGTGCAGGTGATTCCGCACATCACCAACGAAATCAAAGACGTCATTCATCGTATTGCGCAAGATAGCTCGACCGGTCCCCCCCCCGATGTCGTGATTACCGAAATCGGCGGCACCGTGGGAGACATCGAGAGTCTGCCGTTTCTCGAAGCGATTCGCCAATTTCCACTCGACGTCGGCAAAGAGAATTGTTTGTTCATTCACCTGACACTCGTCCCTTACTTGAAGGCGGCGCGTGAGCTGAAGACCAAGCCGACCCAGCACTCGGTGGGCCTCTTGCGGCAAATAGGCATTCAGCCCGACGTGCTGATTTGTCGCACGGAGCATCCGATCAGTCGCGATGATCGCGAGAAGATTGCACTCTTCTGTAATGTGCAACTCGAAGCCGTGATCGAAGAACGCGACAAAGACTTTTCAATCTACGAAGTGCCGCTCAGTTTGGTTGAGAACAAACTCGACGCTCTGTTGTGTAAGAAGCTTGGCCTCCAGACGCACGAGCCCGATTTGCAAGATTGGCACGAACTGCTCAATGGGCTCAGGCATCCGACGCACGAAGTGTCCATCGCGGTCGTCGGCAAGTATGCCGAACATCGCGATGCTTATAAATCAATCTACGAAGCGATCGACCACGCCGGCATCGCCAACCGTGCGCGGGTTCGCGTCACACGGATTCGCAGTGAAGACATCGAGGTCGAAGGGGCCGAGCGACTCTTGAGTGGTGTCGATGGTGTGCTTGTGCCGGGTGGTTTTGGCGAGCGCGGTGTCGAAGGCAAAGTGGCCGCCATTCGCTACGCCCGCGAACGGGGCGTGCCGTTCTTTGGGATTTGTCTGGGGATGCAATGTGCTGTGGTCGAGTTTGGTCGCAGTGTGGCTGGGCTTGACGGAGCCCATAGCACCGAGTTCGATAAGGACACGCCCCATCCGGTGATTTGTTTGCTCGACGAACAACGCTCAGTCACCGACAAAGGGGGCACGATGAGACTCGGCGCGCAACCGACAGAGTTGCTTCCCGAGAGTCGCTCGGCCGAGTGCTATGGCGCTACGTCGATCAGCGAGCGTCACCGCCATCGCTATGAGTTCAACAACCAGTATCGCCAAAACTTCGAGGCTCACGGCATGATGTTCGCCGGCAAGAGCCCCGACGGCAAACTCATCGAAGTCATCGAGCTGGCCGATCATCCGTGGTTCGTGGCCGTGCAATATCACCCTGAATTCAAGAGCAAACCCACGGCTTCGCAGCCTTTGTTCCGTGGGTTCGTCGAAGCGGCCGTGGCCCATCGCTCTCACAGGATTGATCGGAAACCGGCATCCGGAAGTCACGCCAGCGAACCATCGGCCACGCAAGCCGGTTCGTAAAGCCTCGATTGCTAGCAATCGCCCGGCGACAATCGGGCTTGCCCGATCGAGTGCGGCAATGCAAGCTAATCAGTCATCGTTCATCACTCATAGCTCATCGATTCCCCCCGCCTCTCATGCAACAGCCCGACGATTTCACGCTCGACGCTCACCGCGACGATCTTTCGGAAAAGGTCGAGGCGAATCGGCAAGCGATTCTCAGCTCGCCCAGCTACCGGTTGGCCGAGTACGACCGCGAGTTTCTGAAGCGCGCTGAGATGCGACCCGTGCGGATGCAGCTAGAACTGCAAAAGACCGAAACGTTGCTCCGCGAACACAATATTCGCAGCACAGTCGTCGTGTTCGGCGGTACGCAAATCATCCCGAAAAAAGAAGCGGAAACGCGGGTCGCAGAAGCCAAGAGAATAGCCGCCGAGAACCCCAAAGACAAAGCGCTCCAGCGGGCCGTGGTGCGTCGCGAATCTCAGCTCGCCAAGAGCCACTACTATGACCACGCCCGGCAGTTCGCCAAATTGGTCAGCAGCACCTGTCAAATCAACGGCAAATGTGAGTTCGTCGTCACCACTGGGGGGGGGCCGGGCATTATGGAGGCCGCCAATCGCGGCGCATTCGATGTGGGTGCCAAAAACATTGGTCTCAACATCGAGTTACCTCACGAACAAGAGCCGAACCCGTTTATCACGCCCGAGCTTTGTTTTCAGTTCCATTATTTCGCGATGCGAAAGTTTCATTTCATTTTGCGAGCGGCTGCGCTCGTCGTGTTCCCCGGCGGATATGGCACGCTCGACGAGTTGTTTAATACGCTCTGCTTAAGGCAAACCGGTCGGATGCAAGCCATCCCGATCATCCTCTATGGCAGAAAGTATTGGTCGAGCGTCATCAACTTCCAGCAATTGGCCGACGAGGGAGTGATTGCCGACGACCATCTCGATCTGATTAGCTATGCCGAGACGCCGGAGGAAGCGTGGAAGATTATTTGTGATTTTCACAAGGTGAACTGATCGTCGTTGACCCCGCCGCGGTCAAACCTTGGTTAGCGGAGCGAACCACCACAAATCGCAAAAAACCATCACAACAT
>JBGSRO010000138.1:0-11520 GCA_041737535.1 Pirellulales bacterium | reverse complement strand
GGCGCTAGCCGCGGGTGTCGCCGAAAAGTTACCCGCGGCTAGCGCCGACGGCTCAAGCAATTGCTCCCACTCACGATGTTCGACACCCACGCCCATCTCGATCAAGAAGGTTTCGATTCCGATCGCGATGCCGTGATCGCCCGCGCCCGGGCCGCCGGCGTCGACGAAATTCTCATCGTTGGCTGCACTGGTCCGACCAGCGAAAAGTGCGTCGAGATTGCTGAAACCGACGACCGGCTGTACGCATCGGCCGGCATCCAACCGAACTACGTCACTGAAATCGCCGCTACCGAGTGGGACACGATCGTCGAACTCTCAAAGCACCCCAAAGTCATCGCGCTGGGCGAAACGGGCCTCGATCGCTACTGGGACGACTCGACACTGCACCTGCAACAAGACTACTTCGACCGCCACCTGAGGCTGTCGCAGCAGACGGGCTTGCCCTTCATCGTTCACATGCGCAACTGCGAAGCCGACTTGATGACAATGCTCCGCGAAGCCCACGCGCGAGGGCCACTGGCGGGAGTCATGCACAGCTACACCGGTCCCGCCGCCATGGCGGCCGAATGCGTTGAGTTGGGGCTCTCTATCAGCTTCGCCGGCATGGTGACCTACAAGAAGAATGACGAATTGCGAGCGGTTGCAGCGACGGTGCCGCTCGATCGGCTGTTGGTCGAAACCGATAGCCCCTATCTATCACCCGAACCAGTGCGAAAGATCCGCCGGAACGAACCTGCGCATGTGGCCCACACGGTGGCTTGCCTTGCCGAAGTGCGGGGCATGTCGCCGGCCGAACTCGGCCGCGCGACCTCAGAGAACGCGCGGCGGCTGTTTGTTCGCGAGGCCAAGTAGGACGGGTCGCCAAACCGTTTTACTAAGGAATGAATCAATAATCACTTCGTAGGTTTGCCAAAATTGGCAGCCATGTAATGGAGAACCTCATTCCCACCTATGAGGTTGTGAAAAAATGGGACTGGCTCCGCACCCGACCGAGTTTGCGCACCAACGCGACATGCCGTGCGGTGCCTGTCGCATTTTTTCACAACGTTTTCAGCTCCCAAATAGAATGCAAGTGTGAATAAATGGGACAGGCACCACGGATGACGCTGCTTGGCGGGTTACCTTCAACTGTCCGTGGAGCCAGTCCCATTTATTCACAGCCTCTACGCGGGAATGACGGACACCACCAAGTTATTTTTGACTCATTCCTAAGTTAACTCCGGCGGCGCGGTTTCGATAACGCGCATGTTTCGCCACGCTCCACCGATGAAGCGAAAGAAAAAGATCACCCCCATTGTGCCGACCCACGCGCTGATGATGGCCCAGCAACCATAAATGTTCAACTGGAACACGGCCACGGCGAGCCAACTGGCGAGCGCCAGCAGCAGGCTCATCACCCCACTGACGGCGAGCACAAACAGCGTGTCGCCCGCCCCTTTGATGGCACTCACGAAAACCATTGCCGTCGCGTCGAGTAGGTTGTAGCCCGCCACGAACCAGAGCAGCCTGACCGCCAGTGGATAGACGAGGTCGCTGTCGGTCGCAGAGAGCTCACTGCCAAAGAAACCGCCCAGAAACACACCTGGCGCGAAGATGTAGAGTAGCGAAATGACCGTCATGTAAAGCAGCCCCAATTGCAGAGTGGTCCACGTCGAACGGGCCGCCAGATGTTCACGATTTTCGCCCAAATGCTGGCCAACGAGAATCGCGGCCGCTTGGGCGAAGCCCCAAATCGGCATAAAGGCGAGTGTGCTGATGCTAAAGGCCATACCGCTCGCTTCTTGTTCGACGACCCCCAGACGACCGATCATCACCACGAACACCGTAAAGCCCGTAACGTCGAGCACCAACTGAAATCCGCTCGGCCCGCCATAGTAGATGAGTCGGCCGAAAAGCTCGCGGTCGAAGACCATCCCGCTGAGTGTCGCGAATTTCTCGCGGTGATGTCGCTGCAGCACGAGCGCGAGATAGATGGCCGCTTTGATCCACAGGCTCGCGACAGTTGCCCAACCAGCTCCGGCAATGCCAGCGGCAGGAAACCCAAAGTGGCCGAAAATCCAAGCGTAGTCGAGCCCCAGATTAAGCACGGCCGTGCCGCCGTCGACGACCATCAACATCGTCGTTGCTCCACGACCCCCATAGAACGATGCGAGCGCCTGTGCCACGACCATCGCCGGTGCGCCCCATACCAGGATTTGGAAGTACTCGACTTCCAGCCGGGTGACTCCGGGTTCGTGTCCCGCTTGGCTAAACAGCCAAGGAGCCAGCGGAATTGTCGCTAGCAACAGCGGCGACGTCAGTAGCGCGAGCCACACGCCTTGCCACATCGAAGGTCCAATGCGGTCGTAACGACCCGCGCCAAAATACTGCGACACAAACGTGGTCGCGTACATCGTCATTCCGAGCGGGAGACAAGTGACCGCGAACCAAACCGTCGACGACGTGAATGCGGCCGACATCGCCTCGCCCGAGTGATGCTTAAGCAGCATCCGGTCGAAGAACGTCATCACAGTCCACGACAAACTCGAAATCACCAGTGGTAAGGCGACCACGAGCACCTCGCGGCCCCCGGCCGCACGGGTCCACCAGTTGCCATTTTGTGGTGACTCGGCGGGCATCCCTGAGACTCAAAAAAAAAGCAGCACGGTCGATTTTGTCCGTGCAGTTGTGTGGTATCCGTCCGCGCCCACGGCCCAGAGAAACGGTACCGCGAACATCGTGCGTAGCAATCTGACACGCCGCTCAACCAATCGGTTCGGCACGTCACTCTAAAAAATACCAAAAGCCGAAAGACTGTAGCGGACAATAAGCCCGGCGACCACAACGCTGACCATGCTCATCAGCTTGATCAGAATGTTGAGGCTGGGACCGCTGGTATCTTTGAACGGATCGCCAACGGTGTCGCCGACCACGGCTGCTTTGTGGGCGTCGGTTCCCTTGCCACCGTGGTGGCCCGCTTCGATATACTTCTTGGCGTTGTCCCAAGCTCCTCCCGAGTTGGCCATAAAAACGGCGAGACAAAAACCGGTCGTAAGTGTTCCCATCAGCAGCCCCAACACCCCAGCCACACCCAGCAGCAGTCCCACTACCACCGGCAGCACCAGTCCCAAAAGCGAAGGCAAGAACATCTCGCGCTGAGCCGCCGCTGTGCTAATCGCGACCGGGGCCGTGTAGTCGGGCTGCCCGGTACCGTCCATGATTCCGGGGATTTCACGGAACTGGCGGCGGACCTCTTCGACCATTCCCTGAGCCGCCCGGCCCACCGCTTTCATTGTCATCGCACAAAACACAAACGTCGCCATCGCGCCAATAAACACGCCAACCAGCACCTTGGGATTCATCAGCGTCGCGTCGTAGTAGGTGGTAAATTGCGGTAGCGTAGCATCCATAAGCCGCAACAGCGGTTCGCCATTGCCCGCGATCGTGGCGTCTCCGCTGGCTTCGCTAAAGAGTCCCGGCTTCAGCAAATCGAGCCGACCACCGCGAGCCAACTTTCGCCAATCGGCGGCGACCTCGCCGCTGCCGAGTTGGCTCGGCATGATGAGATACGACTGACCGAGTTTAAGTTTGTCGCCCTTATCGTTCGCGTTCGCATCAAGCCTGACGAGAAATTGATTCGACAGTTTGTAGTAACCCGCTTCGGCCGGTTCGCTGACCGAAACTTCGTGGGCGAACGACTGGCCCCAGCGCTCGAAACCAACGCGAACCGCTTCGACATAAGCGGCCAAAAGCGCCAGCGCCGTCAGCGCGGCCGAGCCGATCGCGAAACCCTTGCCGGTGGCGGCCGTCGTGTTGCCGAGGCTGTCGAGGGCATCGGTCCGCTGGCGGACGGTCTCTTCTAGGTCAGCCATCTGGGCATTGCCCCCGGCGTTGTCGGCGATTGGTCCGTAGGCGTCGGTCGCCAGGGTGATGCCCAGCGTGCTGAGCATGCCCACCGCTGCGATCCCAACACCATAGAGACCCAGCGAAAAGTAGGTAAAGTCGTCAAACCGGCCACCACTGGCAAAGCCAAACGCGAGAAGCGTCGCGAAACCAATCACCACGACCGGAGCCCAGACACTCATCATGCCGTCGGCGATGCCACCGATGATAATCGTTGCGGGGCCGGTCTCGGCTTGGCCAGCGAGATCTTTGGTCGGTTGAAACTCGTCGCTGGTGACGTATTCGGTCCATTTGCCAATCAGCCACCCAGCGGCAAGTCCGACAATCACACTCAGTGCGACTCCCGGCAGCCCTAGCACAACTGTCGTACCAGGCGTCGCTGGCATCAGCAGCCAGCAGGCGACTAAACTCACCAAGACGACGAGAATCGTCGACGTATTGATTCCTCGTGCGAGCGCTTGCAGCAGGTTGTGTTGCGACGCATCGTCGTTTGTTTTGACCAAGTAAATGCCGACGATCGAGAGCAAGATACCGAGCGCCGCGATCACGATGGGCAGCATCACGGCCCGCAGTTGGGCTTCGCCGCTGGTCATCCCTTCGGGCAAGAGTCCACTACCAGCAAACGCAGCGGCACCGAGCGCAGCCGTCGCCAGAATAGAACCGGCGTATGATTCGTAGAGATCGGCCCCCATGCCAGCGACGTCGCCGACGTTGTCGCCGACATTGTCGGCAATGGTCGCCGGGTTGCGGGGATCGTCTTCGGGAATGCCCGCTTCGACTTTACCAACGAGGTCGGCTCCGACGTCGGCGGCCTTTGTGAAAATACCCCCACCCACGCGGGCAAACAGCGCCTGGGCACTCGCTCCCATGCCGAAGCAGAGCATGTTGACAGTGATTTCAGTGAGACTCAACTCTTCTTGACCCGAGAGCGGCCAAACCCAATAGAGCACCGCAAACCAAAACGAAATGTCGAGCAATCCCAGACCGACGACCGTCAGCCCCATCACGGCACCCGAGCGAAAGGCCACCTGCAAACCTTGGTTGAGCGACGACCGCGCACCGGCTGCCGTGCGACTGCTGGCGGCGGTAGCCGTTTTCATTCCGAACCAACCGGCGAGGCCCGAAAACAGCCCCCCAGAGAGAAACGCAAATGGCACAAAGGCGCTCTGCACTTCGAGCCCAAACGCCGCGTAGGCGAGCAGCAAAGCTACCAGCAAAAAGAACACGGCCACGACGCGATACTGCTGCTGCAGATAGGCGTTGGCCCCATCGCGAACGTACCCGGCGATCTCTTGCATCCGCGGCGTTCCGGCGTCGGCAGCGATCATCTCGCGGTAAAATAGCCAAGCCTGCACGAGAGCCGCGAGCCCAGCGAATAACCCGAGTCCCCAACAAATGGCAACCAACGTCGCGCCCGAATCGGTCGCGGCCACCAAATCGCCCTCGGCCGCAAACGAGGTGCCGCTGGTCAACACGGTGGCAATTGCGACAAATGTGCAGCGGAGAATGGGTCGAGATTCTTGTTCCCATGTTCGCGCTGGCTCAACTGATAGAGCCGAAGCCAATGACTCGCGACCTTGCTTACACCGACACTCGAAAAGTTCCATCATAGCCGAATCGTGCGCCCATGTTGCTGCGACCCGCGTCAGCGTGTCTCGTATGCGAGATCGATACGCCATTAGCTACGCCCAGTCATTTGCCGCTCAAATGACTTGGCTAACCGACAACTGCCACAGGAGTTGAACCAACCGCCCGCCACAGCGTTCAACGCGTACCGAAAGAAAATCCCAAAGGCAGAGTGTAAAACCGCTAGCGGTCGGGTGTCAACTCGCGGGTGGGCAATTGGGGAATTGGCCGTAGGGGCGTCGGCCAGTTTCAAACCGGAGTTGGCGGGTGCCACTGCTGGCTTGCCAGCAGTGCGGAGCAGGTACCAGGTGCCCACTGCCGGACAATGACACCCAACTGTCAAGTCAGCATTGAACGGCCACTAGTGGTCTGTCAAAGCCGAAAGTTAGGGTTGTGTGCCACTGGCTATGCCAGTCGAGGTGATTGCTGACGTAACATTTGTGTCACACTGGCGGAGCCAGTGGCACACGAAGTTTCTCATCTGACAGTTGACTAGGCTCTGGGACGAAATGCCGTTGGCGTAGGTGGAATGCGTGCCGCATTGGCATGATCGATTTGTCATCGTCGCGGTTCCCAAGTTAAGCAAACCGCCCCAACACCAACTCCGCCACATCGGTGTCGGCAAACGATTCGGCCGACAGTTTGATTTGCGCCGAACTCAGCAGCACGGCCCTTTCGCTTCCGGCCACAGCAACGCCATGCGAGCCTTTCATAAGCGTCGCATCGAGCGGAATGCTCTTCGCGGGCATATCGATGAATAGCTCAACAGGGTCGTAGCCCGGCTTTTTGTGGATGTCGACGGTACGGGCATAGGGTGGCGCTTTCGTGTCGTCGGTCCACCAGTAATAGGCTTGCCAGCTATTCGGGGTCGAAAGCAGCACGACGTCGCCCGAGCGGGAATGATCGAGGCCAATCGGCGACAACTCATCGCGAGTCAACACGCGGTCGATACCGGGTTCGCGTTTGAATCGATCGACAATTTTAGCAATCGTCGCGCTGTCGGCCTCGCTCACAAACACATGACTGATTTGATGGTCAACGAGCGCCCAGGCCGGACTGTTCACCACGTCAAGCTGTTCGCAAGCGACTTCGTCTGTGAACGCGATCAATCCCATTTCGCGAAGTACGCGGTTCGGATACGAGACGTGATCGACCGGCTGAATGACATACTCGCTGGTGAGCAGCCAATCGACTGGTTCGCCGTAGGCTGCGTTGACTTCGCCCATGAACTTATTGAGCACAACATCGAGCTCGTCGAGCGCCGTCATCGCAGCTGGCGAGTCGGGACCGGTTCGCTGGGCGGCATAGTCGAGGTGTGGCAGGTAAATGTACGCAAAGTCGGGCCGTTCTTGTTTCGCCATCCAAGCCGCGCTGTCGGCGATCCACGCGACCGATTTCACGTTCGTCATCGGTCCCCAGAAGTTCATCAGCGGAAAGTGGCCAAACGTGTCGCGCAAGTCGCCATACATCATTTCGGGCTTGGTATAACACCACAGCGACTCACTTCCATCGGGGTTGTGAATGGGAGCTGGCGTGCAGATGAGGTCGGCACCGCAGCCCTTGTGGTGCATCGGAAACCACACGGCACTTTTGATGTGAGGATTTTTTTCGTGCAGCTTGTCCCAAATCTGCGGCGCTTGGATGCAGTCGTTCCAAGCTGTCCACATTTCCACTTGGCCCTCTTGTTTGTGGCCTTTCTCTCGCCAAAAAAATCCGTTGGCGACCACACCATGCGTGCTGGGCAAAACGCCGGTCGTCATGTTCGCTTGCACCGGGCACGTAACCGACGGCGTACCGGCGACGATGGTCGCTTGTGAGCCCCCCTTGAGGTGGGTCATTGTGAGGGGCAATCGCGCGACATCGCTGGTTCGCAAGCCGGGGATTGTTAGCAGGTAGAGAGGCATTTTCGTGGTTGATTGTCAGTTGTCAGTTTTCAGTAAGATTTCCTGAGACCATACGGCCCTGGTTGCTCGGGAGCAATGACTGGTGGCCGTTAGGCCGCCAGTCACGCCGCTTCATTCTAATGCTTGCATCGCTCTTCTGTCAGATTGGCTCAAGCGTTAAAGTCGGCCCGACCGATACACTTTACCGTCGGGGGGCGGTGCGCTTGGAGTCGAACTTGTCTTACGCTAGCAGCCAACTGCCGACCCCGGCCGAGCGTCCTGGCTTTGTTGCCGCGACGTTAGATTCGGTCGCCGATCTCGGCGAAGTCGTCATCGAGTCGGTGCGCGGGCTCGGCGAAATCACGCTGTTTTTCCTTAGCACACTTAGCTGGATGGCCACTCGGTGGCCTCGCCGCGAGACGCTGTTTGCGTCGCTCTACCAGATCGGCGTCCGCAGTCTGCCGGTTGTCGCCCTCACGGGCACTTTTATCGGCATGGTGCTAGCGGTGCAGTCGTACAGCCAGTTCCGCGCGTTCGGACTTGAAACGCAGCTCGGCGCGGTCATCAACCGCAGCATGTTCCGCGAACTCGGGCCAGTGCTAGCAGCGACAATGCTTGCCGGCCGCGTCGGTAGCAGCATCGCTGCCGAACTTGGCACGATGCGAGTCACCGAACAAATTGACGCACTCGTCAGTATGGGCACAAACCCGATCCGCTATTTGGTCGTCCCTCGCTTCATCGCTTGCCTATTCATGATTCCCTCGCTCACGTTGATGGCCGTGTTCATGGGAGTCGTTGGTGGCGGGTTCTATTGCACTTTCGTGCTCGACATCGATCAGTACTATTACTACTCGAACGCTCGCTACATCGGGGCAAACTGGGATCTATTTTACGGCATCACGAAGAGTTTCTTTTTTGGCGCGGCGATCGCCATCTTAAGTTGCTACCGTGGCTTCCACTGCGCTCCGGGTGCCGAAGGGGTCGGTAGGGCGTCGACGGCGGCGTTTGTGCAATCGTTCGTCGTGATTTTGGTCTTCGATTTATTGCTGTCGATTACGCTCGACAATGTTTACTATTGGCTTTGGCCTCATGAGGCACGTTAGTGAACGACAGATCCGTTAATCGCGAAATGCACATTGCCACTCGTGGGCTCTCGGTCCGCTTTGGTCGGCAACAGGTGCTGCGCGATGTGTCGCTCGAAGTGCCGCGTGGCCAGACGCTTGCAATCATCGGCGAGAGCGGTTGTGGCAAGACGGTGTTGCTGAAGACACTCATCGGATTAATTGAGCCAACCGCCGGGGAGGTTAGTTTTGCTGGCCAGTTGCTTCGCGGACTCAACGAGAAGCAAATCACGCAGCTCCGCACCAAGTTTGGCTTTGTATTCCAAAACGCGGCCTTATTCGACAGCTTGAGCATTGCCGACAACGTGGCGTTTCCGCTGCTCGAACACAACAGGGCGAAAGACGAAGAGGCTTATCGCATCGTCCGCGATCGACTGGCCGAAGTGGGCTTGCCGCCGGCGGTGATGGTCAAACGCCCGGCCGAACTCTCGGGCGGTATGCGTAAGCGCGTTGGCCTCGCGCGGGCGCTGATTATGGAGCCCGAGGTGTTGCTCTACGACGAACCAACGACCGGCCTTGATCCGATCATGACCGACGTAATTAACGAACTGATGATTCGCACCCGCAATACACATCCGGTGACGAGCATCGTTGTGACCCACGACATGAGTAGCGCATTAAAAGTATCAAATCGCATCGTCATGCTGTACCCGATTAGCCGACTGGCCGACCATGAACAGCAGATCATTTTCGACGGAACGCCCAACGAGATCGAGAAGTGCAAAGACCCTCGCGTGGCGCAATTTCTGCGCGGCGAAGCGGGCGACCGACTCGAAAGTGCGTAGCTCAAGACAATGCACCCGCGGCTAGCGCCGTCGGCTCAACACTCCACCCTCATCACTCCATACCGCCATGTCCGATCGCAAAATTGAAACACGTGTGGGTGCCGTGGTGTTGTTTACGCTCGGTTTTCTGGGACTGCTGCTGGTCCTCAACAATCCGGTGGCGTCGCCGTTTGGGAAGGGCAAGAAAGAAATCTACGTATTGCTCGATACGGCTCCCGGCGTTGGTATCAACACGCCGGTCCGAAAAGATGGCATACCGATCGGTTATGTCTCGGCCATCGAGTCTGGCTCGGATGGCATTCGTCTAACGGTGCGCATCGACCAAGACGTCCCGATTTACGCGAGCGATCAGTGCCAAGTTGAGCCCTCGTCGATTTTCGGTGATGCGGTGGTTCAGTTCGCGCGCGGTCAGCGCGCGGGTCCGCCGGTCGAGTTGCCAGCGGCAACGACAATCACGGGGACGGCATTGCCCGATCCGATCAATGCACTCACGAAGATGCAAGCCGATCTCGGACCGGCTGTGCAGCAATTGGGCGAAGCGGGCGAAAAGGTGGCGATTCTGGCCGACAAGATCAACATCGCTCTCGGAGAAGATATTGGTCAACAACGCATACAATCGGTCATGGACCGGTTGGTCGTCGCGCTCGATGACTTTTCGCGCGTGATGAAGGGAGTCGACGAGATACTCGGCGACCAAGATTTGCGCGGCAATATCCGCTCGGCGATCGATGGCATTCCCGTATTGGTCGCCGAAGCGCGTGAAGCGGTCGGCGAAGCCCGCACGGTGCTCGGTAGTGCTGGCAATTCGATTGAGAACATCGACAGAGTCGTCAGCAGTGCAGAGACTAATCTCCGCAACATCGAAGGCCTCACCAGGCCGCTCGGCGAACGAGGCGAACAACTCTCGGAACTAATCATTACCTCGATCGAGAATATCGACGTTTTGACCGGCGACCTCACGAAATTTGCTTACGCGCTGAACAACAGCGACGGCACCATCGCCCGGCTCGTTCGCGAGCCCGATCTCTACAACAACGTCAACCAGGTCGTAAAAAATGTGAATATTGTTGTGACCCGCGTCTACCAGCAGCTCCAAGACTTGCGGCCAATTATGGACGACATTCGCGTGTTCACCGACAAGATCGCTCGGAACCCGGGAAGCATTGTCAGAGGCGCGGTCGAGCCGAGTATCCGTAAGTAAGCGAGCCGGTTACGTCAGTCACCGGTGATTTGTGGAGTCGCCTCATCCGACCACCGGTGACTAACGTCACCGGCTCGCCTCTCGAGGCTCGCGTCTGATGCAAGTTGCCACCCGGTGCGTCTCGGGCTATCGTCTCGTACAATTATGTACGAATCGTAGTCCCGCAGGTGCTTCCAGACATGACCGCTACCGCCACTGTGAGCGATAAGACTATCGCCGACGCCAATGCAGTGCTCGATGCCCACACCGTCGAAACGGTGCAGTGGCATTTTCATGAATCGACCGGTTGTCCGTTTTGGCTCCAAAAAAAGAAAGAACTGAAATTCGACCCGCTCACCGAGGTCAAATGCTACGACGACCTCAAGAAATTTCCCGAGTTCGAGGACGAATGGCTCCGTGGTGGTCCGGTCCGTCGCTGGGTGCCCAAGGGATTGGCCGACAAACCCGTTTATGTCTTTGAGACGGGGGGTACAACGGGCATACCCAAAAGCCGAATTGCCATCGACGATTTCCGTACCGACTACTCGCTGTTTAGCGCCACGCTACCCGAAAAATATTTTCCACAGGGAGCGAACTGGTTGATGCTTGGCCCTAGCGGTCCGCGTCGCCTTCGTTTGGCGGTCGAACATCTGGCCCAGCATCGCGGCGGCATTTGTTTCTGTATCGACCTCGATCCTCGCTGGGTCATCAAGCTCATCAAGAAGGGCTGGATGGAGCATCTCGAAGCCTACAAGAAACATTGCATCGATCAAGCAATTACGGTTCTGGACGCTGGCCACGATGTGCGGTGCATGTTCGGCACGCCGAAGCTCATTGAGTCGCTCTGCATCGAACTCGAAGAGCGCGGCACGAGTCTGGCCGAAAAGGGCGTCACTGGTATCTTTAGTGGCGGCACCGAATTTACGCCGCAGTGGACTAAGTTTTGTGTCGAGGAACTTTTTGGTGGTTCCCCTGAGGAGAGCGGCATCTACATGACGCCCACCTATGGCAACACGCTGATGGGCCTTGCCTGTAGCGAGCCA
>JBGSRO010000137.1:0-43598 GCA_041737535.1 Pirellulales bacterium | reverse complement strand
GCTGCCGGCTAGCGCGAGCGTGCCAGTCGCTGCGTTACTGTCGAGCAGCGCGATCGCGAGCGAAATGCTCTGTCCGCCGGGCGAGGCGGTCCAGAGAGTGTCGTTGGCGATCGTCAGCAGTTCGCCCGCGTCGAGACAGTGGGGGGCGTGGCTACGCAGCGCGATGCGGGCCGCTTGCAACCAGAGACCACTATCCACAGCATTCGGCGCGCCCACTCTAGGCGACTGCTCGGAACTGGCGGCCACAATCAACAGGCGACCATCGGCCAGCGGATGCCAATCGTAAAAGCCATCACAGCTCTGACGTTCAAGCGTCCAACCAGCAAGTTCCAAATCGTCGAGCACCGGTGAGTGTGACGGAAGCAGCGTTTTGGGCTCATTGCCAACGGGCGACTTAATCGCGATTTGAGCGGCGATTTGAGCCACCGGTGTCGCGACAATATTTGAATTGCGGGCCATCGTTTCGAGTCGTTCTAGCTCGAGCGCCAGTCGCCCGGCGACAATTTCCATTAACCCCAACTGTGTATCGGAAAAATGACGAGCTTCGGCAAACGCAAACCACACGGTGCCGAGAATCGCCGAGTCGCTGGCGACGGGCAAACAAACGGCCGCTTCGCAGGCGAGGGGCACAGGCCACTGTTCGAGCGAAGCCAGGTCTTCGAGCACAATGGCGCTACCCGCCATGGCCGCCACGTCGGCCGAGGCATCGCGAAGCGTTCGCGGTATTGTGTGGGTAGCAGCGCGCTGTGACTGACTGCTGCTAGTCCAACAGCCGGCGCGTCGCAGTCGCGTGGTGGCGTCGTCGAGCTTCGCGAGCAAGACTTCACAGCAGTCGAAACCTGCTCCGGCCGCCGCAACGACGCTGGCGATCCGCGCTTCAATTTTGAGCCGAGCCGCAACTGCTGGGTCGCCCAACTGCTGCAATAGATCGCTCTGAATCGTTGGCCCGCCGACAGGACCAATCGCAACAGTGCCGCGCATCAGCTCGGCATGGTTCGCGTTGGTAGTCGGGAGTGTCAAGGCTTTGTTGGCAGAATGGGGAGCTTGGCGGCGTCGACAAGGGTTCTCCAGAGCCCTCAGACTGTTCATCCGCTAAGGTTTGCATCGACCACCTCGCTTGACTGCGAACAGTTAAAATGGATGGTTTGGTGAAAATGGGATACTTTGTGATCGGCGCAAAAAAAACCGCCTCGCGACCATCGTGCCTCGGCAGACAATGCTGAGGGAGACGAGGGGGGCGAGACGGGTGGGGAAGGCTCGATGCTCGATATTGAATCGGCTATTCAGGCGCGGGACGGTCGCGAGGGGGGCCATCCGGACGAGGTCCACGAGGTCCACGTTCGCCGTCGCGAGGGGGGCCGCCAGGGCCACGTGGGCCACCGGGCGGTGGCATCATTTGACGCATGCGCTCGCTCAACTTCATGAACTCGGCCTTGCTAAGCATGTTGTCGCCGTCGGCATCGAATTCTTTGAACAACGCCTCGGGGCTTGGCGGACGAGGGCGGTCGCCTTCGGCACCCGGTCCCCGCTGTGGGCGTCCTTCGGGTCGACCTTCGGGGCGGCCTTGGCCACCCTGCCTGCGCATTTCCATCATCTTCTCGCGGGCCGCGGCTCGCTCGTCTTTGTTTAGTTCGCCGTCGCCGTCGGCATCGAATTCGGCAATCATTTTTTCCCTCATTTCAGCTCCGCGGGCAAACTTATCGCCTTTTTCGGGTTTATCGCCTTCGTCACCCCGAGCATAGCCACCCACACTGAGCAGCAGCGCCGCCAGCATGGCGGCCCAATTCAATTTCGCCAACATAGGTTCACTCTCTCTATTAATGAGAATCACGATGAAACAACCGACGAGGGGACGACCTCGCCCCGCTGCGTTACGCCGATCGCATTCGGTTCTGAGAGTTCAAACACCACTTGGGGCGTTGAGTTTCGCCAGCGATCGACGAAAATTCCTCGATTTTTTTCCCCTCTAAGTCCGAGCAGGGCCGCCGACTACACATCACCGCCACTTGGAATACACTGGTGACTGTCGCCGAAGCCGATTTCCCATCCCATCGTCCTTGCCACCCCACGTATGCTTGACTATCTGCCGCTGCTCTCGGCGACACCCCCGATGCGGCCTGGCCTCTATCTGGCTTCGGTGCTGGCGATCGGCATGGTTGCCCAGTGGCTTGCTTGGAAGTTCCGACTGCCGTCGATTGTGCTGTTGTTGCTCTTTGGCTTTTGCTTCGGCTGGCTCGCCGGCAAACCTGAGGCCTACATGGGCGGGGGCGATGCCGACGCTCCATCGATTCTTTTTCCGTTCATTTCGCTGTCGGTGGGCGTCATTCTGTTCGAAGGGGGGCTGAGCCTTCGCTTCAGCGAAATCCGCGACACTGGCGCGGTCGTGCTGCGGCTCGTGTCGTTGGGGCTCGCGATTACCGCAATAGCGACAGCTTTAGCAGCGCACTACATGATGGGGCTTGGCTGGGAGATTTCGATCTTGCTCGGAGCACTGCTCACCGTGAGTGGGCCAACGGTGATCGTGCCACTTATCCGCCAGGTACGTCCGACCAAACGCTTGGCATCGGTCATCAAGTGGGAGGGAATCGTCAACGACCCGATCGGCGCGGTACTTGCGGCGCTGGTGTTCGAAGTCGTTTCCGAGGGGAATGGCGGTGACATCGCATTCGCTTCTTTCAGGGGACTCAGCACCACGCTCATCGTCGGCATCGGCCTGGGAGTTGTCACCGGTTGGGTGTTGGTGCTGGCCCTCCGCAATTTTCTGGTGCCCGACTTTTTACAAAACCCCGTCGTGTTGTCGGCTGTGCTGTTGGTCTTCGCACTCTCGAACAGCATTCAGGCCGAGTCGGGGCTGGTGACGGTCGTTGTGCTGGGTGTTTATCTCGCCAATCAAACCTCGGTGCCGGTGAAGCATGTCATCGAGTTCAAAGAAAACCTCCGCGTGCTGCTGATCGCGGTACTATTTATCGTGCTCGCTTCGCGGACCGAAATCAGTTTTAGCACGCTGGCCGAGCTAGGCTGGGGACTACCGGCGTTCTTGTTGACGCTTATTCTTGTCGTGCGACCGCTCGCCGTGTTCGTGGCGACGTTAGGAAGCGAGTTGGACCAGCGCGAGCGTCTGTTGCTTGCCTTTGTGCATCCGCGGGGCATCGTGGCGGCGGCAGTGGCGACACTTTTTGCAATCGATCTCGCGCGAAACAAGCCTGAACTGCAGGCCGATGCCGACTTATTTGTGTTGGTAACATTTCTCACTGTCGTGACGACAGTCACGGTCTATGGATTAACTCTTGGTCCGCTCGCCCGATGGCTCGGTGTGTCACGCGAGAATCCTCAGGGAGTGCTGTTCGCCGGTGCGTCGGCGGTGGTTCGCGAGATTGCGCTGGCGCTCAAGGCTGAGGGTTTCGCGGTGCTAGTGGTCGACACCAACCCGGGCAACATTGCTGCGGCGCGAATGGCGGGGCTCCCCGTTTGCTATGCGAGCATCGGCAGCGACTTTGTGTTTCAAGAAACGGACTTGGGCGAAATTGGACGCCTCTTGGCGATGACCTCTAACGACGAGGTCAATGCTCTCGCGGCAATGGAGTTTTCGCAGCAACTGGGCCGAGTGAACTGTTATCAACTCGCCCCCCCCGAGCGGGCGAACCAACGACACGAGCGCGTGCCAAGTCATTTGCGCGGACGGTTGTTATTTCAAACGAAAGTCTCCGCCGACCAACTGCGGCAGCGATTCGAAGAGGGCGCGCGGATCAAGAAAACCACGCTCAGCGACGACTACACCTACGCCGACTTCCGCGAAAAATTCGGCGACTCGGCAACGCTCATGTTCATCGTACCCGAAAAGGGGCGACTCACCGTTTGTGCGACCGACTCGAAGACCGAACCGAAAAAAGGTGATAAGCTGATCGCGATCGTCGACCCTCGTGAAGGGGGCGATGCATCGGGCATTAATCTGGCCGGATAAAGTCCCAGCCGATGGCCGTTGGTTTGCACGGCATCAATAGCTCAACAGCATTCGTGTAATGACCTGCCGTGACCAAGCGTGCGGGGACCTGACAAGTAAAGGAATCCGCGAAACAAAACGGGTGGACTTCGACACAGCAAGGTCTGGTATTGGCGATCGTGAGTGTTAGCCCGACGGCCGACGGATCGAGTTCGGTTGACGGCATCGTCGTTCGATCGATCGAGAAGGCGGGACAATAACAACAGAGCCATAGGCTCAACCAATCAAACGCTCGCACGAGCTCGGTCGCATGATTGGCGACTTCGACTGTTGGCGAATCGGGGGTGGCGAGCCATTGCTGCTGAAGCCTTTCGATGTCGTGTCGCCAGTCTTGCGACGCTTCGGCGTCGGCGTGGCGCGAGTCGCCCAGCAATCGCAGAAAATGACCCGCAACGGCGTAACCAGCAAGCGGGCTTTGATTACTGCAACTGTCGATCGACGTTCGCCAGATGGCAAGCGAACGATCGATCGGCATCTCGGTGAAACTAAGTGGGTGACCATTCTCTGGATCGAGCAGCGGAGTCGTATCGCAAGACTGCCAGCCATCGTCGTGGTGAGTGATTGAGAAAAGCACGTCATCGCGCCAGCGGCCATCAAGCAAAGTGCCCGGTAAGATGGCGCGCGACGCAAGTTCGCCGCTGAGGTGTGCGTGGTCGACTTGGTCGATAAGCAGCCAATCGCTGGGAGCATTTTCGCGATGCGCGTCGCCGAGCGGACGTTTGCGTCGAATCATGAGTCGATCGCAAGACGGTAACAATAATCAAACAAAACTTCCCATTCAATTTGCTGCCAACGACGGCACTGTGCGGCCAGCGATTCGTCGCGAGCGGCGCGCTGACACAGGTCGACGAACGTATAAGGATCCCACTCACCAGCGACGTCGACGACGTCACCAAGTAGGTCGAAGACCGGATGCTCGCCCGCGCGGCGGAACCAATACTTGGCGTTACCGAAGTCTCCTTCGCGACGGTGCATGATGCCGTGCCAGAAACTTCCTTCCGGCGTGCCAAGGTCTTGCGAAATGCGATGCGATGCGTCGAGATCGTCGGCCAACAACCACAGCCCAGAAAAGCAAGCGAGTGCCGCATCGCGATCGACGATTTTCGCCGGTGCGAATGCGGCTTCGAGACTAAGCGGCGCGAGCCTGTTCGTGAGTACCGTATCGATAGCGCCTGCCGTGAGCGAACGCTCGCGATTGCCGGCCAACAACGGCGCGAACCTGGGACCGTAGTCAACCGAATTGAAAGAATGGTCGCTCAAAACAAAAAACCTCGCGAGGCGCGAGAGCCCCTCCCCCCTTGGAAAGCTCCCGCTGCACTCGCGAGTGTATCACGCCGGACTTGTCAGCGCCAAATTGGTCGCCGAATTTGCCGGCTAATTGTTTTGGTAAAAGATGGCCGGCAGCGCCGGTGGAGCGTTGCTACCGACCGGCGATGTGGCGACGGCCGGGGCAACCGAGCGGTCGATTGCTGATTCGTGCTGCACCGGTTCGCGCGGCACGTGCTTATACGGCACGGGCTCACACTGAGTTGGTGCAAACGAAGCCTGCAACACCGAATTGCCCACCGCTTGTTGCAACGCGAATGGCATCGCCGGTGGTGCGTTGTCGCGACTCGCCGACGCCGCACGGGTCGGTTGTGGGGCGACTGGCATAACGCGCGACTGCTGAATCTGTGTTGAAGGTGTGAGGCTTGGCAATGGATCGCCAAACGGTAGCGGCGGCAGGTCGAGCGGTCCGGGAACGCCGATGCCCGGTTTGCCGGGGCCAGCCGGTGGACCGGCAGGTGGCGGCGCTGTGCGTCCCTCTTCGGTTGCGGGCGTGTCGAACTCAGGGAGAGTTGGTAGTTCGATGCCACTGGCTCCGCTCGATGTGTCAGCTTCGGGTTCGATGGCTTCGATTTGTGGCGGCGCTTCGCGATCTTCATCGATCGGCGGCGGCTGAACGATCGGACCGAGCGGGTCGGCCGCCGGCGTGGGCGTTGCCAGTTCGCCAGAGGGGGTGCCGGGCCATTGCCGCCAGCGAGGCTTGGTTAGGCCCCATGGTTGGGCCGGAAGGCAAGCTCCGTCGGCCGTGCAGGGTGGTGGCGACGGCGGAGTGGGATGCCCCCCAACGGCGGATGCCAAACACCACGAGCCAATCAGCGACAAGCTGGTAGAGGCGGCAACAATGCGGCGGAATTTCATGACCGATTCCTTTTCGTCGCTTCTTTTAAGTCGACGTGCTGAGACGTCGTGGGTCTGTTAAGTAATCAGCAGCGGGTTCGCAATGCAAGCACGTTGCTCGATGAGACGAGGCAAACGGATGCTAGTTGTTCTGGCCCAAGCCAAAGCGGTCGATCCGGTTAAGTGTGTTGGTACCGAGAGCGGTGAAGCCGAGCAGTCGCTCGAACGGACGAGTGATCTTGCCAATCACGCTGTCGAACTTGGTGTAGCGATCTTCGGCGATGAACAATCGGTCGCCGTGGAAGATTTGGTAGTTCGTTGCCGTGATTGCATTCATCGTAATATCTTCGTAGTTGACCGGTAGCAATTGGGCGCAACTCTGACCGTCGGGAGCGGGTCTAGCGATCCAGATTCGTTTGCTTGAGAGCTGGCTCAATCCGCCGATGTTGGTGAGGGCATCCATCACGGTTTCATTACCCGTAATGGGGAGCTGGATCATGTTGTCGCCGAAGCCCGCGCCTTGGGTGATGACGTAATACTTTTTACTGTTGTAGGCGATCACGTCGACGATAACCTCGGGGTCGACGAGGAACTCGGCCAGCCGCGCTTCGATGGCGACTTTCGCTTCGGCGAGCGTCAGACCGGTAACGTAGACCGCACCATAGGTGCCAAGGTTGACGCGGCCATCCATCGCCACAAGGTGTTCGCCCTGAATCTGTTGTGCCCCCGCCGAGAAAGCGAGCGAGACGCTCACTTCAATGTCGCGGTAGAGTGGAGCGAGATAAGCGCGAATTGCTTCCTGGGCAAGTGGGACCGTGAGGCCCGTCACGCGGACACTACCGTACAGTGGTCCGAGGTTGATATTGCCTTCGGGGTCGACCGAAAAGGCGTTTTGAATCGGTGCTTCTGGCGGAACCCCGGACACGCTCACGAGCAATCCATCAAATGGCTGGATCTTGTGCGGCGGCTTCGGCACGATTTTCACTGCGGTAATCAGCAGCACATCGGGCGGCTCGATCGTGTAGGGAGGAGCCGTGACTTTGTTGAGCTCGGTCGGAGTGGCGAACTCGGGATTGGGCCGTGGTTCGGGTGGCGTAATTGGATACGATTCACGCGGAGCCATGAAGGCTGTGCAACCGGTGCTGGCAACCATTAAGAGCAACAGTGCGCAAAGTGGCCCGCGGCGTTTTGGTTGTTGGAGCTTCATGGCTGTTACCGCCTGCTTCGTCTTGAGTGGAGTCGAGGAGCGAACTTGCCATCAATCGTCGGGGAATCGCGGCGAAGCGCAATCCTTGCGACCCGATTGATTGGCATATCCGTAACAATCGGCAAACTCTGCCACGAACTTTGCCCTGGTCCGAAGTTTTGACACCAGATGTTTGATTGACGCAGCAATTAAAGAGAAAAAACGCTAGCAGCGAGTGGGCAATTCGACGCTTGGGCTAGAGCGGAACCGGTTAATCGGCATCATCGAAAAACATTGTTGCCGAGGCCGCCAAAACCCGTTTCAAGCCCCACTTTGGCCGCTCGGGATGTTTGACAGATTTTGAGAACACGCTTATCCTCGACAGTAGTTTCGCGACGTGGTCGACTTGGCTTACTTCGCGAGCGCGGCACAGGCCGCTCCGTCTGAAGGATTGGACACCGCCGCTACCCGTTGCCGCTACTCGTTCGACGACGCTATTTGCCCGAAAGTGGTGAACTCGTCCCTAGCGAGGGCCAACCGTTAGCATGGGCGGCCCCAAGTAGCTCCTTCCCCTTCCCTAAAATACGGCAACACGCAGGCGATGGCTTCCACAATCTCCCCTATTTCGTCGTCCGGTTTCAGTACCGATTTCGACGCCGAACTCACCCCAACTGTGCCCGAGGCCCAACAGTTTGGCATGGTCATTGGCGTCGTTGTCGCCACCGCCGCGCTGATTGCCGTGTATGCCAACATGCTCGGCATTACCAGTGAGTTCTGGGGCGACGACACCTACTCGCATGGCTGGCTGATCCCGCTGATTGCCCTGTTTCTGATGTGGAACCAGCGGCGGCAAAAGTACGAAGTGACCCCCGATCGCGAAAAGCTGAACTGGGTGATCGTCGGTATTCCCTTCTTAGCGGCAGGCGGTTGTTGGTTCTTGTTTGATAGCATGGAAATTTCTATGCCGGCGGCGACCTGGGGACTGTATGCCGTGGGCATGCTCACCGCGGTCGGGCTTATCTACTACAACCACGACTTCGAGGTTTCGCCAAACTGGCAAAGGTGGCTGGGTGTTGCCGTCTTCGTCGTCGCGTTGCTCGTTCGCGTTTATGCGGCACAAACAGATATGAAGCCGCTTGATCGCCTGACGTTCTTAATGGCTGCGGTAGGGCTTTTTTGCGCGGTGGGAGGATTCTCGCTGATCAAGCGAATGGGTGTTCCACTGCTGTTTTTGGTCTTCATGTTTCCCCTTCCCAGTCAGCTCGAAGTCTGGTTGTTGGGTACCCTGCAAGGTTTCGCCGCGTACGTCAGCACGTTTATTCTCCAGCTCCTGGGGGTCAGCGCGACGCTGGAAGGAAGCACGATCACGATCCCCGAGTTGCGCGACAAGCTCGAGGTCGCCGAAGCGTGTAGCGGTCTGCGGATGTTGACCATCTTCTCGGCGATGACAATTGCACTGGTGCTGCTGATTCGCCGTCCCTGGTGGGACAAGTTGGTGCTGCTGATCGCGGCAGTTCCGATTGCTCTGGCGACAAACATCATCCGCATTACGGTCACCGCGCTGCTCTATCTGTTCGTCGAAGGGAGTGCGCCCGAGCCGACCCCCTTTGAGATCGACGCGAAGCACATGATTCACGATTACGCCGGCTTTGCCATGATCGTGATCGCGATGGGCCTGCTGTTCATTGGTCTGAAAATACTCGAAAACCTGTCGCTCGTAGATGATGACGACGAACTGTCGACTGGCGGCAGTTTGTTGGGAACTCGGGCCGCGAGCGGTGCGTAAACGGTGCCATGCGATGTGCAAGATTTACAACATTTGACCTGGCCCGTGGGAATTGCGAAACATTGCTAAGTGGTGCCTGTGACCGGTTAACCGACACAACCGTCGCCACCTGAGCTGAAAGTCGCCCGACGGTGCTAGTTTCGCCGGTTTGGCTTCGATATTGCATAGGACTGCGGCAGAGAGCATCACAGACGGTTTCCGCCCGCTGCGGCAGCCCGATCAAAACCGATCGTGGCGAGTGGCTGGCTTTAGTAATTATCATCCCTTTGTCTCATCACGTAGCGTCCCGCCCTGGCTGGTAACACGTCCGGTCGCTGATTTCTTTAGGAGCGTCTTTCTCGATGGCCAATCACGAACGCGAAGCCCCCCACCAAACTCTCGTCCCCACTGCTCGAGCTGGCGAAGAAAGCCAGTTCGTCAGCATGGTTGGCCCCTACGCCAGCCCGGCAGGCATCTCTCGCTCGCCCGAAGTCGTAAGCGGCGGGGTCGACCCCTTGAACCTGTGGCACGCCTTCCGCCGGCGCTGGCTTTTGGCCACGCTGATGGGACTGCTGCTGGCGTCGCTGGCTGCGGTCGGCCTCTATCTGCTATTCCCCGTGAGCAACACGGCGATGGCGTTCTTCGAGGTCCGCAGCGCTCGCCCGATGATCTTTTCGCAAGTCGATCCTAACGATGCCGAGTACAAAGTCTATCGCGCGACGGTGGTCGCCTACATGCGCAGTCCCCGCGTATTGAGCGAAGCAATTCAAGACCCCCAAGTTCGCGGTGGAAACATCAAGTTTCTCGACAAACAGCAAGACAAAATTGGCTTTCTGCAAGAGAACCTCATCGTCCGTTACGACGGTGAAAGCGAAATCTTGCAGGTCGGTCTGAGCGCGAACGAAACGGGGGACGACCTCAAGAAAGTCGTCGACTCGGTTGTTGACGCTTACGTCGACATCGTTGTCAACGGCGAAGAAATCCAGCGCAAAGCCATTCGAGATGCACTCAATCGCAACCATAACGAACTGCATGAAGAGATCATCGGATTGCTCGACGAAGCGGCTCAGATTAAGAAAGACCTGAACCTGACCGAACAAGGTAATTTCGACAGCGAATCGCGACTCATCATGAGCGAACTGTCGTCGAAGATGAAAGCCCGAACCGACGCCGAAACGGCGTCGATCGAGGCTTACACTCAGTACATGCTTTACCAAGGCATGCGATCGAACCCAACGATCGAAGATGCCAAGATCGAATCTCAACTGTCGGCCGATCCGTACCTCGCGGCTATGACCCAACAGGTCATGGCGATGCAGTATCAGATTAGCAACTTGAAGCGAGGGACCAACCGCACGTCCTCGCGGCAGATCAACCGCGCCGAAGCAGATCTCGCAGCGATTCAAAAGGAGCTAAACGATTACAAAACCCAGTTGCGAGCCCAAATTGCCAGCGCCAAAACGGGTCAGCCCGATCCCGAACTCGCCATGATGGAACTTCAGTTCCGCACTACCTATGGCCTCTACCAACAGCGAATGGCGAAGCTCGATGAAGAGATTAGTCAATTGAAAGAACAACTCTCGGCCAAATCCGAGAAATCGACCGACCTATTCGTCCGCGAAGCCGAGATCGAACAAAAGCAAATCATCGCCCAAGACCTTGCCCGTCGCATCGAAAATTGGGACATCGAGCTCACGGCCGACAATCGCGTGCAATTGATCGAACATGCCGTGAAGATTCCCGGCATCAATCGCACTCAGCAATATGGCATCGCAGGTGCAGGGGCGCTCGGCACTTTTGGCCTCATTTGTTTGGGAATCGCCTACCTCGAGTTCATGAATCGGAAGCTCAACGGCGCGAAGCAAATCGACGAAGGGCTCGGCATTCGCGTGCTGGGAGTGTTGCCCGCACTCGGCGGTCGCAAGATTAACCCCAAGCATCCCGTTGTGGCGCAACTTACCGAGTCGATCGACAGTGTGCGGACGGCGCTTATGCACGAAGCGACCAGCAAGCAACGGCAGGTCGTGCTGGTCACGAGCCCCGCCGCCAAGGAAGGCCGCACCACGGTGGCGAGCCAACTGGCGGTGAGCCTTGCCCGGGCCGGTCGTCGTACGCTGCTGATTGATGCCGACATTCGTTCGCCTTCGCTCCACCGGATGTTCGACCTGCCGCTCGAAGATGGTTTCTGTGAAGTGCTGCGGGCCGAAGCCGATGTGAGCGATGTCATCAACCCGACACAAGCCGACGGCTTGTGGTTGCTCACGGCTGGCTACTGCGACTCGGACGCCGTGCATGCGATGGCAACCGATCAGACCCAGCCGATCTTCGAGAAGCTGCGTGCGGACTACGACTTCATCATCATCGACGGATCCCCCGTGTTGGGAATCTCCGACTCGCTAATGATAGGTCAACACTGCGACGGAGTAATCCTTTCGGTACTTCGCGATCAAACCCAGGTGCCGAAGATTTACCAAGCCGCCGAACTACTCCGCAGCGTCGGCATCCGCCTGATTGGCTCGGTCGTCAACGGCGTGAACAGCAAAGCCGACCGCCGCGTCACAAAATTGCGAGCGGCGACGCCGAAGGCGGAGCGGAAGCAGCTCGAGCAGGCAAAGTAGTTTTTTCTGACAGCAACTGATGCTTCTGAGTCTCGTCGCCATTCGTTTGAATGGCGACGAGATTTTTTTTGCTTAGCGACCCGGGGCGAATTGTTCACCGACTTGAACCACAAGCCGTCGCTGACCGGTTCGGCTGGCGCTTTGAACCGGCGCGCCTTGCAAGAAATCCCACCCCCACCCCCGACCCCTCACTTCGAGGGAGGGGAGCCTCGGCTGCCTCACCTTACTTCGGCAACCCTTCATTGAGCCCGAGCAAGTTATCCGGCACAAAAAACCCATCCTTACGGAGCAATTCGCCGTCAAAGTAAATCTCGCCGCCACCGTAGTCGCGGCGCTGGATGAGCACGAGGTCCCAGTGGATGACGCTGTCGTTGCCGTTGTCGGCGATGTCGTAAGCGTTGCCTGGGGTGAGGTGGAACGAGCCGCCGATTTTTTCGTCGAACAACGTGTCGAGCATCGGGTGCAGGATGTGGTTATTCGTTCCCATCGACCATTCGCCGATGTAGCGAGCGCCGTCGTCGGTGTCGAGAATCGCGTTAATCCGCTCGGTGTCGCTCGATGTGGCGTTCACGATATTGCCCGCTTTGAACTCAAAGACGATGTCGCTGAAGACGGTTCCTTGGTAACGCGACTGGGTGTTGAAGCTGATTTTGCCGTTGACGCTATCACGAACCGGCGCGGTAAAGACTTCGCCATCGGGAATGTTGCGGTCGCCGTTGCAGGGGATGACGGGGATGTTCTCGATGCTGAACTCCAGCTCGGTGCCGGGGCCAGTGATACGCACATGCTTCGCGGCCAGCATCCGTTCCACCAACGGCTTCTGCGCCTCGGCCATGGCGGCATAGTCGGCCGTACAGACTTTGAAATAGAAATCCTCAAACGCGCGGGTACTCATCTTGGCCGACTGAGCGAATGAGTCGGTCGGGTAGCGGAGCACGACCCATCGCGTTGTTGGCACACGGATTTCGCTGTGAACCGTGTGCCACCAATGCTTTTGGTAGAGGTCCATTCGCTCGCTCGGCACGTCAGCGTGTTGGCTGCTGTTGGCTGAGCCCCGGATGCCAATGTAACAGTCCATCTCGCGCATCCGCGCGGCTTCGAACTCACCGGCCAGCTTCATGCTCGTTTCGGTGGCCGTCTGATAGAGCGACCGCTGAACTTGCAGGCTCTTCGTTGAGACGAAGGGAATCGCCCCCCGCGCGTCGGCTGCTTCGATGAGGGCACAAACGAGATTCGGCTCGGGCAAGTCGATCGCCTCGATGAGCAGCTTCTCGCCAGTTTTTACCTGGCAACTGTGGTCGAGCAGGACGCTGGCGAGTTGGTCGATACGGGGGTCGTGCATGGTGGCGAGTCGGGCTGATTGCTGGTGGACATTGTTGGCGGTCAGTGCAAAAGTGTTGTAAACATGATAAGGAAATGCCGCAACGAAGCGAAGAACCCCTCGGAGCCAATTCATTGAAACCAATCGACAGCTAACATCACAACTCGAGCATCGGCAGCCCACCACTCCTGAGCTCATCGATCATCGCCGCCGCACCGGTCGGATCGCTCGGGTCGATTTGTCGGAGCGTGGCGACCACTTCGTCGGCCATGCGGCTCTTGCCCATTTTTTCGAGACACCAGGCGAGCGCGGCTCCGGAGTCGAACCACGACTGATTCGCCGGGTGATCGTAAGGAACGTTTCGTGGCCCGCCTTCGCGTCGCCACGCCTTGATACCGAGCTGCCAGGCGTAGCCCAGGTGTCCTCGCGCGAGCGGCAAGTCGTTGGCAGCGGCGATGGCAATTTGGCCCGCTAGCAAGTGAGCCTCGACGAACTCGGCGCAGCCCGAGAGCAGCCACCTGAGCTCATCGCGGGCGATGTCGTATTCTTCGGCCTCGAACATCTCGCGAACCTCTTCGATATCTTCGGCCCGGTCGCGAACACAGCGAGGATGCGCGAGAAGCCACTCCCCCGCTGGCGATTTGCGGAGCGACACCCCACCCGCCGGGCGCGAGTTCTTGGTGTTGTGATTTGATCGTTTTGACTTCTCTTTGGCCACGAGGTTCAACGGAGTTGGTTGTAAATCACGCAGCAATGAAGCGGAGACATCTTGCCGCCGAATATCGTTGGTCTTGTCAGAAAGGCTCTGCGGCAGGATGCCGCGACTACTGATTTGCCATCTTAGTCGAGCCCCGCAGGGACGACAGGGAGCCAGCTAGCGACTCGTTTGCCAACACTAAACTTGCAATGCCAGCGAGAATACCGATAATGAAGACTTCGGTGTAGACCCCAGCACTGAAATACCCTCCCCCCAAGATTGCCCTCCGCCACGCGGTTAGCGACCCCACGACACTTCGACACTGCGATGGGGATGTCGATCGCCTTTCGCAATTTCCGCGTATCCCTTCAACTAACGAAAGTGACCACGTCGATGATCGTTCAACTACAACTCCCCCGCTGGTTTGCCCTAGTGCTCGCGACAGGCATGATGGTCGGCGACATTTCGCGGGCTCAAGAGTCACCCGATGCCTCAGAAAGTGGAACTGCCGTTGCCGACAAACCGGCCGTCGATCATTACGCAGTTCCCGAAGACGCGGATGCCGAAACACTCATTGAATTCATCGGCAAGGTGCGACGCCCAGCCGAGCCGATCAAGTCGCGTGCGGCAATGATGGATCACCTGGCCAAGACTGCCGCTGCGATCGATGTCGCGACCGACAAGATCATGGCCACCGATCCGACCGATGGCCAACTCGTCACGGCCGTGCGCGAGAAACTGCGAGCGCTCGAGATGCTTGGCCAAACCGGGCAGGCCGATGCTGCCGAGCGTCTCAAATCGTTCATCGCTAAGAGCCTCACCAGCGATGTTCCTGAAGTACGTAAGGTCGTCAAACTGTCGATGTTGCAAATGACGCTACAGGATTGGGGCCAGCTCAACGCCGAACAGCGGACCAACTTTTTTTCCGAGTTCACCGACATCGTTGTACAAGGAAATCTCGACGGCAGTCATTTACAAATGATGTCGGGTATCGTCCGCGCGGCCGAGCAGTCTGGAAACCAAGCCGACGCGATAAAACTGGTCGAGACAGCAATCCCGGAGTTTGCCAAGTCGCAAGATAAGTTGGTGCAAGAGCGCATTGGTGCCCTCGATGGCATGATCAATCGGCTGAAACTGCCGGGCTCGAAAATGGAACTCGAAGGCGCGCTCGTGAGCGGCGAGCCGATCGATTGGGACAGCTATCGCGGTAAGGTCGTGCTCGTTGACTTCTGGGCGACATGGTGCGGTCCCTGCCGCGCCGAAGTTCCCAACGTCGTGAAAAATTACGAGGCCTACGCGGACAAGGGCTTCACAGTTCTCGGCATCAGTCTCGACAACAAAAGAGAACAGGTTGAGCAATATTTAGAGAAGGAAAAGCTTCCCTGGGCTTCGCTCTTCAGCGACGACAAAGAGGCCAATGGGTGGAAGCACCCGATGGCAGTCAAATACGGCGTCGATTCGATCCCCCGGGCGATTCTCGTCAACAAGGATGGTATCGTCATTCACATGAACGCCCGCGGCCCGGCGCTCGGCAAACAACTTAAAAAGCTGCTCGGCCCAGCAGAAGAGTCGACCACCGATGCGAGAGAAACCGACGAGGCGGGCAAGACGGCACAAGTCGAGTAGCCGCCGACGGTCTTCGACAAACCACAAGTGCCTCGTTAACCAAGGCAACGAGGCACTTGTTTTCTCATCCCAGCGATTATCACAACGTGAGTGAGAGACGCTCGTTCGCTCATTTACACAGCCGGTTGTGCAACGCTCGCTGCCCACTGCCAGCCTTTGCGTGTTGGGTCGCTACGCCCGCGTGAATGATCTACACTGACCGCATGAACGCAACGCAAAACTTCTTGGGTGCCTTGTTGCTCTCGGCCATCGCGGGCTGTACGGCTCATCAGACTGACCGCGATGCGGTGAGCACGCAAGACGAAGCCGTCGTAGCGGTCGAGCCAACGGCACAACGAACGACCACGCCCGACGATGGTTCGCTCGTCATGCCGACGCAGTTCGTCAGCAACGAACGACCAACAAACCCGCTCGACGCGACGCGAGCTTATGCCTATTTGCAGACAATCAGCGCACTGGGGCCACGCCCTAGTGGCTCGGCCGCGATGCAGAGGCAGCAAAAAATCCTTGAAGCCCACTTCACACAACTTGGCGGCAAGGTCACGCGGCAAGAGTTCGAGGCGCGTCACCCACTGACGCGCGAGCGTGTAAAACTCGCCAACTTGATCGTCGAGTGGCACCCCGATCGCAAGGAGCGGGTGCTGCTTTGCTGTCACTACGACACTCGGCCGCTGCCCGACCGCGATGCTAATCCCAAGGCCCGCCGTGAGGGAACCTTCGTCGGCGCGAACGACGGCGGTAGCGGCGTCGCCGTGCTTATGGAACTTGCCCGATTGATGCCCGAACTCGACAGCAAGTATGGCGTCGACTTTGTGCTATTCGATGGTGAGGAACTTGTCTACGTCGAGCCTCGCGACAAATACTTTCTCGGCAGCGAACATTTCGCGACCGATTACGCCAATAATCCCCCTGAACACAAATACGTGTGGGGCGTGCTGCTCGACATGGTGGGGGATGCTGACCTACAGATTTATCTCGAAGCGAACAGTTACCGTTGGCGTGAATCGCGACCAATGCTGCAAGGAATCTGGTCGACTGCGGCTCGGCTGGGCGTTCGCGAGTTCGTCCCCCGCGTTCGTCATGAGGTGAACGACGATCACCTCCAGCTTCGCAACATTGCAAAGATCCCGAGTTGCGACATCATCGACTTCGACTACCCCTACTGGCACACTGAAAATGACATCGCCCGTCACTGTTCCGGGGCGTCGCTCGCCAAAGTCGGCTGGGTCGTCTACGAATGGCTACGTACCGCAGAGTAAAAGACAGAGGGCTGAAGAACTTCCGAATCCGCACTCCCCAATCCACATTCTCGAATGTTCTTTGCCCTTATTGGACTTGCGCTACTCATCACGGCGGGACTGCTGATTGACAGTCACCGGCGGACTTGGGCGAGGCGTCGGGCCGAGCTTCGCAGCCAACAGGACAAGGCGTGCCAGCGTGCTTGGCGCGCCGAGTACGTGCGGCGGATGCAAGCGAGCGGTACCGTCGCCCTGCTGGGGTTGCTGTTCGGATCGCGTGAATTGATCCCGGCAAAGCCGCTGGCGATGGCCATTTACCTCTTGGCACTTGTGGCCGGTAGTCTTTACGTACTGCTACTGGCCATGTTCGACGCCTGGGCCGGAGTTGTGCTGACAGCCCAAGCGTCAAGCCACCAAGAGGCCGCTAGGGCGCGGCTCGAACACGAACTGAAAAAAGCCCGAGAGGAAGTCGAGCAGGAAATTGGCGATTAACGGCATGCGTTGCTGGGCCCAGCGAGTTCGAGAATTGCGAAAGCCCCAGGAGTCATTCCCGCGCAGGCGGGAATCAGATGCTTATACATATCTCTCTGTTGGCTTGGACGACCGTTATGCGATTTGGCTCAAGGCCTTTTTCACTGTAGCCTTGGGCATCGCCCAAGGAAAGTTGGGCGTACCAAAAGATTTTGGCTGAAGGCCAAAATTAATCGATATACCTTCGCGGTTGAATATTGCCTTCGGCAAAAAAATTTGGCTTCCTGATTCCTAGGGCGTTGTCCTAGGCTACGGTGTCGAAAGGCCTTCGGCCAAAAATAGCTTGTGTAAGCGATAGGGCGGGAATCTAGTTTGAAAGGGCCTTGTCGCACAAATGCCAGCTAGCATACCACTGGCTGTGAAAGCAACTTGTGTGCCATCGCAATATGTTGTGGAAAAAGTGCATTGTGCGACAATGCCGTTTGAAAGCACCCGGTCTAGATTTCCGCCTGCGCGGAAATGACGTATCCATTTCGGGCATCGACGAGACCCGAACTCAACAAACAATTAAGAACCATTCCAATCATTAGAGCTACGCCTTGAATCGCTTTGCCTCACTTCTGTTGATCGGTTTATCCGTTAGTTGCTGATCGACCGAACCGTCGACGACAACTGAAACGACGCCCGCTGCGCCGACCCCTGTGCAACTGACAACGGCCCCACTTGCCGAGCACGGTGCCGCATTATGGCCGCGTTTGCCGAACTGCGTGAACTGGGCGTGCGAACGATTATCCATGTCGACGGGGACACTCCCGATGCGTCCGCCGCCGAGCGGCACGGCCTGCGATACGTCCATCTACCGCACGGTTACGAAGGGGTGCCCAAAGCCAGAGTGGCGGAACTCGCTAGGCGGCGGTCCGCGACTGGCCGGGGCCGATTTACACTCACTGCCGCCACGGAAAGCATCGTAGCCCGACTGACGCCAGGGTCGCTCGCTTCGCGGCCGGGAAGACTCACGCAGCGAGCGGTGTCGACGTGCTTGATTTAGCCAACGCTAGTGCCAACTGCCGAAGGCTATTCGACTCTACCCGCGCGGGGTAACCGCTCGATGCCGCGCTGCTCGATGAACTTGATGTCGAGTTCCACGAAACGGTCAAAGTTCCTGCAATTGCCGAAGCGATCGTGGCGATCGAACACACAAACCGCCGTCTCAAGCTGATCGAACGGTCCGATTGGCATCCACTTTGCGGCTCGCCAAAGCGGCCGCGATCCAACCGCCGATCATCAACGCCCCGCCGACCGGTGCCGTCATACCGAGTACCGCCCGCAGCGGGCCCTCGAAAAAAACGAGTCCATAAAGCACGCCGCAGAATACCACCGCGCCGACGAGCAACATCAGTTGTGCCCACCACCAAGTTTTGCTTGGCCATTGCTCATTCGCTAGGGCAAACCCGAGCAACGCGAGTGCCGCGTACATCTGATACCGCACGGCCGTTTCGAACAACTGCATCCGCTGTTCGGCGATCGCTTCGCTTTGCCCCAGCGATACTAGCACGCCAGGCAAACCATGAGCGCCAAACGCGCCAAACGCGATGCCAATGGCACCGAGAATTGCCGCGATCGTAAAGCAGTTTTTGGGGGTCATTGTGTTTGACGATGCGTATTGAACAGGAGTTCGCGGGTACAGCAGAGGTTTACTTACAGCGATACAGACGTCATTCCCGGGTAGGCGGGAATGACGACGGTTAATGCACCCGTTGGCCGACTTTGGCCCCCTCGTCGGGCGAGAGCACAAAGACTTCTTCGCCGCCGGGGCCGCTGGCGACGACCATTCCCTCGCTCAGCCCAAACTTCATTTGCCGCGGCGCGAGGTTCGCCACCATCACCACCAACCGGCCAACCAGCTTCTCGGGATCGTAAGCCGCCTTGATGCCGGCGAAGACTTGACGATATTCGCCACCACCCAAACTCAGCTTTAGCTTAAGCAGCTTGCGAGCCTCGGGCACCTGCTCGGCTTCGACGACACGGACAATTCGCAAGTCGACTTTCGTAAAATCGTCGAACGTACACTCAGCCGCTAGCGGCTCAGCTGCGAGGCTATCGCCCGGGTCGTTCCACTTGTCATTCATCGTGGGCGAGCCGTCGACGTCAGTCGCCTGTGCTTCGCTTGCCTCCACTTCACTCTTGCTCTCATCGATCATGGCATTCACTTTCTTCGTATCAACACGTTGCATCATGTGCTCGAACTTGGCCACCGGCGTGCCGACGAGCGGTTCACTCACCTGCGACCAACTTTCGATAGGATCGCCCAACAACTCGCCTGCCTGTTCGGCAAGCCTAGGCAACACGGGCGCCAGGTAGATGGCGATTTGACGAAACAGGTTCAGACCAACTGTACAAACGTCTTGCAGTTGCTGCTCGCTGCCCGGCTGTTTGTTCAGCACCCATGGCTGGCTCTCTTCGACAAACGGATTCGCGGCATCGGCCAGCGACATGATCGTTCGCATCGCCCGGCTATAGTCGCCCGCTTCATAGGCGGTAGCGATGTCCTCGCCGGCAGCGGCGGCGTTTTGAAACAACCCACCGTCGTCGGGATAAGTCTTCGAGAGCCCCGTCGTGGCGACGAACTTCGCGCACCGACTCGCCAGATTCACCACCTTTCCAACAAGATCGGTGTTCACCTTCGCCACAAACTCATCGACCGCCAGATCGAGGTCTTCAACGCGGCTGGTGAGCTTGGTCGCATAAAAGTATCTCAAGTAGCTTGGCTCGAGGTAATTGAGATACGTCCGTGCCATCACGAACGTCCCCTTGCTCTTGCTCATCTTTTCTCCATCGACGGTCAAAAAACCGTGGATGTGGACCTTCGTCGGCAGGCTGTAGCCGGCCGTCTTGAGCATGCCGGGCCAGAACAAGGTGTGAAAGTAAGTGATATCTTTGCCAATGAAGTGGTGAATCTCGCACTCGGGCGACTTCCACCAGTCGTCGAGCGATTGGCCGTGTTGGTCGCACCACTCCTTGGTCGACCCGATGTAGCCGATCGGCGCATCGAACCAAACATACCAGTAGTTGTCGGCGAAGCCGGGCACTTCGAAGCCGAAATATTTGCGCGGTCTAGTGACATCCCAATCGCGGAGCGGCTGAATTTCGCCAGCGGCGTCTTTCGCACCGAGAAAATGCCCCTTCAGGTAGTTAGCGATTTCGGGCTGTAGCGAGCCGCTCGTGTCGACCCACTCTTCGAGAAACGGCCTGAGCTTCTCAAGCACGACAAACTTGTGCGGTGCGGTCCTCAGTTCGGGTGTCGCTCCACTGAAGACGCTACGGGCGTCGACCAAATCCGTTGGTGCGTAGTTGCTAAGACATTTCTCGCAGTGGTCACCATATTGATCGGCCGCGCCGCAGTTCGGGCACGTGCCGCGAATCAGCCGGTCGGCTAAGAAGGTTTCCTCGACTGGGTCGTAAGGCTGCTCGACATCGCGCTCGGTCACCAAGTCCGCAGCGACGATCTTCGCCCAAATCTCGTGACACACCTCGCGGCTCGCCTCGCTGTTGGTGCTGCCGTAGTTGTCGAACTCGATGCCGAAGTCGGCGAAGTCGCGCTGGTGTTCGTCGCTCACCCGGGCGATGAACTCGGTCTCGGTGACGCCGGCTTTCTTGGCCGAAATCATAATCGCCGTCCCATGCGTATCGTCGGCACAAACGTAAAGGCACTGGTGCCCCCTCAGCTTCTGAAACCTCACCCAAATGTCGGTCTGCAAGTACTCGACCAAGTGACCGATGTGAATCGGTCCGTTGGCATAGGGCAAGGCACTGGTGACAAGTAGGCGACGGGGGGGCATGAACGATTAGACACACTGGTTGCAAAAAGGCTCGCGGGGACCGATTGTAACAGCAAGCGTTGGCGGAGCGGGAGTGCGGTAGCCCAGAACTTTCGGACGTCGGTGAACCACGGAGTAGTGACTCCCACCGGAGGTCTTCAAAGGCGAGAAAACCGCCATTGTTGCTAGACGGTGTCGCCCATCGACTCTCGATAGTGGCTACTTTGGTCGCATTGCCAGCGCCTAGTTGTTAGACTGTGGTTTGCCGATGATAACTTTTCGACCGCAGCCGCGCTCGTTTGCGGTATGTCTGCCTTTGGGGGAATGCTATGAAGTGGAGTCGTCTTCGCTCAGCCACCGTTACCACGGTTGTCGCGATTGCCAGTGTGCTACTGATCGGCGGAGCGCCGGCCAACGCTCAGTCTCCGTCGGCCAATCAGATCATCGGCGGCATACTTCAACAACTCAGCCAGCCACAAGGTCTACCGCAAGGTGTGCCCCATTCGGGAGTCTACGCTCGCCGTTACAACAACGTCCCGTTCGGCGGCACGACGAGCATCAGCATCACCAACGACAGTGGCCAGCCATTGCGCCTAAGCTTCTCGCTTCCTTATGGTGGCGGCAGTAGTATCTCGGGTGTTCCACCACTAGGTAATTACACGAAGACAGGACTTGCCAAAGGGACTTCGTTTGCGATCAGCGGCCCTTTTGGTACCCAAGACTTTGTGCTCGCCAGCGACGACATCCGGCTGCGAGTGACGGGTGATGGCCGCCTGCTCATCAACTCGAACAACGGCGGTGGCGGAGGGGTCGGACCCGGTCCCCCACCTCATGTGGTCGGTGCAATCAAAGTCACTAACCGCAGCAACCAAGACGTGCATCTGGCGATTTCGCCAGGCAATTCCGGCGGTCTTGGTACCTATACCGATCGCGTGCTTCCGGGAGACGAGTGGATTAAGGAACTTCCCGTCGGGAGCCGCGTTTCGGTCAACGCGGGCCAGTCTCAAGAGTTCTCGATCGACAATGGCTTGACAAAAGTCTTCGTCCGCAGCGACGGCACCATCGGCACTGGCCACGACTGGGGAGGCTACCAACCCAATCCCGGACCTGGACTCGCCGCGGCGGGTATCGTGATCCGTAACGACACCTCGGCAAATGTCAGAGCCACTTTCCGGCTTCCCTTCTCGAGTCGCGAAACGATTGCGATCATCGTCGCAGGCAACACCTACACTCGCGACAACTTAGCCGAGGGAACCCGCGTCACACTCAGCGGCAGCTTTCCCAGCGAAACCGTTTCGCTCGTCGCTGGTCGCATTGAGCGCATCACGATCGAGCCAAATGGTCGAGTGCAAGTCGGTCATCGCCCCGGTCCGCCTAGCCCACCATCTGGCGGTGCGGCCGATGTCGAGGTTGTAAACCGTAGTGGTAGCGACGTTGTCGCGAACTTTGGCATTAGCGTCAAGACAATTCGCAACAACTCGGGTCACACTTTCCAGAACCTCGACGCGGGGCGCGTCGTGCAGATCACCAGCGGCGACTACACGGCCACGTTCACGCATACCGGTCGAACCGAGAGAATCACCGTTCGCCCCAGTGGTCAGTTCGACGACCTTCCCTCCTTCGCACGGGTCACGCAAACGGCCAATGTGCCGCCAATCGTGGATCCCCCTTACAATCCAAGTAAGCTCAATGATGGCAATCCCGATCCGCCGACGAATAACAACCCGCCAGTCAATACCGACCCACCGGTGATTGCGCCCGCCAATGCGCTGCCGCTCCCCGAGGCGGCACCACTCAAAGAAGCCGTCGTCGCCCGCTTCGCCCGCAAGACGATTGACGAGACAAACGAGCTGATCGACTTTCTCCTCGCCGGCACCGAAGCCCGCGCCAAGACCCTTGCCGACGAAATTACCAAAGCGGGCGTCGACGATGCGGGTGTCGATCTGCTCAAGCAGTCAGCAATCAATGGCGAACCGGGTCGCACCGATCGGCTCGCTCAGCAGTTCGACAACGGATCGCGAAATGCACTTTCCGACCAACTGACGACGCTCACGACCATCGCGAAAATCCGCGAACAACTGTTGCCCCTCAAGCAAAAAATCGCGACTGGGGCCACCAGTAGTTCACTCGGCACGATGCTCTCGGCACTCTCTTCGCTGTCAACCAACGTCGGCGATGCTGGCCTCACGGCCGCGGTGGGGCGAATTCGCCGCGACCTGTTAATTCGCGACACCATCGCCCAAGGACTCGAAATTACTGGCGTAGGGCAGGGGCAAATGTCGCTGCCGCAGGGCGAAGTGAACGTCATCAGCCACCCGTGGATCACCAAAGGAAACACCTATTTCGCCGAGTCGGGTTTGATTCTCGTCGGCTCGACGGGCCCCGAGGTGCTGGTTGCCAAAATGCAGGCCGTCGACGCGCTACGGCTGCCAATCAACAAAGGGGCTGAAGCGATCCCCGATGCGGAGTCGCCCAATGCAGCACAGCAAGTCGTGGTGCTTAACCCCGCCGCGACGCGGACCAAACTGAGCTTTAAGATCGACGACAGAGACAACACGCTTGCGGCTGGCGAACAAGCGATATTTGCGGCCGGTCCGAACCGTATTATCGAGTTCAGCCGAGGGAGTTCGGGCGTAGTGTCGCGGTTCGACATTTCGCAGCCCGGCATCTATGCCTTTTCGGCCGGTGACGATGGTTGGCAACTTGCTCGCCAATCGGTCGATATCGAAATTACCAATCCCAAGCATAGCTCTGCGATCACCTACGTCATCGACGGACTCGCCAAGCGACTTGATCCCGGCAAGACCGATAATCATAGTTCGAACGAGCCGATTTCGATTTACTTCGACGGTGGCGATGGCGTCGGAACTGTCGCCAAACGCTTCGCCGATGATGCCAAGGTCCACTTTGCAATCGACGAAGAAACGGGCTATTGGAACCTGTTCGCTGGACCCGCCCCCACGCCACCCAAGGCGGGAGGCAATGTCGCCAAAATCGAGCGCCCCACGCTGGCCGACATCAAGTCATCGGTGAACCAAAAGCTATTCGAATTTGGCGATCTTGGTGGGACGAGTGGAGGAAACTTGATCGATAACCTGCTCAAGCCCTAAAGTCATGTGTCATGAATAATCGCTAGGAGATCGCCATGCCCTCCCGAGCCGCATTGACGACGGGCCAACATCCGGGCGGCCCAGTGGCCAAATCTCAAGCCCCCAGAAAAACATCTCCCTCGAAAGACTTCCCACGCAGGCACTTCGCGACCCTGCGACGGGACCCTGCGACCATGAGCCCGACGGCGATGCTCGCGGTGTAGAGCGTGCCAGGGGTGGCAAGCCGCAAATTCCTGAATCACCCCTTATGAAGGAGCAATGTCAGAGCCGATGCTCCGCAACGCCGGGGCGGCGCGCCGATGTGCCCGGCCACGGGCGTGGCTCGAGGCCGCGACATTCGTCAACTTGCTCAACGCGAGCCAAAATTATCAGGCGGCTTATCAGCTTCGACAGCGGTCGCAGCTTCCAGCTAGGGAGCAGTGCCGAGGCGTGAAAAAGGGGGGCGAAAACCTTTTCAACCACAAAACCGCATATTACTCTCTGTCAAGCATGGAAGAGGCACCGCGTCATGGTGTTTCAAAGCGACGCGCAGAGTCTTCACCAACGAGAAAGTCACCGATGTTTATTGTAACCAACCGGGTGCGAGGCTAAGTGCACGAACGTCGCAAAGAGCAATGATTTGAGCTCTGCGCGTCGCCAAAAAATTAAAACAACAAATCGACCGATCATCAATTTAGAACCGGCGGCGGCACAACAGGCCTACCCCGGCAACGGCGCCCAGCAGCACAATGGTCGCAGGCTCAGGAACACCGGTTAGGTTCGCGGCACCGGGCGTGGCATATAAGAACATCGAGTTGTTGCCAACGACGATTTCCGTGCCGTCCTCGAAAGCCGCATCGCCGCTGTCATTGGCGAAGAACGGTCCTTGGAAACCAGCGTCCTCGCCATCGCCACTGCTGCTGTCGAAGAAAGCCCACGCACCATTGTCGCCCGGCTCAATCAACCGGTGCCAAACATCGGCACCGAAACCGCCAATGTGATCGAGACCACCGAATTGGCCGGCGTATTGGAATCCAGGGATGATGGGGTTGCCATCACCGTCGACGACAATCTCGTCATCGTCGTCGGTGACGAATTCGGTAGAGCTAACGCCATCGATCACGCTATCCCAGGGCGTTATTTCCAGCACACCGTTATCATCGACGTCGAGGTCGGGACCATTGGGTCCATCTTCTTGGGAAGACGTGGGAACGAGCCCTGTGTAATTTTCGACCAGCAGGAAAGTGTGAACGTCGTTGATAAAGAGATCATTGCCCGTCATCGAGTCTTCGAGATCAAAGCCGAAGATTTGTGGGCTGAAAGCCTGCGTTTGGAGTCCCGAATCGCCGGGGCCTTGGATGCCGGGGGCGGGTGAGTTATCGAGCACGGTGCTGGAATCTCTCCATAAGAACAAGCCGTTCGTACCGGTCGAGAAACCATTTAAATTGAAGGCATTAAGTACCTGGCCAGGGTTATCGAGCACACCGCCCAAAGCAAGATCTCCCTCGATCTCCAGCAACCAGAGGCCATCGAGAGATTCGACACCACCGGTGTCACTGATCAGTTCGAAAAACTGACGGTCGTCTTTGGGGTCTTCGGGGCTGAAATAAATTTCGTTAATCATCACAACAGCCATTGCGCTTTGGCAAAGGCAAAATACTGCGAAAGCAGCCAACAAGGATACGCGTCTCATGAGATCAATCTCCTCGGTGAAAGAAACGACAGGGGGAAACAAAACTACGGGCTAAGAAAGATTGCGCTTTGCACGAATCGCCAACGACATCGCTGCGATCATAAAGCCGATCGCAGTTGCGGGTTCGGGAACTGCTGAAGCGAAATTGCTGCTTGCTGACCCTGCGCCCAAGTTGTCGCGCCAGACGGTATAGCCAGCGGCGTTAACGATTCCATCGCCCGAGAAATCGCCCGCTGCCCAGCCGCCGTCGCTACCGAAACCGGCTCTCCAGGCTTGGTAGTCGAGTCCGTCGACCACGCCGTCGAGATTGGCGTCGCCATATTCGGTCCCTAAGACATTGCGTACAAGCCAGTTAAGGTCCGTTTGATTTGCTCGACCACCATTCCCGGCGACATCGAAGGATGTTCCCACGACACCCAGGTTAGCGATGAGCAGATCGATGTCGTCAGCATCGACATCGCCATCGTGGTCGGTATCTCCACGCAACAAGCCTCCTACGGCGGAAAGATTCTCGACGCCGGGCGTCGTGTGCAGGTACGTTGAATCGGCACCTACGACGATTCGCCGACCATCTTGAAGCTGAGCGTCGCTCCCCGACGGCGAAAACCAGCCGAAGCCATCGTTCGCAGAGAACGGCCCCACGAACGCGGCATTATTTTCGCCCGAACCGCTGTCGTAGAAAGCCCAAATTTCCTCTACAGGGTCGAAGCTGGCGACATCGGCCCCGAACGATCCGGAAAAAATACTCGAAGCACCGCCGAACTGCTCGGCATACAAGAACCCGGGGTCGCCCACTTCGTTCCAACTCAGCGAATCGACCACGGCAGTCCAAGGCATGGAGTCAAAGATGCCGTCATTGTTGGTGTCGAGGTCGTCATTCAGATTGCCGCTAAAACCTTCGACGAGCAAGAATGTTGGAACATTATTTTCGGTTTCCATCGGTGGCGGAAATTCGTAACCCAGGTCTTCTCGCCCCGGAAAGTGGTCGTTGATGTAAACGGTGGTGCCTGGTGCCGGTCCCTGTACCCCTGGCAATTGCGATGTGTCGAGTACGACACTTTGATCACGCCACAAAAACAGACCATTCGAGCCGGTCGTATCGATGCCCGCCGTCGCGGCACCCAAATTGATTACCGTGAGTATCTCGCCGGCATTGTCGAAGAACCCCGCTTCGGTATCACCATCGATCTCGAGAATCCACAGGTTCTCAACCGACTCGACGCCACCGGTCGTGCTTCTTAATTCAATGAATTGCCGTCCATCTTCCGGTATTTCTGGGCTGTAATAAATTTCATTGAGTCGCACCACCGCATGAGCGGGAACCATCGTGAGCACAGCATTGGCCGTGAGCAACGCGACCGACGCGCAAATAACTGATGCGTGAAGACTTGTGCGAGAGCGGAGGGATCGCTGAGCGATCAGTTGACTACTCATATTTCTTGTGCGCCTTTATGAGGTGGTCAAGGTTTGTTATCGACCCACCGTTGTCTCAATGAAATGAGAGTGCCAAGGCGAGTTGTCGCTGGTGCGAATGCTAACACAATAAGTGCGGCTTTGTGTGAAGGGTCCGTGAAGGTCGTGTGAATTTTTGGTTAACTTGCGACTCAGGCTTTCCCACAATCGCCTCGCCCATTGATTCGCGCTTTTGGCGACCGTATAAACGCGGATTCAAGCAACACAGCCGAACGCCGACCCGCTAAAGGACTCTGCCTTGACGACTAACCGACCATCTAGTGTTGCTATCGCGATGCCGACTGATGCAATTCAACAGGTCGCAACCAAATGCACCGCAATCGTCGAATGGTGTTGGCTTGCTGTTGCCATGCTTATGTTGCCCGCCGGAACTCTCGACGCTCAAGACATTAGTAGGGTGCCCGCAGTAGGCGGTCTCGCCGGCGGCGCTGTTTTGCGAGTGCCTGAGCAGTTTGCGACGATCCAACGAGCCATCGACGCAGCCGAGGATGGCGACACGGTAGTCGTCGCGCCGGGAGTGTATCACGAAGCGGTTCGCATCGAGGGCAAATCGATCGAGCTCGCTTCTTGGTTTCAAGCGAAGGGGGATAAGCGTTTCATTCGACAAACGGTGATCGACGGTTCGATCGTTCCTGACCCCGATCCCGAAGATGAGATCGACCCCATTCGCGACTACGGCGTGTACATCGCCGCGAGCGCCGGCTCCACAACGTCAATCGTGGGGTTTACCATCCGCGACTGCGACGACGGCATCTCATGCCACGCGACCGCGCGGATCGAAAACAACTTCTTTGTTAACAACACCGACGCGATTGACTACGAAGCAGGCGGAGGCCTTTGCCGAAATAATGTCTTTGTCGCCAACGATGACGATGCGGTCGATGTTGACGGAACGACCGCCGTGGTCATCGAAGATAATCTCATTGAGTACAACGACGATGATGGAATCGAAATTCGCTTTCACGACTATCGAGGCGCGCCACTCGCAATTGTCGTCCGCAACAACCAGATCATCGGCAACGGCGAAGACGGCATTCAGATCATCGACTACCCCGGGCTTTCTGACCGATTGGTGAGAATCGAGCGCAACATCATTTCCGGAAACGCGATGGTAGGAATCGGCTGCATGCCCGACGCTAACACCGTTGAGAACTACGGAGGTGCCAGCTTTCCAGAGCGGATTGAAATCGTTAACAACACAATTCGCGAAAGCTGCGTGGGAGTGACGGGTAGCGATAACATGCTAGTAACGAACAACATCGTGACGCATTGTGAACGAGCCGCCTTCAAGCAGGTCGGAGGTCAATCGGTCGTCAAAGCGAATCTATGCTGGGAAAACGGCATCGACTGCATCGACTGTCCGGCCGGCGATCGAGCGATCGTCAAGGGCGATCCCCAACTCGACGCGAGTTACAAGCCGGCCGCCGAACGACTTTGCGTCGATGCCGGCGTCGTGAGCGAGTCGTCGACCCTCAAATCCTCGACCCTTGAGTCGTCTTCGTCGCTGCCCGAAGCGTATCTCGGCAACGCGCCTGACCTTGGCGCTATCGAGATCGAGTAACAGCGATTTTTCGTGCCCACTCGGCTAGCCCCTGCCATTAGCAAGGAAGTTGACGATGAAACCCTTCGCCCGAATGACTCGACGTCCGACGCACGGCGCGGCCAAAGGTTTCACGCTCGTGGAACTCTTGGTTGTCATCGCCATTATTGGCGTTCTCGTGGCCCTGCTCTTACCAGCCGTACAGGCCGCGCGAGAGTCGGCCCGCCGGATGCAGTGCTCCAATAACCTGAAACAGCTTGGTTTGGCTTTGATGTCGTACCACGACAGCCAAAAACGCTATCCCTACTCCGTGTTCGGTGCTGAAAAAAACGGCCTCGACCCCGAGACTGGTTTTCCTCAGTTCGAAGAACAAGGCTACGGCTGGGGGGTCGCCATTCTTCCCTACCTCGAACAGCAATCGCTGTTCGATGCGCTGGCACCCGATTTCGATACGAGCCCCTTTCTGGCCGCCTTCGCCAGCACCGGCGAGATCATTCCAGCGGGACGAACCGAGGTCGACGTCTATCGCTGTCCATCGTCGAACATGCCGTCGCACGCTCCGGCCGACTTTCTCGGCGTGGCGCTGCAGCCCTCGCTCGTCGGCTACGCCACCAACGACTATCGAGCGTGCGCCGGTAATCAAGATTTGCAGGCTACCGCTTCGGGTTTGTTGTACGAAGGATTCGGTATGTTCGGTACTCGCGCCGAGTTGCGCAGACATGCGAGAAAGCGATATATCCGCGTGAAGGATGTGACCGATGGGTTGAGTCACACAATTGCCCTCGGCGAGGGTGCCTACGTGCCAGGCCGGGGCGATAATGTGAATAAATGGCCCGCCTGGATCGGCGGTGTTGTGGAAGACGAGTCGGCCCACTTTGAGACTAAGGCCCAAAACATCATCAACTGCGGCATTCGTCCCAAATCAGTCGACACATTTAATCTGCACACCGGCGACGCCTGTGCGTTTAGCTGGCACGTTGGGGGAGCCCTGTTCTGCTTCGGCGATGGTTCTGTGACATTTCTTGACGAGACGATTGACTTCAAGACCTTTCGCAATCTGGGCGACATCGCCGACGGCGAGATTATCGATGAGCGACAATTTTAGTCAGCCGTGAACCAAAAAAATGGCGCAGAGCATGATGTTTCGTCGGTCGATTTGCCGCTGGGTTGCTGGGTGTCTTGTCAGCTTGTGCTTGCTAACGCTGGTTGGCTGTAGCCGAAATCCTCCCGTGGCCGAAGTCAAAGGCACGATCAAGCTGAGGGGAGTTCCCGTCACGGGAGGCCGAGTGATGTTTCTTCCTATCGCGGGCGGTATGCAGGGGCTGGGCAGCATCGAGCCGAATGGTGAATTCACTGTCGGTACGTTCGGCCAGCAAGATGGCGCGCTCGTCGGCGCGCACCATGTGATGATACTCAACGTGACCGTGGGAACCAGCGACGACGAAGCGACGTTTCGAGCAGCCGACGATCGCCTGTTCGATGTCAAGCCAGACACGGTCAACCAATTCGAGATCGAACTCAAATCGAACGAGTGGGAGAAACTATCTCAGTAGCGAAGCCAGTAGATTGGGACGCCTTCGAGCACGCGGTGCAAAGCAGCCTCGAACAATTGGCCAATTACGCAGCAAAGACTTATGCAACAGACTAAACACGCTGCTTGTGACAGCGGTTCTCGCTCTTGCCCACGCGGCGTTCCTTTCGCTTATTCAAAGGCACTTTTGGCCCTCGGACGGTGACCTATTCCCGATGGCGATATCAAGTAAATTTGTTAAGAAAAAGCGACGCTGTCGACCGTCGACAGGTGTCATAAGTGCCTGATGAGGCAAGAGTTATAACAAGTGGAGCGAAAGAGACTCAAACTCTCGACCTCGGCATTGCGAATGGCCTTGTCGCTTAATTCCAAACAGAATCAGGCATCCCAAGTTGCGAGAAGCGGTTGAGAATTGAGCAGCGTAATCGCGATTCGGTTGGCTGGTTGTATAAATTCCGATTCTTAAGTTGGCCGCCGAAGATCGCCTTCAGTCGCCGCATCGTTGTTTCCACCAAACTACGGGTACGATAGCCGCTCTCGATCTACCACGACTTGCGGCTCGTTTTCTTGATCGTGCGAATCGCTTCATCGCGAGGCAAGCGAGGCTCGCTCGAGTTCCCATGCTGCTCGATGACCGCGTTCTGCTGCGGAGGAATCACCGGCTCAATCTTCTTGTCATTGAGCGTATCGTAACTCTTCCCTGTGTCGTAAGCACCATCGCCGGAGAATTGAGTGATCGGCCCTGCAACCTTCGATCCACAGGATGATATCGCCCCGGCGAACCAGGGCTTCGTTCTACTCTTTCCCGTTCTTGATCTTTTGTTTTTTGCCCGATGTCGGGTGTTTTGCCGCCTTGACCATGACGTTCGCTCCGTCGCGAGAGGAGAAGAGTCCGTTCGAGGATGTTCTTCGCAGAGAAACGAGGTTTTGTGCAACAAGGCCATGCAGAATGCAAAATGCGAAGCGCGTACTTGTGAATCAGCGCGAGCTTCGCATTGGCGGTCACGGTCTATCAAGGTACAAGTTGATCGCGTCGACGATTCGCGGCGCGGCATGGCCGTCGCCGTAGGGGTTTGTGGCTTGGGCCATCTGACTGTAGCGTGCCTCGTCGGTCAGCAGTTCGCTAACGGCCGCGATGATTGACTCGGCATGGCTGCCGACCAATCGTACAGTTCCGGCGGCAACGCCTTCGGGGCGCTCGGTCGTGTCGCGCATCACGAGAACTGGCTTACCCAAACTGGGGGCTTCTTCTTGCACCCCTCCCGAGTCAGTCAGCACCAGTCGGCACCGCGACATCAGCGAAACGAAGTCGCGATAGCCGAGCGGTGCGAGCAGGCGAATATTGGACAGCTCGCCCAGTCGCTGGCGAACGATATCACGGACGTTGGGATTCAGATGGACAGGATAAACGAACTGGTGATCGCTGAATCGCTTGGCTAGAGTCGCAATCGCGGTACAGATCGACTCAAATCCACCCCCGAAGTTCTCGCGGCGATGCCCGGTGATGAGCACCATCGGTCGGTTGTCGCCCGCTAGCACTTCGCCGACTCGCGCGTCGAGCGTCGCGCGCAGCGGCATCGCTTGCTGGGCGGCAATCTCGATCTTTAGCGCGTCGACCACCGTGTTGCCCGTCACGTGAATCGAACTCGGCTCGACCCCTTCGGCCAGTAAGTTATCGCGGGCGGTGGTCGTCGGCGCGAAGTGCAATGCGACGAGGGGCGTCGTCAATCGGCGGTTCGCTTCTTCTGGGAATGGCGCAGCCATGTTGCCGGTCCGCAATCCCGCTTCAACGTGTCCCACAGGAATGCCACGGTAGAAACTCGCCAGCGCGCCGGCCAGCACCGATGTCGTATCACCCTGCACGAGTACCATGTCGGGTCGATGCCCGTCGATTGACCCGTCGAGCACTGCGTCGAGCTTCGTCAATAGTCGCGCAGTGAGAGAAGCCAGCGAATGATTAGGCTGCATCACGGCCAAATCGACGTCGACCGGCAACTCGAATAGCTCGATCACTTGATCGATCAGCTCGCGATGCTGCCCCGTGTTGATCACCAGTGTTGTGAGCTGCTGACTCGCCTGCAGCGCGCGGACCACCGGGGCCAATTTAATCGCCTCGGGCCGTGTTCCCATGATGACGGCAATTTTTCGCATGAGACACAGTATAGTTGAGAAGTCTCGACAGGGGACACCACGACTTCGTTGGACATTGCGGCACTAATCGGTTAGACTTGGGGCTTGGAGACTGTTGAATTCCACGACGAATTGGGGCCGCACACGATGCACTATGTCAGCGCACTTCTACTGATTATGCTCACGGCGTTTGAGCTTCCCGCCACGGCACCGACGATTCTCGTCGAAGCCGAGGCTTTCGACGACACGGGTGGCTGGGTCGTCGACCAACAGTTCATGGACCTCATGGGGTCCCCCTACGTCCTCGCCCACGGACTAGGCGAACCGGTCAACGACGCGACGACCGAGTTCGAGGTCGCCGAGCCGGGCGAGTATCGAGTGTGGGTCCGCACTCGCGACTGGGTTGCGCCATGGCGAGCGCCGGATGACGCCTTCGACGCCCCGGGCCGCTTTCAGGTTTTGGTCGATGGCAAGCCGCTCGATGCGACGTTCGGCACCGAAGGCGATCCGTGGCATTGGCAAGATGGCGGAATCGTGAAACTGGCGAAGTCGGCCAAGCTCGCGCTCCACGACCTGACCGGATTTGAGGGGCGTTGCGACGCGATTTTGTTTTGCCGCGACACAAGCTACGTGCCCCCCGATGGTGGTGAGCCGCTCGCCACACTTCGCGGAAAATGGCTTGGCTGGGACTTGCAACCAGCCGATGGAGGTGAATTTGAACTTGTGATCGTCGGCGGCGGTGTCGCCGGTACGTCGGCCGCCATCACGGCCGCGCGGCTCGGTGTAAAAACGGCTCTGATTCAGGACCGTCCCGTCCTCGGCGGCAACGGCAGTAGCGAAGTTCGCGTCTGGCCCGAAGGGCACACGAATCTCGAGCCGTACCCTCGTGTCGGCGATGTCGTCCGCGAGCTCATTCGCAAAAAAGGCCCCGGCGACGGTAACGCGCGCGATGCCGACATCTACGAAGACCAGCGGAAGCTGAACCTCGCCAAAGCCGAACCGAATCTCACTCTCTTGCTAGAGCAGCGCGTCAACGCCGCCACAGCCGAAGCCGGTTTCATTCGGAGCGTGATCGCCCAAGATACCCACTCGGGCAAACGAAGGCTCATTCGCGGGCGGCTGTTTCTCGATGCGACCGGTGACGGCGTGCTCGGCGAGCTCGTTGGGGCCGACTATGTGATTTCTCGCGACGAGCACCTCGGCGCGAGCAATTTGTGGAACGTCGGTTCGGTCGAGAAAAACGAGTTCCAACTTCTCTGCGAGTGCGAAGACGATGACCCGCTGTCACTCAATTTTACCCCCTGCGACGAACCGGCCCCCTTCCCTCGTTGCCCGTGGGCGATCGACCTGAGCGAGCGAAAATTTCCTGGCCGGGGTGATGAAAAAGAGCAACCCGACCTCAGCAAACTTGGCGGTTGGTATTGGGAGAGTGGTTTCGACAAAGACCCCATCACCGACATGGAGCGTGTCCGCGACCAAAACCTGCGTGCTATGTATGGTGCTTGGGACACGCTCAAGAATGTCGACGGGCTCTATCCCAACCATCGCCTCAAGTGGGCCGCCTTTATCGCAGGCAAACGCGAGTCGCGACGATTGCTGGGCGATGTTGTGCTGACGGGCGCTGATTTTCGCGCGGGCACAGCATTTCCCGATGCCTGTTTCCCTTGCACCTGGGCGCTCGATCTGCACGTCGCCGACACTCGTTACGACGATAAGAGCGAAGACCCCTTTATTTCGAAAGCCAACTTTGGCAAATACAAAGGCCCCTATTGGGCTCCCTATCGCTCGCTCTACAGCAGGAACGTACAGAATTTGTTCATGGCAGGCCGCGACATCAGCGTCGACCGCGAAGCGCTCGGCGGTGTGCGCGTCATGCAGACTTGCGGCATGATGGGCGAAGCCGTCGGTATGGCGGCGTCGATTTGCAAACAGCACAATTGCTATCCGCGAGATGTTTACGATCGTTATCTCGATGAGTTGATCGGGCACCTCGAGCGTGGGGCCGGTCGTTCGGTTGCTAATAAATAAGCAAACTTTGGTCGCCGTCGATGCCACTTGCGCACGACTGAAAGCCTAGTACGACAGCGTACAGGGTGACAGAAAAAAGAAACCGCCGATAAACGCCAATGCACGCAGATTTTTGAACGATAACGAGCATTCGTATGACAACAGTGAGTGAATCGCTATTAGGATTTGCTGGTCATTTGCTTTAACGCACTTCAACCCTGTCGTGAATCGGCGTTTATCTCCGTTCATCGACGGTTCCATGACTTGGCAGCGATACAACCCTGAGCTGTCGTGTTAGGCTACGCTTCGACATCGCAAAGCAACTCAATCGTTCGCGTGTGAATATCAACCGTATCGACGATGTCGCGGGCGTAGCCACCCGCCATCATTACAACCACCGGTAGACAGCTCGCGCGACAACGATCGAACACCCGGCGGTCGCGCTCGGCAAGCCCGGCTTTCGTGAGCGCCATGCGCCCATATTTGTCACCCACGAATGGATCAGCCCCGGCCAAATAGAAGACGCAGTCGCCGCGGGACGGCCAAGCCGTTTCGAGCGCCGAGTCGAGAGCGGCCAAATAGTCATCGTCGCCCGTTCCATCCGCCAAGGGAACATCTAAATCGCTCGGCGGCTTCACTCGCGGATAGTTTCGCGCACCGTGCAATGAGAGTGTAAAGACCGACGGGTCGCCGGCGGTGAGCATCGCTGTGCCGTCGCCGTGATGGACATCGCAATCGACGATGATAGCACGCTCGATGAGTCGCCGCGATTGCAGTCGGCGGATCGCCACGACCGCATCGTTAAAGACACAAAACCCGGCCGGTCGATCGGCGAAGGCGTGGTGGGTTCCGCCGGCCGTGTGGGCGGCGGCTCCAATCGCCAATGCCCGCTCGGCCGCCTGTACGGTCGCGCCACAGCTTAGCAGCGTTCGCTGGGCATAGTCGGCCGTCCAGGGGAAACCGAGGTCACGCTGCTCTCGTTCGGTCAACTCACCACGGCTAACGCGGTCGACGTAGTCGACCGTATGCACGCGGAGCAAATCGTCGCGCGAGACCGGTTCGGCCGACCTCATTTGCAATCGCCCGGCTGCGGCCAAAGGTGCGAGCCGCTCGCGGAGCAGGCGGTATTTTTGCTGTGGGAAATGATGCTTAGCGGGAAGCGGAATCGGCACGTGGTCGCTGTAGAAGACATCGAGCATAAGAATTGGCTGTGAACCTTCGCCCGGTTTCTGGTTGTCACATCTCAGCAGCCCCGCGCGAGCGACTCCCTCGGTTGACGCTCACGGTCCGCCGGTTAGACTTTAGCCTTGGCCGCCCGCGGCGGCCACACAAAGGGCTCGTGGCGAAATTGGCAGACGCGCATGCTTGAGGGGCATGTGCCCGCGAGGGCGTGCTGGTTCGACTCCAGTCGGGCCCACTTTGTGACTCGCAGCGTGGTTTTTCGGAGTAGGCCGGGTTAAGGCGTACTCGCCGCCACTCCGGCAGGGATTAGTTATCGACATCCCTGCCGGAATCGCGCGCCGTTGATCAGAAGACGCGGGCTCATTCTGGCCTACGGCTTTCGGCCCACGGCGTTCGCTTCGCTCGGTCGCCTTACATCCGCTTTACGACCGCGATGCCGAGCAGTTCGAGCCCCTTGGCAATCGTTCGGGCTGTGAGGTCGGCCAAGGCCAACCGGCTGGTGCGAAGTTCTTGGCTCGGGGCTTTCAGCACCGGGCAGTTCTCAAAGAATTCGCTGTAACGGCTCGCTAGCTCGAACAGATAACTCGTCAGGTGGTTGGGCCGGTAATCGGCCGCCACGCGGTCGAGTGCTTCATCGAATCGAATGAGCGCTATCGCCAGCGCGCGTTCGGCCGGTGTGTCGAGCACGATTTTGATGTCTGGTGTGCGAAGCTTCGCAAGGTCGAATTCGGCGCGGGCGAAAATGCCGTTCGCGCGGGCATAGCTGTACTGCATGTAAGCGGCCGAGTTGCCGGTGGTCGCCAGCATTTTGTCGTAGCTGAACACATAGTCGCTGGTGCGATTGTGACTGAGGTCAGCGTACTTGATCGCCCCGATCCCGATCCGCTCGGCGACGTCGTCCCGCTCGGCGTCGGTGGCGAGCTTGTCGCTACGATCGGCAATCGCCCGGGCGCGAACGACCGCTTCGTCGAGTAAGCTCATGAGGCCAACCGCACTCCCGCTCCGCGTTTTGTATGGCTTGCCATCTTCGCCGAGCACGGTGCCAAAGCTAACGTGCTCGAACTGCATGTCGCCGAAGCCAGTGAATTTGGCGGTGGCGAACAACTGCTCGAAGTGCAAGCTTTGCCTGTGGTCGACAACGTACAGCACGATGTCGGGTTTCCAGGTCTCGTGGCGATAGGCGATCGTGGCGAGGTCGGTCGTCGAGTAGAGAAACGCGCCGTCTTTTTTTCGGACGATGAACGGCGTTTCATTGCCATCGATAAAGACGCAGAGTGCGCCGTCGCTCTCAATGGCGAGTCCCTTGGCGACCAAATTGTCGACAACCCCCGGCAACCGGTCGTGATAAAAACTTTCGCCCAGCGCGTGGTCGAATTCGACGCCGAGCCGCTCGTAGATGGCATTGTTCTCGGCAAGGCAGGGGGGCAGAATGCGTTCCCACAGATCGCGATTTGTGGCGTCGCCGGCGTGCAGCGCCGCCGTCTCGGCCAGCACCCCCTGCTGGATGTTCGGATGCGCGGCGGCCAGTTTCGCTAGTTCGGCATCGTCGTCGACGGCTGCGATTTTTTCGAGCAGCTTTGCGCGCTCGGCCTGCAAGTCGGCGACGGCCCCCTCGGCTTGACCGAGTTTTTTCGCGACCGCTTTCGCCTCTTTCTTGTCTCCGCTTGGTGCGAGTTTCGACAACTCACCGACCCGCGTTTGGGCGGCTGCGAGCTTTTCGTCGAGCGCACGAAGCCCCCGGCGTTTCGCCTCGTGATACTCGACCAGTTGATTCACGAGGCGATAACGACGGCTTAGTTCGGCGACGTCGGCAACCACTTCGCCGGCTGCAAAATGTTTCGTGCCGTAAATGATCATGCCGAACTGGGTGCCCCAGTCGCCAATGTGATTGTCGGTGATGACCGCGTGGCCCAGGAACCGCAGCACGCGGGCGAGCGCGTCGCCGATCACAGTCGAGCGAATGTGCCCCACGTGCATCGGTTTCGCCACATTGGGCGACGAATAGTCGATGACGATGTTCTTCGCCTCGTCGACCGTCGCGACGCCCAATCGCTGGACATCGGCAAGCCGCGCGGCGACTTCCTTCGCCAGCCACGTATCGTCGAGCCTAAGGTTGATGAATCCCGGTCCAGCGATCTCGACCTTCTGACAAAAATCGCCGACTTCGAGCGCGGCAACGATCTCAGTCGCCAACTCACGCGGGTTCTTGCCCACGAGTTTGGCGAGCGGCATCGCGAGGTTGGCTTGGTAATCGCCGAACCGGGCATCTTGGCTCGGGAGCACCAGTTCGATCAGATTCACTATCGTCGCGAGCGACCGGCCATCGTGTGGCGACAATGCGGTGAGTGCCGCTGAAAATCGTTGACGAAGTAACAAGAGGGGAGACATGATGTCGATCAACAATCAATTTGAGCCGCCCGCGTGAGCGGTCGGGTGGTGTGCGTGCGACCGAATGAGCGACGCCGTCGGCTCATGCCTCGGATGACGATTCGTCGGACTTGTCCCAAGGCAGAGCCACCCTTACTGCATCGGTCCACAGGTCTTCGAGCGAATAATAGTCGCGAGTCTCATCGTCGAACAAATGAATCACGACATTGCCATAGTCGAGCAGAATCCAGCGGCTGTCGCTGTAGCCCTCGATGCCAATGCGTTTGTCGCCGAGATCTTTTTCGAGATGGTTGTCGATATCTTCGCTAATGGCGTGAAGCTGGCGACGGCTATTGCCGGTGACGATCAAGAAGTAATCGAACACGGGCGTGACTTCGCGGAGGTCGATCAGCACGATGTCTTTACCGCGATTGTCGTGGGCCGACCGCGCAGCGGCCATCGCGAGTTCGAGGCTGCTGAGGTTGCCGGTGCCGATGGATTTGGTGGAAGCTGTCAACGGACTTCGCTAGGTTGGGGCAAGTTGGCGAGTTACCCAACAGTGTAGAAGGTTTGTGCCGGGGGCGACAAGCGGGCGACCAAAACAGGCACGCAGCGGTCTGTCAGTTGCCGGCTCGGCTGAAGCCGTCATTCCCGCACAGGCGGGAATCTAGTGTGTTGAGATGCTCCGAGTCACAGTTCGCAGAATCACGACGTTTGCACTCGATTGGACCAACGCGATTTTGGCTACGAAGGTGACTCGATGGCGAAACATTGCGTGTAGATTCCCGCATACGCGGGAATGACGAATACTACCATGTTATTTCTGAGACGCTTCTTCGCCCTACTGGCTTGCACCGCGTGCTTGTAACTGACCGCTCTTACAGATAATCGAGCAAACTGATTCGCAGGATACTCGAAGCTGTCTTGAGCGACGCCTCGAGCGCGTATTGCCGATTCGTGAATTCGGTAATTGCTTCGGTGAGGTCGACATCGATGTCGTTGGAGAGCGCTTGCTTGAGATTCACCTGTTCGTCTTCGATGTTGTAGCGAAGGACTTCGAGGCCTTGAAGCCGTGCACCAACCTCGGCACGCGAGAAGTTGATGCGGTCGAGATCGAGGTCGAGGCGTCCTAGCTCGCGACCGAGCCGCTGGACGTCGTTTTCTTGAAGCGCCGAGCGCAAGCGGAGCAGCGTGTTAAAAACGCCGTCGACTTCGATCGTGTTGCGATCTTCGCTCGATAGTGTACCGTTGCTCGAGCGGACCGATGTCGCACCATCGGCGACGAAACCGAGTAGTTGAGCCGATTGATTGGGGCCAACCGACTCGACGACTAAGTCGTTCGCTTGGCTGCTGATGTCGGTCAGGCGAATGCCGTTGCCGACGTCGGTGAGCGAGGCGGTGACGAAGCCCGCGTTGTCGGGGGCGGCGTTGATGCGGTCGATGATGTCGCCGATCGTGAAAGCGCCTTCGAGGTCGACGTCGAAGCTGGTGCCATCGCCGTCAATCTGCGGATCATCGCCGACAGTGATGCGCAGCCCATCGCCGGCCGCGTTGGGGATGCCAACACCACGGTTGAGATTCGCGAGTTGGGTATCGGTCGTGAAGCTGCGGATGCCGAGCTGGGCGGCCGTGGTGCCGCCATTTTCGCCGATGGTGAGGTCGGCACCGCTGAGTCGGCTACGGACGTTAATGCCGGTCCGCGATGCGTTTATTTCAACCTGCAAACCGATGTCGGCATGATTGAGCCTATTGAGCAGGTCTTCGACCGTTTCGGCACCGACGAAATCGATTACTTCGCTCGTGCCGCCATTGGTAATGATGAGGCCCGAGGTGCGATCGAAGTTGGTGCCGGCACCGCCGCTGGTGGTGGCGGTCGCGGCCAATGTCACTAAACCCTTGCCAGCAAGCGCGGCACTGGTCGAGTCGCTGGGGTCGAGCGACGCGGCAAAGTAGCCATTCGGCTCGGCATTGATGGCGGCGATCACTTGTTCTGCTGTGGTCACGCCTGTCGCGATACTCACGGTCAATCTGCTGGAGCTCGCGTCGAAAATTGCCACTTCCGACCCAGCGACCGCGCCGCCAACAAACTCAATAGTGACTCCATTAAGCGGATCGCCATTTGCCGCGCTAAGCCCATTAGCGGTGGCAGCGATAGCAATGTCGTTGTTGCTGCCGGCCGACGTGAGGAGCGTTGTCGCGCGTTGACCGAACAGGTCGTCGAGCGGCGTCGTGTTCTTGACGATCGGGTTGAGTTCGCTGCCGACCAGCGAGCTCGCCGGAGTCGACGAGCGAATACCCAGCTCACGGGCCGTATTACCTTCGCTCACTTCCCGAACGAAAACGCCACCGCTAGGGACAGAGAGTTCGAGGCCGTTGCTGGTGACCCGAGCATTGAGGTTCGATCCGGCTGGCGAGTTTTGTTCGATGTAGCGCGCGACATCGCCCAACGTGGCCGCGCCGCTTACGTTGACGACCGTCGACGTGGCATTGCCAACGGAGTTGACGTAAACGACCTCGATCGTGCCGCCGGGCGAGACGCCGTTGCCATTGTTGATGTCGCGGAGCAGGGTGTTGGGCGTCACCTGGGGATCGAAGTCGGTGGTGCCACGAATGTCGGCCGAGATACCGCCGAAGACCGATGTCCCCGCCACACCCGTATCGAACAACAAACCGAAGTCGACGTGGCTCCGCAGCGACTGTTCGTTGCCCGTGTACTGGTAAAAGTTGCCGCTGGTGACGAACGGCTGTTCGAGCGAACGCGACCCGCTAAAGAGATAGCGGTCGCGAAACTGGGTGTTTGCCGACGCTTGAATGGTGAACAATGCCTCGTCGATTTCATCGATCACCGCTTGCCGCTCGGTATCGGTCGAGATCGTATCGACCACTCCAAGCACCGACGAGCGAATGCTGTTGAGCGAGTTCGAGACGGTCGCGATCGAACTTTCGGCCGCCGCCAAATACGAAGCGCTCGCGCCGATGTTGGTTTCGAGCTGCGTCTTGCGTTCGATGATTCGCTGCAAGTTGATCGCCCGCAGCGCGGCCGGGGCGTCGTCGCTGGGCGCGAATATCCGCAGCCCAGAACTAAGCTGTTGCTGCACACGGAACAGCGCCGTCTGGTCAGACTGCAACTGGCGCAAGAGCCGCTGGCTAGCCAGTTGGTCAGTGACTCGCGTTGTGGGGATGGGAAATACGGACATTCGAACAGTTTTCAGTTTTCGGTTTTCAGTTTTGGTCGCGAAGCAACGAGCTTCTGACTGACGACTCATAACTGACAACTGTCTACAAATTGACGAGCGTATCGAGTAGTTCGTTGATGGTCGATATGAGTCGGGCCGAGGCTTGGAAGGTTCGCTGTAGTTGGATGATTTTGACCGCTTCTTCGTCGACGCTGACACCGGTGATGGCGAGGCTTTCGCCTTCGAGCGTCGCGCCGAATTGGCGGAGACCGTCGGCGACGCTTTTCGAGACGGTGGCACCTTGCGCCAGGTCGCTCACGAGCTGGGTGTACGAATCAAAAATCGAAGCTCCACCAAGCGATTCGAGCGGGCGGTCGTAAAAGTCGGCCAGTTGCTCGGCGATGGCGGTGTCTTCACCGATGCCGCCGCGGCTGGCCGCGAAACGACCCGCATTTTGGATGCCGACCAGCCCGCTGTTGACTCGTAAGTTACCTGCCGTCGAGCCATCGAAAAATGTGTTAATCCCGAGTGCGGTGAGGACTCCGCTGGTGTCTTCGGCGAAGGCGAACTCGGTCGCAGCGGCGGCGGTGCCGATTTGCAGTCGGCCCGCCGTCGAAATGCTCGCCGAGAGCCCGGCGATGTCGTTAATCGCCGACGCCAGCCCAGCGAGCGATAAATCGGCATCGAGCCCATTAAGATCGACCAGAATCGTGTGCGTTTGCGTGACACCGGTGTTCGTATTGCGAACAAGAATGTCGAACGACCCATTGACCGGCGTGAAGGGGAGCCCCGCCTCGTCGAGCGCGACCGTCGCATTGGTGACAGTATTGCTGCTCTCGATTTGAGTATAGCCAACCGTCCCCTGGCCTTGGGAGTAAATGCGGTTGAACTCGTAAGCAAGAGTCCCCGCAAAATTGTCGAGCGTATCGAGGAACCCACCCACAATCTGGTCGCGTGCTGTGTACAACCCGCCAAGCTCGCCCGAGGTGACATTGAGCTGGCTGTTGTTGTCGGCGAAGACGATCCGCGGAGCATTGCGGCCGTCGACCTGGCTGTCTTCGACCGCAACTGCGCGGCGGATGCTGCCGTTGACAATGAACTCTCCGCCGATCGACACGATCACCGCCCCTGTCGGTTGCTCGTTGGTGGTGATGTCGATGAGCCTCGATAAGTCACTGAGCGCAACGTCGCGCGACGTCCTGAGTGCGCCAGCTTCACTGGCGATCGCTCCGCCCCCTTCGGCCTCAACGATTCGCGTGTTGAGGTTGCGGATCTCTTCGGTCAATCGGTTCACGTCGCCCGCAATCGTATCGATGCGAAAGTCGAACTGATTGTGAACCTCGACCGCGCGGTCCGACAACCGATTTACTCGCTGTGTGAGCGATTGCCCGCGCAGCACCACCAGATTGCGGAGCGATAAGTCGCCGGGTGCTTCGAGCACCCCATCGATGCTATTGAAGAATTCCGAAAGCGACGTGCTGATGTCGGCGTCGCCGAGTTCACCCAACAGCGCTTCGAGATCGCCGTAGGCTTTCTCCTGAGCCTCGGCACCGGCGATGTCGCTCGTGGCACCACGAAGTCGATCTTGCAAAAAGCGATCGACCTGCTGGACGATCGCTTCGACCTGCACACCTAAGCCAAGAATCAGGTTGCCCTGTTTTTGTACCGGCGCGGGGGCGTAGATCACCTCTTCGCGAATAAAGCCCGGCGTGTTGGCATTCGCAATGTTGTTGCCCGCGACGTGCAGCCCCACCTGCATGGCCTGCAGCGTATTGCTAGCAAGTTGGAGCGTGCCGAAAAGGGACATTGCCTAAATTAGTGAGGGATGAGTGACAAACAATGACATTGGAACCGAAAAGGGGGACAACCGACTTAAACGAACCCGGGTGAATCATCGCGAATCGCCGTCTAAGGAGAATGTCCCCCTTTTCTGTTAAACGGCTTGGTCGACCAGTGCGCCATTCGACGCAGGGCGACCCTTCCTCTCATATGTCGGCCGTTGTTGGCCTCCCGACGCAATAACTTCAATCATTTGCGACAAATGGAGCAAAGTTCGCTGGACGGCGACCCAGTTCGTGAGACTTTGGTGCTGTAGCAACCGCGACCGCTGGCGTGCCGCCTTGATAGCAGTGGCTGTGCCGCGAGGGTCTCCGGTGGCAACGACCTCGGCCAATTCGGCGACGTTGCTGCTGGGAAGCCCTGCCTCGGCCGCCGCGTCGAGCAGTACTTGCCGCTCGGCCTGACACGCTTCGAGCTGGGCGACGAGCTGCCGCTCGCGGTCGGCCGATGTGACGAGCCACGATTTGTCGCCAGCGAGCAGCGCCTTACGCTTGGTGTCGAGATGCGTGAGCAACTCGCTCTGCACTTGGCTGAGCTGCGAGAGGAGCGCACCGATGCGCGATTCCCAGTCGTTGTGGTCGTTCATGGTGGTGGGGGCTTGGTTAAAGGGAATCGATAGCTGCGCGGATTTGAGCCGACGGCGCTAGCCGCGGGTAAGTGCATAACCC
>JBGSRO010000130.1:0-3626 GCA_041737535.1 Pirellulales bacterium | reverse complement strand
GACCATTTTCTGCGGTGCCTGTCCCACTTTTTCGCAACGGACTGCTCCGCTCCAGCGCGAATAAATGGGACAGGCACCGAGCACAAAACCAGTCGAGGCAGCAGCCAACAATACGCTCGGAGCCAGTCCCATTTATTCGCTCACCGTCACAATGAGGAAGTTATTTTGCGTTCCTTCCTCACTCTCAATCCGCGCTCCGCAGATAACTCATGCGTCGAGTAAGTGTGCCACTGGCTCTGCCAGTGCGAATTCTCGTTACGCCAAAGATGATTTTGCACTGGCAGAGCCAGTGGCACACGAACCATCTGGCCTATGCAACAGCTCCAAAGAATCAGTCACCTCGCAAGCGAATACCATGCTGCGTTAGCTTCTCGCGAACTTCGTTGAGACTCGTCACGCCAAAGTTCTTGCACTCCAGCAAATCATCTCCCGTGCGACGGACCAATTCGCCCACGGTGGTCAGCCCGAGTCGAACCATGCACTTACGAGCCCGAACCGACAGATTGAGTTCCGCAATCGGCCTGTCGAGCAATGCCCGCTCGTCGTCCGACATCGCTTCGGGGTCGTAGAGCGGTTCGTCTTCGCGCTTTTGATGAGCAAACTGGCCGAGGTCGAGGCCTTTGCTGGTGAGCATCTCGCGGATTTCGACGAGCGACGTTTCGCCGAAGTTTTTGCTGGCTAGCAACTCTTGCTCGGTTGTCTCGGTTAAATCGCCGAGCGTCATGACACCCATTTTTTGCAGGCAATTACGGCTGCGGACCGACAGTTCGAAGTCAGTGACCGGAATGCTCAACACCTGCGACATGCGATCGTGACGACGACGGGCTTCTTCGTCATAATACATGTCGCGCGACGCATCGGCATCTTTGAAGAAGAGCCGGGCACGCCCGTGATTGGGAAACGTGTCGAGAATGCGGTTATAGCACTGCTTCGCTTTGTCGTACTGCTGGTTGTCTTCGTAGAGGATTCCCAGATTGAGCAATGTGCCCAAGTGAGTGGGAAACTGCTTCGAGGCTCGCTCGTAAAGTTCGCGGGCGTAGTCGTCGTTGCCATAACGGTCGTTCTCGAGCGCGAGACCAAACAGCACACCGGCATGGTTGGGGTCAGCAGAAATGGCCCGCTCGAGCAGAGCGACCACTTCTTCGTTGGTGCCGGCAATCGCCTGAACGGTGGCGGCACGCTGGTAGAGATACTCGGCCGTTTGCTCGACCGCACCCGACAGATTGTCGAGCACTTTGAGCGCGGCTTCGGCCCCCCCGCTGTAGCGTAGCGCCTCGGCTTTGGCGAGTTGGACGATTTCTTTGGCGTAGCCAGCGCGCTCGCTACTCTCGAACGCGGTAATCGCGTCGGTGTAGTTGTCGAGTGCGAGGTACGACTTGCCCAGGTAAAAGTGAGTTAATGCGCCGCCATCGCTGTGAGCCAACATGCCGACCGCATCGGTGTAGCGGCCCAGCATGTAGAGGCAAACCCCGAGCCGGGCCGCCGTCGCCGGGCTTCGGCTTGGCTGTGCCTCAAGCTCGGCAACCGCTTCGCGAAGCTCACGGTAATTGCTGTAGTTTTCGCTGATCGCCCGCGCGACTTCGTCGATCTCACGGGGACCAAAGGCACTGGTCGAAACAACGAGTTGCTTGATGGAAACCGGGGCAGTACCAATTGACATCGACGAACGCTCCAAAACTAACAAAAGAGACTAAAAATCGGCCATCCGCGGTAGCGGGGCGGGCCAAAAGGCAACAGCCCGCGGAGGGATTCGAACCCCCAACCCCCGCATTACGAATGCGGTGCTCTACCAATTAAAGCTACGCGGGCAACCACAGACCCATTACTCACAGTTTGGCCTAGCCACGCATTGTTGGCGGCTCGGGGGTTGGGCGTCAAGTCGGGGGGAATACCGCTGGAATCGCTCATCGGGAACATTTGATTTGACGCCGACGTGCGGATGTAGCACGTTTGTCGGAGTAGATGCTGCGCGTAACCTTGGGAGATGAATTCTAGGCAGCTTGGGCCGTTCTGTTCCTGGCAGCGGTTTGGCACGACCAAATCACCCATGAATGGCCCGACCCGCTACTACTTTCAGCGCTTCGGGAAACCGGAATTCTTGCATCCTCAATCCGCGTCTCACCAAACCCGTCGCACACCGTAGAAATCCAGTGTGGTGTCGCTCGACAGCATGTCCAAATCTTCCTTAAACGCGAATGCCGCCAGCAGACGATCGAAGGGATCGCCGTGGTGGGATGGGAGGTGTTCGATGGCGAGCAAATGGTCGAGTTCGAGTGGAACGAGCGTTAACCGCCGGTCGGCCGCGCACTGTTTTAAAAGCAGGCCGAGAGGTTCGTCCAAACGCAGCTTTCCGATTCCCAATTTGATCGCCATTTCCCACACGCTGGCATAGCTGAGCAGCTTTTCGATGTTGGGATCGTCGTAAATCTGCCGCGCCTGCGTCGAGAGCTTGGGACTATTCATCACCGCATAAAGCAGGGGTTGCGTGTCGAGCAAGATGCGATTCAACGGTACTCCTCGAACTCGTCGAGCGGAGCATCGAAGTCGTCACTCATCCACACTTTGCCTGCGAGAATGCCTATCAAACTCGGACGCCCCCCCCGGCTGAGGTCGGGCATCGTCGACTCGCCAGTTCGACCGGAATTGGTGGTCTCCTGATCGACCGATTCATCGCGAGTCCCCACTTCGACCCACAAAGGGGCACCGACCGGGAAATCCACCGGTTCTTCGGGCACCAAGTGCTGTCCGTCGAAATGGGCGCGAATGAAAGTGCTCATATCCCTAGTATATCCGAAACCAAGGTCGTCGGGGAATCGCGTCCCCATTGTCAGACACCCGCATCGCAGCGGGCGGCGGAGCTGGTGCAAAAATTTTCTCGCAATTACGATAGAGTGATGCAATGGATCGCCGCCCGTTCAGTCCCGGTTTCCGTCTGTCGCTCGTCGACATCGCGGTTGTGGTCGTTGCGGTCGTGTCGGCCACACTGCTGGATGATTGGCACCCGTTGTTCTTTGTGGGGATTCTCGTTGCCGTCGGTCACTTTTTCCTGTTCTGCAACGTCTTCCGCCTCCCCCGCTGGCTCGAACTGATGTGGGTCGTCGCCTACATCGCCTGGGCCGTGTGCCTCGCCAGCGATATTGAGCGACTCTGCTTGCCCGCGAGTGTGCTGCTCGCCGTGTTCTCGGTTGCGGTGATTCTGTGGGGGATGAGACTACCGAGCTATCATGGTCTCGACTGGCAATTCGTCAACCCGGGCCTGCGGGGGTGGTGGGAGAGCCACCAGCCGATGGCGGACGACGATTTCGAATAACGCGAAGGGCGCGCTGTTCTATTTTGGTGGCGGTTTGGCATGACACCGCTTGATACGGCAGGTTCATCAAACCTGCGTCGGTGTTTCACACCTGTGTCGGAAAGCTAATGGTTCTACCAGTGATTGCGGGACGCACGAAAGCTATTCAGTAGTGCAATCAACCGAAACGAGAAAACGAGAGATATAACCGAATCCTGTGGATGAGTGATCTTGAAAAGGGCGGCGTACTTGGGTTTGATTTGGTTTATTCACAACCATCACCCCCAGGAGTACGCCACCATGGCCGAGAGTACCAATGCGACAATCGAAATGCCAG
>JBGSRO010000102.1:0-9693 GCA_041737535.1 Pirellulales bacterium | reverse complement strand
GCGAAATCGGTTCCAGTCGCCAAGTGATAAGGCGGGAAAAAGACTCCCGACCCCCTCATTGTTGACCATCGTGTGTCGCAAAAACGCCACGCGATGATGCCAACTCTTCTCGACGCTGTCGCATCGCCGCATCGCCGCACGGCCGCTTGAGGGTCGTGTCGATTGTGAGTCAAGAAATACGGGCGATTCTCTCGCTGGCGCGTGGCCAACCGGCCTCGTTTCAGCACGATGACCTAAATTTGTGCGTTGCGGCACCGGAACTTCCGCGGCTGACTTCAACAGCACATGTCGCCAGATTTCCCCTCTGGCCAACGTTTTTGCCTTTCCTCCGCCGCCCCGTCTCCCCAACGGTGGCCCATTACCAAAACGCGACGAAGTGGGAATTAACGATGGGATTTCTCAAGAATTTTTTTGAAGACGTCTTCGCCGACGAGCGGGCGCAAGTCGCCGCACAGTCAACGCAATCAACCGGAGCGGGGGGCGCTTTCGCTGAAGCAAGCGAACGAGAAATCGAAGCCCACCTTAAAATCAGTCGCTACGGTAGCTTCACGCTGACCGACGCGGTAAGGCCTTCGTACAATCTCGAAGTCGTCCCCTCGGCCGGGTTTCGTCACGAAGTCTATCGCGACACCCAGGCGAAGACCGAAGTGCCAGTGCTGATGGCGGCCGCCTCGCGCGATCACTTGCTCGACACATTCATGGACCTGCTCAAACCGCTCGGACCGACGGTCGACGTCGTGCTCGAAACCAGCCACGGCCACCGCACTGGAGCGCACACCGACCTGTATCGCGAACACATCGACATGCCGATTCTCGAAAGCATCCTTTGGGACTTCGAGAATCTGCTCACCCACGATGGCTGCACCGGTATTGCTGTGCTCAATCCGCAGATGCCCCAAGAGGTGCAACTCGACGAGCACAAACTGCTCATCATGTACGGCGCAGATCTCAGCGAATACGAACGCATCCTCAAGCGTAGCGGGCTGCCGTGCCGCGAGCAGATGCGATTCATCACCGAAGCCGAGCACGTTCACTCGACCACCGAGCGGTTTGTCGAAGAGTTCGAAGAACTCAAGATGCGACTCGGTATGGACGGCAACTAGCTTTCACGGCCGTTATGGCACCGAAGACAAGCAGCAATAAGCTCGCTGGCTCGGGGACCGAGTTGATCGCGCCGACCGCATCGAGATCGAACCCACCGGTGCCCGTGGTCGGCCAAGTGTCGAAAATCGGGTTACCAAGCGCATCGCGAAAAGTGCCGTCGCCCGGAATGTCGACAATGCGGACGAAGCGAATTGCATTCAAATCGACATCGCCGGCGATCACCCGTGGGTCGTTAGCCAGGTCAGCAAAGTCGAACGGTGTGCCAAAGCCGGTTGGGTGATAGCCCGCAAGGTTGTGGATGTTGGTCGAGTTAACAGCGGCAAAGTTGCGACCGAATCCGGCATCAATGGCGGTCGTTTCCGGCAGTTGAGGCACGCCCAAAAAGCGGGGATTGGTGCTAAAGTTTTCCGGTTGGTTCGCGTCGAAATTCGGGTTCGAAACGGGACCGGTGTTTAGCGAGATCGAAGGGAATCGCGCGAACGTCAGGCCATCGCTGGAGACTTCGACGTAGGCAAGCTCTGCAAACACGAACGGGTCGGTGAAAAAGGTGCTGGCGTTTTCGAATACCGCAAGATCGGCACCGGGGCCATCGAAGGCGGAGCCTTGAAGTTGCAATGTGATGGAACCGGGCGCATCGCCGGCCGCGATTTGCATGGCATCGAGATCGCCTAGCGAAACCACTGAGCCACCCGCGGGACCAAGAGCCGCTGTGGGGTCACCGAAACCATTAACGACCGTCGCGCTAGGCGAATAGTCGATCACCGTTTCGGCCCAACGCACGATGCTGGCGGGGATCACTCGACCGGCAGGATCACTAAACGACGCAAAAGGGCCAGCAACCGCGTGGCTCGTCGCCAACCAAAGTGTGACAGCAGCAATCGATGTGAACTTCATCTGCAGCTTCTCCAAAAAGGTGACATAAACAGCATCAACAGAATTAACATCGTGCGTGGTTCGGGAACCGAGCCGACATGCGCGCTCGCCGTGGCGGTCGAACGACCGAAGTTGCTCCGCCAGTCGGCGTAGTCGACGGCATCGACGTAGCCGTCGCCATTCGCGTCGGCGGTACGAAAGGGGGCGACTTCGGCACCGAGCATGTCTCGCCAGACCGTGAAGTCGGCAGCGTCGACGTGGCCATCTTCGTTAAAGTCGCCCGGCAGTGTTGTTTTCAATACGAGATTGTCGATTGCCACATACGCGGGCGTGTTCATGCCGAACGGTCCGATATCGGACGAAGCCAGTCGAATTTGCAGCGAAGTGGCTCCTGCCAGCGATGATAGTTCAACGGTCGTCCAGTGGTCGACGACGAAGTCGTCGGCGTTGTCGGCGAAACGGTAATCGGCCAAATAGGTAGTCACCTCGCCGATCACCACTTCCGTTTGGTCGAGTCCGACGATCCGCAGCCGAAACCAATCGGGATCGTTGCCCGTGGGGCCGCCAAATTTTTTGCTGAACCCATCGCCGGCCAGCATGCTGAGGGCGGCGAAGGTGTTGTTTGTGACCTCGATCGACAAAGGTACCACGCCAACCGGCAGCGTAATCGTCGAGATAAAGCCACCATTGCCCGCGTCGACTCCACTGAACGCCACGGCGTAGTTTTCCGAGCCACCAGCTCCCCGGCCGGCGAATGCGGCGTATTGATTTTGGAAGCCGGGCGTGGTCGTGTCGCTGACATTCGAGTAAGCAAACCCTTCCCAGCAACAACCCCCACCGAAGTTCGTGTAGTGATTATTGAAGTGTGCTCCATGACTCGTGAAGCCCGTGCTGTTGTGATAGCCGGTCGCGGGTAAACGCAGTTCTTCGAAGTCGATTGTGATTGCAAGAACTGAAACTGTTTGGGCCAAAATCGAGACTACGGCGAGTGAGCCGATTCGTACTTGGCTACCACGCATGATTTGCCTCACTCCCAGTACGGGTACAGAGGGCGGCCAAGACGGTATTGTCCATGCTTTCTCTCAAAAACTGGACACTCCCGTCGGCCATTGTCACCTGAGCGCCACCCGTGTGTTCGCTTCGCAGATCGTTCTCGAACGCGGGGGCGGCATTGATGGCAAACGCCTGATCGAACAGATTGCGGCCATTAATCCACTGGCCGTCGGCGAAACCAGTGTCTTCGCCAACAACAATGGTGTGGCTGGTGCCGTCGGTGATTTGGGCCATCCGAATGGCTTCGTCGATAAGCATCGTGCCCTTTGGCGGATTGTTAGGGCTGGTGATCCGCTCGCCATACATGCCGCCGTAGTCGCACGGGCCTCGGCCGTCGACGAGTTGGCCACCCGTCGGATTGGCGGGACAGACATAGACTTCTAGCACAACGCTCGCCGCAGCGCCGTTTATTGTGTCATCGAACGGCTTTCCGAAGTCGATTCGGTCGTGCAGCGAAGAGAGTTCGAGTTGCGGTAGAAGTTGCGCCGACCAGGCGAATTGTCGCTGCCAAGTTCCCCCGTAAGGTCGCCATTCGAGACAGCCCATAGGTAATGCCGTGTGGATGTCGTGATAGCTGTGTATCGCGAGCCCGATTTGCCTGAGATTGTTTTGGCAACTGGTTCGCTGACTCGCCGACCGAGCCGCTTGCACGGCCGGCAGCAACAATGCGACGAGGACGCCGATGATGGCGATCACCACCAACAGTTCGACGAGCGTAAAGGCGCTGTCGGCGCGGAGCCTTGAACCCATGACATTTACCAACGCGCACCATCACCCGCGCCAACATGCTGACTGCGCAGCAATGTACGACAACGAAACGACGATGCAAAAGTCTCTTCAAACGGCGACTATCCCTCGCAGTCATTGGCCCCCAGATGCTTTCTGAGGGCCTTGCCGTGTGTCACGCGTTGGTAGGTCTTCTGACTCCCGAACATCACCCCGCCAGCGCCTTCTCGCCCAAAAGGATGGACAATGGCATTGAATGCTGACGAAACATCACTCGGTTACAGCGGCGGGGCCGTCCCGGACTTTCACCGGAGTTCCCTGTTGCGCTCGCGTGGAGACAATTTCCACACAAGCCACCAACGCACGCTAGTGGTTTGGAAGTTAGCAGTTGGCGGAGCGAATGTAAACCACCCGAGTAGAAACAATTCGTTGGCGAACAAACTCAATAGCCGACGAGCTTCGCCTCGTCGCACAAATCGTCATCAGCTTGTGACGAACCAATCTCGCTTTCGCACTTTAGGCAGTGATGAGGCGTAGCTCATCGGCTAGGGCACTGCCTTGTCATTTCGCTCGATTGCAGCTTCCAACCCAGCCCGCTCCTTGAGATCGCGAATCCAAATCTGTTCGACACGACGACTCGACAGTCCCTTCGAGAGCGTGACCGGCTTTTTTCGCCCGCGCAGTTTCACCCCCAGGTCGTTCCACTTTTTGTCGCCCGAAGTCATATTTGAATTGAGTGTAAACGACTCGATATCGGCCGCGGTGAACTCGACGCGGGACAGAAGTAGAGGCCACCAACCGCTGCGGACCTGCCAGCGATTGTCGTGAATTGTGAGCGTGCTCGTCGAAAGCCATGAAGTGACGGTGCCAAACAAGATTGCCAACCCGAACAGCGAAAAGACAATCGCGAAGAACCAGACTTCGCTCCACCACATCGCTACACACGCGCCGATCCAGATCGTGGAGAAGAATGTGAGACCAATACAGGCCGCCAAGTTTCGCGCCGGTGGTGTGCAAAACACGACTTCGCCGCTGTGGTGCCCTCGCTCCATGCGGATCTTCTCGCGCGCGAGCGTCTCGCCGAGCGTCTCCGTGAATGCGTACTCCGTGAGAAAATTGTCGTCGAGATCGCTCTCGACGTTAACGTCGTCGCGCGAGTCGGGCGTGCGGTAGACGGGGACTTCGTATTCGAGCTCGAGGTCGGGACCAGGGATGGCCGCTCGGCAGGTAAGCTTCCACTTCAGATCAAGCTCGTTGGTTGCTTCGGCGGTTGAGGGGATGGCGAACATCACCGGAATCGAGGTTTGGTTCGGCTCGCTCGATTCGAGCGTGCGACCAATCAACTGTTCGCTCTCCCAAATTGCGACCTGGGTCGTACTTTCGCCGTCGCTCTCGCTCCGTGTGCAGGCCAGCCGGACGTGAAAACCGTCGGGCGGATCAAGCCGCCTTGGCACGACGATCACCCCGGCGAGACGCCCCCCAACGACGCCGGGGACGCTGGCCATGCGGAAGTAGCTGTGCCGGAAGCGTTGCCAGCGGATTGTCTTGAAGATCATCCATGCGAGTAGGATGGTGCCAACGAGCGGAAAGATCGCGACGAGCGGATAAACGAACCACTCCTGCGGATCGTCATCGAAGAGAAACAGAATCGCAATCGGCCAACTAATAATGTTCCAGAGCGCGGCGAAAGCAAACAGAGGGATAATCGCGGCGTATTTGTTCGACGAGATCACCCCGTCGGCCCATTCCTTACGCCACTTCCAAGGTTCGTCGGGATGCTGTTGCTGTTCGGCAGACTTGGCCTTTTCGGTTCCGCGATAGTACCAAAGGCCAATCATGCCTCCGATGCCAACTCCGCCAAACACGAGCGCGAATATCGCTTGAAAAACCAGCAAGCCGGGCCGCGCGTCGCGGTTGAGCACCGCCTCATCGGGCGAACTTTGGTTGACAAAACAGGGGACTGGGCGTTCGTTCGTATGAGCCGCCCGCAGCTCGGTTAGCAACCGGTGCTGAAAACTGCCGATGTTGTCGCTGCCCGAATGAATGGCGACGCGATCCCCCTCATACTGCTTACCAGCGTACTCGTAGCGGTAGGTCGCCTCGACGCCGATCGTCTCGTCGCCATGTTTTGCTTCGACGCGGATGAGCGTTGCTGTGGTCTCGAACCAACTCTGCATCCGCCAATAGTCACCGAGCGACGCCAACGTCCACCACGACGCACCAACGCCGACGACGGCAAAAGGAAGCAAGAACAAAATCGCACAGCCGGTACCAGCCGTCGATCGCAGTCGATTTGTTTCGGCAGCTCGCGCGTTCATCGACTCAACCTCGACCGGGTGACCAAGTCGTTCTACGAAAGCTTAGTTCGCTCATCGTGGCGAATTCTTGGCACCCGGTCGAGCCGAACTCTGGGGGCTATTCGGCCTGTGCCACCTGCGACATCACCCAAAACATCTCACGCGCAATCTGCTCGCAACGCTCGTCGTAGGTGGCCTTTTCGGCGGGCGTATCGTCGGCTTCTTTGGGGTCGTCGTAAAGCAGCGGCACGCGGAGCGTTGCGCCTGGGACCAATGGGCAAGCCTCGGCCGCAGCCGAGCAGCACATCAAGGCCGCAAAATCTCCAGTCGGATTCGAGGCGTCGTCGATCTCTTTCGACCACAACGTGAGTGCCACACCCCCCTCAACGAGTCGCAATTCATATACCGGGTTTTCGCCGATTTTCGTCATGTCGATCATGAAACCGGCCCGCTCGAGCGCCGCCACTGTACGCGCGTTACAGGCCGTGGCCTGGGTGCCCGACGAGTGGGCTTTGACGGCGTCGAGACCGTAATAGCGAGCAGCCGTGTGCGCCCACGTTTGGGTGAGCTGACTTCGTCTCGAGTTAGCAGTGCAAATCGCGTTCAGTTCGGCCGGTTTGCCGACTTTCAGTTGAGCAGCCAAAAAGTTAACGAGTGGCTGCAACACGGCGCGACGCTGGGCCGGGATTTCGTCAAACGACGTGGTGATCGAATTCACATAGTCGGCCAGTGGCTTCGACATCACAGACTCGTCGGCTCGAAGGATTTTGGGAAATGCCAATAAGCACATCGAGAGCGATGCAGCAGCCATCAATCGATAGGCGGTCATCCGTGGTTCTCGCTGAGGGTGAAATAACAAAAGCCTCGGCCATTATCGGCCGAGGCTTTGTGGTTCGTCAAGATTTACCGATAGTCGCCGACCGCTTTGCGGTCAGATGCCTGATTGCGGACCAATCAGCGACGACGCGACTACAATGCCGCAATCTTCGCGATCAGGTCAACCGTGCGGCAGCTATAGCCCCATTCGTTGTCGTACCAACTGACGATCTTGAGCAGTTTATCACCGATCATTTGCGTGAACGGTGCCGCGAAGATGCTGCTGTGGGGGTCGCCGATGATATCGCTCGACACGAGCGGGTCTTCGGTGTAACAGAGGATGCCCTTGAGCGGGCCTTCGGCGGCCGCTTTCATGGTGGCGTTCACTTCGGCGACGCTTGCCTTCTTTTCGAGGTTGACCGTCAGGTCGACCACCGAACCGGTCACCACTGGCACACGCATCGCGATGCCGGTGAGCTTGCCCTTGAGCTCGGGAATCACCAGACCGACTGCGCTCGCGGCACCCGTACTGGTGGGAATGATGTTCACGGCTGCCGCACGTGCCCGATAGGGGTCTTGGTGGGGAAGGTCCTGCACGTTTTGGTCGTTCGTGTAGGCGTGAATGGTGGTCATCAAACCATCGACAATACCGAACTTTTCGTTCAGCACCTTAGCGACCGGGGCCAAACAGTTAGTCGTACAACTCGCGTTCGAGATGCACTTGAGGTCTTTGGTGAGCTTGTCGTCGTTGACGCCCAGCACACAGGTGAGGTCGGCACCATCTTTGGCGGGGGCGCTCAGCACCACACGCTTGGCACCGGCATCGAGATGCGAGTCGTAGCCCGGCTTCGTGTCAGTCTTACGGGCCGAGAAAACACCGGTCGATTCGACAACCACGTCGACACCCAAGTCGCCCCAGGGGCACTCGGCCGGGTTGCGGAGGGCCAAGGCTTTAATTTTCTTGCCATTGACGATCAGGTGTTCGTCGTCGAAATCGACAGTGCCGGGAAAACGGCGATGGGTGCTGTCGTATTTGAGCAGCGTGGCGAGCATTTTGTTGTCGGTCAGGTCGTTAATCGCGACCACCTCGAATTCGCTCGAACGCTCGATCAGGCCCCGAAACGTCAAACGACCGATACGACCAAAACCATTGATGGCGACTTTGATTGCCACGATATGTCTCCTCAGAAAAACAGGGATGCCGACCGCAGGTCACGGGCGACTGTTAAATGTGTAGTTCGATTCTCGATGGGCCCAAATTATATGCCGCCCCGAAACCCGCCAAAAGGGTCAGCGAAAACGAGTACACTGGGGCGATGAAAATCCCCCACTGGCAACTCCCCCCCGGTGTCTCGCCCGGCACGTGGGACTATGTGAACCACCCGGCCATTGCCGAGGATTACGACGACTTCTTCGCCATTAATAGCCTCTTTGACCACGACCAAAGAGTTTTAGCCGAGGAGTTTCAGCCCCCCGGGCTCGTTGCCGACTTGGGCTGCGGCACCGGTCGGGCGCTGGTGCCGCTCTGTCGGCAGGGGTACCGGGGGCTGGCGGTCGATCTCTCGACCCACATGCTCCGCGTGGTGATGGAAAAAGCCGCGCTCGATGGGCTCGACATCACTCCCGTTAAGGCGAATCTCGTGCAGCTTCACGAATCCGATCCGCCGATCGCCGACGCGTCGGTCGACCATGCGATGTGTCTCTTCAGCACACTCGGCATGATTCGCGGCCACGACAATCGTCGCCACGCGCTGGGCCACATCCGTCGTGTCCTTAAGCCGGGCGGGCGGTTTGTGTTGCATGTCCACAACTACTGGTTCACGCTCCACGATCCGGGGGGCTGGCTGTGGGTCGCGAAGAACATCGCCCAAGCGACGTTTCTGCGCGACACTGACATCGGCGATCGCTACTTTCCCTATCGGGGTTTGCCGACGATGTACCTGCACACATTCCGCCCCCGCGAACTTCGCGGGCTGCTCAAGTCGGCCGGTTTCAAAATCCGCCGATGGATCCCGCTCGAAGTGACCCGCAAAGGACCACTGCCTCACCCTTGGTGGTTCGAGTCGCTAAGGGCGAATGGGTGGATTGTCGTGGCAGAGTAGTTGTCGCGAAAGCGACCTACCCAAGGTGGGGTAGTTGCCCCAACGGTTTGCGAAGCACCCAGTAAATTTCGCCCGGCCAACTGGGGAACAAGCCGCCGAATGCCACGTTGAAGCGCAGCCACCATGCATAGTCTTCGAGAAATAATCCACTGGCCCGCAGGAAAAATGCGCCTGATAAGAAATTGACTTGAAGTCCGCAATCACGGGCCATGTTTCGGAGGCGTTTAGGCGAAAGGGCACTGACGTGGCCATTCGCATTCGGATTGGCCCTGATCGTGGGCTCGCGGAGTTTTGCACACCAGTCCGGCACCGATGGAAAACCGCCGACCAGCACAGACCCGGGTTTCATGTGGGGCACGATTCGTGCAAACAAATTTTCGGGATCGTAGAGATGTTCGACTACGTGCAACAGCACAACCGCATCGTCTTCGCCTGTCATCCACGAGTCGGTTTGTTCGATGTTGGCCTCGACTAGTTTCGTGTAACCGAATTTGGCTAGTTCGCTGTTCTGCAAATGACAGTCGACCCCTGTCCACGACGACCATTCGACAGTGTTGGCAGCGCTTGCCACATCGCCAACGGAATGGTCCCCGACCGATTGCATGAACTGCAACATTTGGCCGGTATCGATGCCGACTTCACAAATCGAAAGAGGTCGCGAAAGTTGCTGAAACTCTTGTCGCAGGAAGTGGTAAATGAACCAATAACGCAAAGCGCGAGTC
>JBGSRO010000088.1:0-27741 GCA_041737535.1 Pirellulales bacterium | reverse complement strand
GACATCCGCCAACTCGATCCTCGAAACTCCTTCCTCATACCCGTCACCTCCGTGCCGTTGAGAAGAACAGAATGCTCGATGATATGTACGCATGCTAGCGATCAGTTGGTTCTTATGGTTTTGAGATAGGTTCTAAGTCTCGTGTCCCCTCAACCCATTCGTGACTCCGCAAGACGTGGTCATGCACGTCGCGAAAATAGACTGCCGTGCGCTGGTCAATCCAGCCCTCGCCACGCTTGGCGAGCAAGGCGAATACGTCGCGTTGCGGCCCAAGAACTTTGCGTAGTTGGACCAGCAGTCGTTTCAGACGAAAAATGTCGGCTAGCTCAACGTTGCCTTTCCCAGCCAGAACCAAGTCCTCAACTTGTTCGACTTCGGCGGCAATAACGTCGAGCAAGGGAAAGAACGAATCAACGATCGCGTCTGCGACAAGGTAGCTCACAAAGTCTACTCCCCGTCGGACCAATGCCTCTTCGCCCTTCAGCCGATTCCAAACGTTATCGAGCGACGGAATCGATTCTGCGTGAACTGTGATCAAGTAATTCTCACCCAGAAACGAATGGAGTTCCAAAGTCTGCAAAGGCTCGGCATGCGAGTCCGTCAAACGAAAGCCGTGCGTGACAACGAACAAATACTCGGCATACTCTTCCATCTTGGGCCGCTGATCGAAGTGTGAGCAATCTTCGATTGTGAGCGAATGAAACTTGAACTTGTCCGCGAGCAAGGCAAGGTCGTTATCGGCTTGCTTTTCAAGATCAATCCAACGCAAAACGCCGTTTGTTGGTGGCGCAACACGATCTGGCCCCTCGCTTACCGTCGCTTGGCCCTGTGGCCCGACTTCCAACACCCTGAACATCGATCTCGCCTCTTTTTTTGGCTGATAAACCTGGGCACGAAGGGTAACCACGGTGTCTATCGGGACCCCGAAAAACGGGACCCTCGGATAGTATGCAACCCCGCCGTCAGCGGGAGCAACCTCAGGTGGCCTTTTCATGAGCAAACAGCAGCAAACAGCGTTATTAAAATTTTGCGAGGGACCACAAGCACGCTTTCAGGATCGCCCGCGAATTAACTCCCCGATTTCGCAAACTGCCCCGACATTTTCTGCCGGTCGTTGTTTAATTAACCGCCACGACGCAACGAGCGCCAAGTACACGGCGGAATTGGCGCGACTGCTCTCGATCAGAGGCAGCAGTGAACTGCCGAGTCTATCGATCCTCGCGCGTACTTGCCTCAAAAAATCAATAGATGGCTGTTTTGCCATTGAAAACAGCATTGGTAACGTTGAATTTCTGACGCAAGGGTGTCAATAAGCAGGATCCTTTGGTGAGCTTTTTCGCTGTGCTCTTGGCGCTCGCCGCGTCGTGGCGGTTTTTCCTTAGCTCCCCGATTTTCAAATGGCACCTGGTCGTTTGAGAAAAATATCGCGATCGACGTAAGGAAGTTGTTGGCCAGCCATCCCTCAGCGTGCGGAACGCTACGACTGATTCTCGCAAGTGGCCAATTTTTGTTGTCGAAATCGCGCGTGCCGTGTGTTAGAAAAGGGGTCGTAAGAACAGCTCATTCCACAAAAATGTTCGCAATTGCTGTTGATGGAATCAAAGATTAGCACCGCCACGAGACAGCGAGCGCCAAGTGCGCAAAGCCTACCGTCGTGTCCAAAACGCTTGCCGCGTCGCGGCGGTCTTTTAGGCGAGCGTCCGATGAAAACTTCGAACTCACTTGCTGGCGCCGCGTGCTGGTACAGTCTCATCGGCCGATCGCCTGAAGCAATGGGTCGCCAAGAAACTTGGTAAGCCAATTGAAACAACATGTGGCCAGAACGTCTATTTTGGCGCTTTTCTAAAAACACCAGCGCCAAAATGGCGACCATTTTGTCGCATCGACTTCGAGGAATTGGCTTGAAAACTAGCGGTTTGCTGATTTGGAAAGCGACAATATCGAAGCCATTAAGTCGCCATAAATCGTGTTTGACGGAAAGCGACAAAACGACTTTTTAGCTGTGGGGATTCCTTGCGAAGCAGCCCGGCCCAAATTGACGTAGCGTCGCGGTGGGCCGCTAACTATTGTGACAGCGAGAGCCCATCCGCGCGCCTGGATCTGCCACTATGTTCGTCCACAATACGCATTTGCCCCAGCTCTTCACGCCCGAGCACTATACCGACCCGGTCGCTTTTGAGCACGAACGCGAGTCGCTGTTTCTCGATGGTTGGCACCCGATTGGGACGATGGCCGAGCTGCCGGGCGAGGGAGACTATTTCACCACCGAGCGGTTCGACACGCCGCTCATTTGCTGGCGAACCGGGGGCGAGGTCCATACGTTTCTCAATGTCTGTTGCCACCGGTTTGCGACGATTTCGTCGAAGCCTTGTGGGCACTTTGGCGCGCGGATGCGGTGCCAGTATCACGGCTGGGAGTATGACGCGACCGGAAGGCCGAGGAAAATCCCCGACGCCCCCAGCTTTCGCCCGTTGGTGAAAGACCAACTTAAGCTGACCGAGTATCGCACCGAGCGGCTTGGGCAGTTGATTTTTGTAACCTTCGACAACGAAGCTCCCTCGCTCGCCGAGTGGTATGGCGAGCCTCATTATACGATTGCTAGCGAGTGGTTTGGCAATGACCGCCGGCCGACTCACAACTTCGACCATTGGCTCGACTGCAACTGGAAAGTGACGGTCGAGAACGTCTTAGAGTCGTATCACATCGCGGTCGTCCACCCGAAGACGTTTGGCATTCATCCGTCGGCCGAGGCGTGCCAGCATACGTTCTTCGAACAGGGAGACCAGTGCATCATGAACTACGAAGCGGGGCGTCGAAAGCGAGAAACTTGGGCCATCTCAAAGCTCGCGGGAGTCGAGCCGATTTACAACTGGCACCACATGATTCGCTACCCGAACCTGATCATCGCGAATAGTAGTTTGGTGAGTTACGTTCAGAGTGTGGTGCCAGTCGCGCCGGGCAAGACCTATAATTTTTTCCGTGCGTTTCACTATCCTGGTAAGGCGGGACCGGTGCGACGGTGGATGGCTGACTTGTTGCTGGGACAGCTCGGTAAGCGCTTCATCAAGAGGGTGCTCAGCGAAGACGCCTCGGTTTATCCCAGCGTGCAACGAGGAATGTCGTCGCGCGACCTGCCGGGGGACGGGCTCGTATCGGTGCGCGAAGAGCGAATTTTTCCATTCCAAAAGTACGTGCTCGGTAAAGTGGGGCTCGGTCGCTCGCATCCGCGAATCGCCGAAATGGACGAGTCGGCTTAGGAGTGAATCGGCGTTTATCTGCGTTCAGCTTAGCGAGCCGGTTTTTCTTGGCTCACTCCCGGCCAGCGCCGTCGGCTCAAGTGCGAGACGAATCGGCTGTGCTAGCAAACGCAATTCGTCTTTCACCGCGCCGCGCGTCCTGCTAATTAACATCCACTCGGCGGGCTCTTCGCTTGCGGAGTCCTTCATTATTCGCACCCAACGGATTTGGGAAAGTCGATTGCCATGACAGCTCCGCGTACTCGCCGCCGCTATTTGTTGCCACTCTTGGGATCGACACTGCTGACCGCCGGTGGCGGTGGTGGTTGGGCCGCTTACCATTTTGGTTTGATTAGTGGCGATGGAATCACTTGGACGAAAGCCGCTGCCGACACGGAAGTCGAGGCCGGCTTCGCCGATGCCGCGAAGCAAGACAACGATCACCACGACCTCACGAGCCAACTCGCCACCTCGTGGTCTGACGAGCGGACCGAGCGCTCGCTGCCAACGCTTCCGCAAAGTGATTTGCCAACGCTCCCACCAACCGATTTTTCTTCGCACTACGCGACCGCGCTGCCAGCGCTGCCAGCGCCGCCGCCGAGTGACGTCGCCACCGAGTCGACGACGCTCGCCGCGTTGCCAGGTGCCGATGAGTTTCGCTCCGACGCACTTGCCTCGCTGCCCGAGGCCACCGAACTCGCCCCGACCACAGAGCGAATCGAAGAGCTAGCCAAAGAAATGAACGATGAGCCAACAGTCGCGCGGGGGCAATCTCCCGAAGCGACAGCGAATTCTCTGCGACCAACGGTAGCGAGCGGTAACTCCGACAGCGCTCGCAACGCTTTCGAGGCCCAGCAAGTCGCCTACAACGCGCCGCCGCAACCAACCGCGAACACAACCGTCTCGAATCCGCTTCGCCAGGCGTCTGCTTCGCAAGTGCAAACGACTGGTGGCGAGTTACCTTCGCTCGATTCCTTCGCCACCGACCCACTGGCGGGTGGACTTCCTGCGATTGAAGACGAGCCGGCCACGATCGCCAGCGAACCAATGTCCGCCGAACCGATCTATTCAGCGCCTGCGAAGCTCGCGCCGATCGAAGCCGTTCCGCTTCCCCGTGCTGCGTTTGCAGAACAAGAGCTTGTGGAAATTCCGACGGGTGAAGTTCCTCAGTTCGATGCGACGCCCAGCACTCAGCCAACTATCACGACGTCTACGCGGGTGGCGAGTCGCGAGCCATCGCCGGCACGTCCAACCAGCGACTTTGGTTCGACCAACGCACTTCGCGATGGTCCGCTCGATGCGTTTGAGTCGACACCCGGCGCGACGACCCTCGCGAGTGGTCGCCCCGGCGAGCGCGCGCTCGAAGGCCCCCAGCGTCCGGCGATCATGATCCAAAAGTTTGCTCCCGACGAAATTCAGGTCGGTAAAGAATGCAAGTTCATCATCAAGATTCGCAACATGGGCCAGCGTCCTGCCGACAATGTTGTCGTGAACGACCAAGTCCCCCAGGGGACCAAACTAGTCGCCACCGCGCCGCAAGCCGACAGCTCGGCGGGGCAGATCTCGTGGAACCTTGGCACGCTCTCGCCGGGCGAAGAGCGCGAAATGGAAATGACGCTGCTCCCGACCGAAGAAGGAGAGATCGGTAGCGTTGCCTCAGTCACGTTTGCCGCCCAGGCTTCGGTCAAGGCTAACTGCACGCGACCCGCGCTCGCGCTGCGCATGACCTCTCCTAATCAGGTGATGATCGGCCGCCAGCAACGAGTCACCATCGAGCTCCATAACCCGGGCACCGGCGACGCGACCGGACTGATGCTGCTCGAGAACGTTCCCGAAAACGTGAGTCACGAAGCAGGTCCGGCACTTGAGTTTGAAGTAGGAACCCTGCACGCCGGCGAAACGCGTCGCTTAGAGTTGGTGCTCACTGCCGAAAAGGCGGGCATCGTTCATAACGTTATGACAGCGCGCGCCGATGGTAATTTGCAAGTGCAGCAACATGTCGATTTCGAGGTGATTGCTCCTGGGCTTGCGATTGATGTCGAAGGCCCGGCCCGGCGTTATCTCGAACGCCCGGCGACCTATACAGTGAAGGTCGACAACCCGGGGACAGCTCCCGCTCAGGATGTGCAGCTCGTCACGCAGCTTCCGCGCGGGATGAAGTTTATCAAAGCGAATAATCTGGGCGAGTACGACCCGGCCACGCACAGCATTTATTGGAGCCTTGCCGAGCTTCCCGCCGGTCAGTCGGGAACAGTCGAGTTGACCGCGATGCCGACCGAACCGGGCGAGCATCTGATCGAAGTCCGCTCGCGTGCTCGCGAAGGACTCGAAGACCAAACGTCAAGGCAAGTCAGCGTCGAAGGCTTACCCGCGATCATGTTCGAGGTCGCCGACCTGCAAGACCCGATCGAAGTCGGCGGCAACACGGCCTACGAAGTTCGCGTTGTCAATCAGGGAACCAAGGCGGCGACCAACGTCGCCGTGCGAGTCGTGACGCCCCCCGGCATGCGCGTTGTTTCGGCGACCGGCGAAACGCGTCATCGTATCGACGCGCAAGGAGTCGTCTTCGAGCCGCTGGGCCGCCTCGCGCCGAAAGCCGACACACTGTTCCGGATTCAATTGCAAGGTGTTCAAGCCGGCGACCAACGTGTGCTGGTGGAAGTCGACACCGACGACCTCACGCAGCCAGTTCGCAAGGAAGAGAGCACCCGAGTGTTTGGCGACGAGTGATTCTTGGTTAATCATCGAGAGAGTCGTGCTGGTGCGCACTGTGAGGACGTCACCGCTCAAAAAACTTCGCCTCGGAGAAGCAGAGTCACAAGCTACGCCACCGCCCCCGCCAAATCATCGAACACCGGCATCACCATGTTCAGTCGACAAACGTGCCACGCATCGCGGCAGGCAGGGCGGAGGCCGACGATGCGGAGCTCGCCTCCTTCCATCGACAGTCTCTTGTGCAGCCTCACGGCGACCCCCATCAGGCTGCTTGGCAAGAACGCGATGTCGTTCATTTCGATCGCGACGAGACGAGAGGGACTGCGGGCGATTTCTTCCCACAATGCTTCGGCGAGGCCCGGTGTATCGCTGAAAATCTCGCCCGGTGGATGAAGGCGAACAACGAACCATCCTTCATAAGTACCAAAGGTGGCCCACCAATTTTCCACCAGTCGTCGTGTGCCTTCGATCATTTTTACTTGTCAGTCGTTAGTCTTTGAGTTCTTCGATGGTGATATTGCGCCACCGGATTTGTTTGCCCGCTTCTTTCTTATTGCCAATCGCGTGGACTTGCAGTGCAATGAAACCGGTGGGGGTCAGGTCATCTTCCACTTGGCCGGCAGGGACGCCATTGAGCGTCACCTTGAGACTTGGGCCGCGAGCTTCGATTCGATAATGATTCCATTCGCCCGACTTAAAGGCCTCGCGCGCCGCGCTGTCTTCGTCGGCCGAGAGGTCGTCGAGCCAACCGCGTCGCGCTTCGTCGTAGATACCCCCCGACCACGATCGTGGAGACGCATCGATCTCGACTTGATAACCGTGCACGCGGCCGGCTGGGAATTTCTTTTCGACCGTTTTGCCCTCTTTCGTTTTGACTTTCTCGACGCGATCTTCGTCGTAGCACTCGCTGCGAATCTGGATGCCCGAGTTGAGCCCATCGTCGACTTTGAAATCGAGTTCGAGAACGAAGTTTTCGTAATTCCGGTCAGTACACAAAAAGCTATTCGGTGTGCCAGCGACGGCAGTGCCGACGATCGTGTCTCCTTCGATCGTATACTTTGCCTTGCCACCGCGTTGAACCCAGCCCGAGAGATCGTTGCCGTTAAACAGAGGTTTGGGCTCGTCGGCCACTGCCGGTGCGAGGCTAATGAAGAGCATCGCCAAGGCGATGGAACGAACTTGGATCGAGAGTTTGTGCATGAGGTTTCTTTCGGGAAGGCGGAGTGTCGGTTTTCGTGCCCAGACCGTAGCGGAAGTCGCCAAGACTTTCGGCCCGCAAGGTGGCTGGCCGAAAGCCTTAGCGGCTTTCGCAACCAGTCGTTTGTGCTAACCCTGAGTTTAAACAATCGGGGTGGCGATTACTCGCAATATTTGCGAGTGCGCACAAAAAAACCGCAGTCGAGACCGCGGTTTTTAAGTTTTGATTGTTGGCCGTCCCTTACTCGCGGGGTCGGACAGCACCGGTCAAACCACTATAGTCGAAGCGGTCGGCATCGTGCCAAAGGGGATAGCCACGCTTGACGCGCTCGGCCAAAATGCGAAGCTTTTCTTCGGAACCGGCCGGGGCGTTGGTGGCAACGAAATCGTCGTCGACACGGGGCACAAAGTCCTCGTCGTGGCCATACTTAAGAATAACTTCAAACACATTAAAATTGGCATCGGGCATCGAAACTACCTCCTTAAACGGGTGTGGGCCGCCTTGGCTTATGACTGGTCGACTAGACTGGTCGAAGTTCCTTGGCCCTCGCCTTGAAACGTCGACCGCATGCTCGCTTTGTGTGATTATGGAGACGACAATGTGAAGGTTTTCTTAACGGTCGCTGGATTATTACCAACCGAGGGGCAAAGTCAAGAACATTCAGCCCGCTATTTTCGTCAAAGTCGCTCGAATGCGAAGCGGTCTGACAAGGGTTAACGAATATGGCCAGAAATCCTCTCTTTTCCGGGAGTCAGCCGTGAACTGGATCCAACGCGCTATCCAACTCGCCCCCCTCCCTAGGGGGATGCACCTCGTCACGATGGAGATCACCGACGCCTTGCCAGAGCTGCAGTACGTGAGGGTTGGCATGCTGCACCTCTTCTTACAACACACTTCGGCGAGCCTCACGATCAACGAGAACGCTGACCCCGATGTCGCGCTCGACTTGGCCGACGCGCTCGACCGATTGGCCCCCGACGGCGAGCCGTGCCGCCATACGTGTGAAGGGCCCGACGATATGCCAGCCCATGTCAAAACGACGCTCACCGGATCGGGGCTGCTGATTCCGATCGACGCGGGGCATCTTGCGCTGGGAACTTGGCAGGGGATTTACCTGTGCGAACATCGCCATCGGGCGAGTCGCCGGAAGATCGTGCTGACCTGCTGGGGCGATGTTGTGGGTCTGCGGCAGAAATAGCCGCGACGAGCCGGAACCGTTGGCCCTTGGCTCTGCGACGGTCACGTGACTTGGTGGCGGGTCAACGCGGCGGGTCAACGGCCCCGCCAGATGGCAAATCAACGCGTCGCTATTGTCGGTCGATGGCTCGGTCGAAAGCCATTTGCAGGGCGCTTTCGACTTTGGGGTCGAGTTCGCTCACCAACTGCCATTTGCCGTTTTGGTATTCGAGTAGGTAGCTCGACTCTTCGCGGAGCTCGTGGGTCCGTTTGTCGGTATCGATCGGTGGCTTTTCGTTCGCGCGAGGTCGCGGCTTCGGCGCGAACAACTCAGGATCGACTCCCTCGGCAAGCTCGACGCCAGCCGGCAACCCGAGGTCATCTTCGGGTTCGGGTTCATCTTCGGTTGGTTCGGGCGTTTGACCCGATACGAAATGCGAACGCACGACGATGCTTACTTTCCCGCGCAGAGGGGTCGCGGCATCGGGCGGGGGGACCAATTTCCCCGTCACAGTGTAGCGGACGGTTCCCCGACTGCCACTGTTGGCATCGAACAAAATCATGCCGCGGTTTTGAGAGTTCTCCATCGCTTCTTTGACCGACTCGACTATTTCGTCGAACACCTGCTCGGGCGAACGCAAGGCGGGCGGGGGCGCGGCAGTCGGTGTCTCGTCGCAGCCGACAAACATCAACAGCGTCGGTGCCACAAGGGCAAGCAAAACTGTCGGTACCGCAGCAGTAGCCATCCGAGAGCTAGGCGAGCGCAAACCACACTGGTGTCTCAATTGACGCACGACAGAACGTCCTCTACGTGATTCCAAGGTCGAAACGGGGTTCCAAGCTCTAAACAGGCTGCTAGGGAATGAATCAATCGAAACTTGGTGAGCCGATCGGAAAAGCTCGCGACGAAAGTCATACGTTGTTCGCGCCTGCGCGGGAATGACAGAAACTACTCTGTCGTTCTTGAGTCTCGCCTACGGTCCAAATGGGCTTTCGTCGGCACTCGGTGCATCCATCGGTTCCTCGATCATCGCGCCGTCTGGCATCGCGCCGTCTGGCATCGGCGCGTCGAATTGAAATTCGCCTCCTTGTGGCTGCGGCATCTGCTCGCCGAAAGGTGAAGCATCGCCGAAGGGGCTGGCGTCTTCACCACCAAACTCACCTGCCTCCGTGTTCCCTTCTTCCATTGGAGCACCACCACCAAAATTGCCCTCATCAAATGCCTGGGGTGGTGCCGAGCCTGGGGCGCCCATGCCGCCGGGGAGTACGCCTGGGGGGACCATTTCGGTGACGGCGTTAACCGCGTTCGCGCCACGACCAAAGATTCCGCGAACGCCGCTAAAAAAATTGCCGGTTTTCATCGTGCCACGGGCTTCAGCCGGAATCTCAACGGTCGGCGGGGCGGCGGCCGTCGCGGTCGGGCCGGGCGACACAACGCCGGCGTCGAGCATAAAGTCATCGAATGGCGAGCTGCTTTCGGTGACTTCAGCAACTGGCGGTTCGGTGGCGGCTGAGGTGGCTGGCTTTGTCGAGGCCATCGCCGCTGGCGATGTGTCGTCGACAAACGGATCGGTGTGGTCGACGGCAATCGCCCGCGCTTGGTCGAGCGAGACCGAATTCGCAAATGCCGCGATCGGGAGTCGTCCCGGTGTTCGCTGCACCAGCGACTGCCGCGATTCGCGGGCCGCATAGCGGGCCTGCTGATTGGCGACGCGCAATTGTTCGTACGTTTCGCGGGCTTCGCGACGGGCCTTTTCGATGGCGAGCCGCTCGGTACCTTGGACACGTTCGAGTGAGCGATTCACTTGGTAAGCGGCACCGCCATACTGTGCTTCGACCATCGCCCCGGTTCGCAGCATCGCATCGGCTTCGTACGTGCGCCCCTGGCGACGGAGCGCGAGCGACTGAAAGTAATAGGTACGAGGATCGCGTGGTTCGAGGGCCGTGGCGGTTGACAGCAAATACTCTGACTGCGCCGCGTTCCCGCTGTTGAGCGCGTGGACTCCCTGGCCCAACGAGTTGGCCCGATCACTCTGGGCGTGCGTGATTTGGGCCAACAAGGAGACCAACAGCACCACGAGCGACGAAAACTTGAACGAGCAAAGCATGGCGAATCACCAGAGAAGTTTTTTGTAGTACGGCGACCTAACCCCGGTTTTCAGTCTACTTTCAACGGACGCCACATTCAACGTAAATTCGGCCAGCCTGGGTCAAAGACTGCCCGTCTTACCTTTGAGTTTCTCGATTGTCGTGGCGACTTGCTCGTAGGCCGCTTTTTCAAGTCGACTGATGTCGGCTTCGTTCAGACCCAGCTCGACCGCTTGATTCCAGGCGGCGATGGCTTCGCGATTCTCCCTCGCACCGAGGTGTGCCTGGGCTTTGTGGAAGTATTTCGAGGCGGTTGGATTGTCCGAAGTTGCGTACTGCAAGTCTTCGATCGCCTTGGCGTAATTGCCGCGCGAAATCTCGAGTACCGCCCGTGTGTCGAGAATCTCCGACGATGGGCCCAGAATCGAAATTGCCTCGTTGACCAACTTGGTCGCTTCGCCCGGCGAAGCCTCTTCGGCGGCACCGAGCACGAGCAGATAGGCCAAGTTATTGAGCACCACGGCACGAGCGTTGCCGACCAAGTCGCCGCTACCGAGCAGGCTCCGGTAGTTGGCCGCTGCCTCTTCGTAGCGGCCCACCAAATCGAAGAACTCGGCCTGCTGCATCTTAAGCGGAACCGAGCCAGGTTCGTCGCGAAGCTCGCGATCAAGCCAGCCGAGCACCTTCGCGTCGTATTTATCGCCGACTTCGTCACGGGCGGCCCGGACGATGATTTGTCCCGACTGAATCACGGCCGGCATATCGGCGCTGCCGCGAATGGCTTCAAGAATCTCGAAGGCCCGCTCGGGCTGACCGCTACGGCCCAAATGGTTGGCCAGTTCGAGCGCGTAGCGAGAGTCGTCCTTTTTGATCTCCGCGAGTGCCTCGTAAATCTTTTCGGCCTCCTTTGGATCGTCGAGTTCGGTCAGCAGCTGCGCTATGCGCAGCACCAACGGATACATCTCTTCCTTCACTTCGGCCAAATTTTCGGGCACCAACCGGCGGAGCGCGGCTTGAGCTTTGTCGGCTTGTCCATTCTTGTCGGCGACCAGGGCCATGAGCTCGAACGTCTGCTGTCCGTTGGGATCGAGCTTTGCGAGGCGATCGAGCTGGGTCGCCGCCGCCGCCACCTCACCACGTCCGCCGCGCTGCAACAACATGCGAATGTAATCGGCCCGTACCTGAGGGACTTCGGGGTACTTGGCCACGATCGAAGTCATTAAGTCGCGTGCCTTGGGCCAGTTGTCAACGGCGAAATAAAGCTTGGCGAGTGTCAGCTCGAACTCGAGTGGTAAATCCTGGTAGGGCTTTACGGCTTCGAGTAAGTCGATCGCTTTCAGGCGTGAAATCGGCTCGGGGCGAGGAGCCAAAATCCGCGCCAGTTGCAACTTGTCTTCGATCGACAAGAGCCCGTCGGTGGCATTCGACGTAAGCAGTTTTTCGGCGCTGAGCAGACTCTGATAGTCGCCCGTCGACGCCAGCATAACGGCCGCCCGCCGGCGGGCCCACCGCAAGAAGTCATCGTCGTTCTTGAGCTTTCCATCGGCACCCATTTGAAGGACGGTGTTGATAAGCTTCGAGGCTTTCAGCAATTTGTCGTTCTTGGGATAAAAATTGCTCAAGTAGAATTCGGCGAGCACACGCGCGAAACGGGGCTCGTCGGGATTGGACTCTCGCACGCTGCGGTAAAGATTCTCGGCGTCGAACCAACGGCCCGTCATTTCGTAAGCTTTGGCCATGACCATCGCCTGCACATCTTCCGGCAAATTAAGTTGGGCATCACGCATCGCCTGCTCGGCTGCTTCGAGTTGCTTGCTCCGCAACAAGTGCGAGATGTAGGCAAGCCAACCTTCTTCGGAGCGCGGGGCGAGCTCGACGACTTTGGCGAGTGCCGCGCCCGACTTTTCGGTCGCTTCCTTGCGAACTTCGTCGCTGATTGTATTGAGCGGGATGAGTCGCTCGAGCAAGACGCCATACCAAAGTTGCGTCGCCGCATCATTGGGCTTTGCGGCAGCGAGCGCGGTGGCCGCTTCCATCGCTTCGAGAGGAGCGTTGGTGTTAAGCAAGATTTCGGGATAAGTGCGGCCCAGCACCTGTTGCCGCAGTGCCACGTCAAACGCTTCGACCGCTTCGCGGGCTTTGAAGAAGCGGCCGCGCTGGGTCAGTAAATTAATGTAAGCCATCGCTGCGAGCGGCTGGCGGGCACCCAGCTCGATACCCCTGCCAAGGTTGTCGATGGCCCCTTCGATGTCTCCCTCGCGAAGGTCGACCTCACCGAGTAGCACGTAGGGTTCGCTCCATTCGGGTCGTTGCTTCGATGCCTGACCGAGCAGCGCGCGAATCTTTGTGAGCGCCGACTCATCTTCCAACTCGCGTTGATAGCGCGAGAAGAGCCGCGACGCCTCGGTGTAGAGCCAATTCGGATTGCTCTTGCTTTTGACCACGGCCAAGATGCCTTCCTGAGCCGCTTCCATGCCCCCGTCGTCACTCTCGCCAAAGGCGATTTTGAACAATTTGATGCGAGTGGCCAAATCGTCGGGCGAGATTTCGACGAGTTGGCGATACATTTTCTCGGCCGCTTCGTTGTTGCGGGCCATGGCAAATTGTTCGCCAAGCCCGGTGAACAACTGGATTTTTTGCGATTGGCTCCAGTCGTCGATACCTTCGGTGAGTTGCATGAGTTGTGCTTCGAGATCGTCGCCTTCGATCTTCGCGTACATCAAGGCCCGATCGAGCCGCAGGATCGGCAGATCGCCAAAGTTGTCGGGCGAGCTCGCCTTGTCGAGCAGCTTGAGCGCCTCGGCCGGCCCCTTATCGGGATTGTCGGCGACGATGCGAATAGCCGCCCTCCAGACGTTCAAATTGTCGGGATCTTCGGCGAAGATCTTATTGAGTTCGGTCTGGGCCTTGTCGAATTCACCTGCCACGGCGAACACACGTGCGCGGACCAGCGCATTTTGAATCTCGGGCCAACCTTCAGTAGCGGCAATTTTATCGATCTTGACCAACACTGCGGGCCAATCGCGTTCTTCTCTCGGTTTGCGCATTTCGCTGTTTACCACCTCGTCGGCCTCGCTATTGGTCGATCGCTGGCTTCCGATCGGCACCTTCGCGATTCTCAACTGGCCGTATTCGGCCATTTTGTTTTCGGGATTGTTTTGTAAAGCGCTTTTGTACGACGCGGCTGCCAAGTCGTCGTTGCCCAGTTTTTCGTGGGCGAAACCGAGCAGGTAGTCGACTTCCGAAATGAAACGGCGCTGATCGGGCGTGCTCGCCGGCAATTGCTTGCGAAGTTTTTCCAGCAAGTCCTTGGCGGGGAACCAACGATTATCGGTCAGCAGAATCTGTCCCTCGACCTTGTCGAGTCGTCTGGCAAAGACTTCGAGTTGTGAATAGCGCTGTTTGCGAACCTCTTTGAGTAGCTCGGCCGCCCCTTTCACGTCTTGTTGCGAAAGCAACAAGTCGATCTTGGCGATCTGCAACTGGATCATCGCCAGTTCGTCTTCCTTATCGAGCGATTCGATGCCAATATTGATTTGTTCGAGTGTTTCCTTGATGTCATTGCGAAACCTCGCCACGTTCGATTTGATCTCGTAGAAACTGGTTGCCTTGGGGTTGAGCTTAATGCTCGCGTCGGCAATGCGATCGATTTCGGCGAGTTGCGCGTCGAGCTGTTTGGTGAGCGTCTCGACTTCGGCTTCTTTGTCCCCCGACTTGGGCTCGACCGAACCATCTTCGATTGCGCGGCGTTCGCCCCAGGTCTCGGCCGCGTCGCGAACGAGTTTCGAGAGATAAGTGACCGCGACCGTTTCGTCGTCGGGGTCGAGCTCGTATGCCTTGTCGATTTCGGCGATGCTTTCGTCGCGCAGTGCTTCGGCCTCTTCGGCGTTGCGCGTTCCGGCAGCGATGGCGGGCAAGGTTTGGGCGCGAGTGAGGTGGGCCGTTGCCGAGTCGGGATTCACCTCGACCAGCTTGTCGACGACCTTCTTGGCTTCAACCGGGAGTTCTTTCTGCAGCATCAGCGATGCCAGCGTGCGGTAGGCAACCGCATCTTCGCGTGCAGGCGGTTTGTCGATATCGAACTCTCGCGTGTCGGCGTTGTAGCCCACCAGTTTGCCGTAAATTTCGATCGCTTTGTCTTGCTTCTCTGTGCGCGCAAGGGCGAGACCGTAGGTCTTGAGCAGCTCGAGATCGTCTTTGTTCTTCTCGTCGTCGAGCAGAATCTCGGCGTTCGTCTTGGCCGCAGGCCAATCGTTCAGCTCGGTATTGAGTTTGAGCATCTTGCGACGAAGCTCTTCGGCGTCGACATACCGCGACAGCACGTTTTGAATGCCCCGAATCGCACTTTGATAGTCGCTACGGCGTCCCTCTTCGGCCGCTTTGCGGGCCATGTCGACACGCAAGCTGGCGAGCTGGACGGCCGCATCGCGGTCGTTGGGGTCAACGGCTAAATAGCGGCCCAGGGCGGCGGCGGCTTCCTGCGTGTTGTTCGCCGCTAAGGCCTCGTCGGCCTCGATCTTATAACGATCGGCACCGCGCTGCATTTGGAGAATCCAAATCCCGTAAACGGCCCCGCCGAGCAGCAGAGCGCCCAACGTCAAAGTGCCGAGCAGCCAGTAATTAACGCGATATCGTTCCATTTCAGATGATTCCGCCGATGGTTTCTTTTAAGCGAGTGGGAAAGTGGACAGTTTTTCGTCGAGTTGAACCACTTATTGGTAGTTTGGCTAGATGAGTGCGAAGGGCCATCCGAGCGCGAGGTGAGCCAAGACTGTTCATGGTATCCGCTACCCCTAGCCTGTCAACGAACCCGAAGTGCCGTCGGGTCGGTAATTCGTGGCAATTTACTACAATGGTGCACTTGGTGATCGCTTGGCGTGCCCCGGAAGTACTGTTGTAACGTTTAAGGGTTCTGATCGACGTTGTCACGTGGCTTCGTCATTTGACGATAATGGCGACTGGTGGGCTGCTGCACCCCGTCGCGGGGTCGACCGCCCGCAGCCGCACTGGTCCACGCCCCAGCAACTTGGAATCGACCTGGCATTCGATTTTGCCAGCGGCGATGGTCGCCACAACACGTTCGTGCTGGCGGATTTCGACACCTTTTTCGCCAGCGGGCTGATCGAGCTTGGCCCAGAACGACTCGCCGAACATCGTCATGCCCCCGGGGATAAGCTCAAGCCCGGGTGCCGCGACGCCATCGCGATTGGCCACCATGAACTTGGCCACTGCGCTTCCGCGCGATTCGATCGCATCGGCGGTGACGGCGACGAAGCGAACTTCATGATAGCCCGGCGGGAGCTTGGCACAATCGAGCGGCACGAGTTGTGCCGCCGGCAGTCGCGCGACGAGGCGACCGTCGAGAAAAAGTTCGCATTCCTTGACGTTGGTTCCCTCCACAGGCGACACCTTGGCAGCGAACTTCACGACGCCCGCAAGCGGGCGAGAACCAGCCGTTGACCCTTCCTTAAAGTCGTCGAGTCCCGTTATTGCGAGCAGGGGAATTTTCGCCCACGGCTGACAGAGCGGGTCGCCCACGATCAGCGTCTGATAGGGACTCGAAATCGCTTGGTAAAACGACTCGGCCAGCGAACAACCACGCCGATAATGAACGTGGAGCGTCGGCAGCGGGAACTTGGCTTGCATCGCCGTAGGTTCCCAAACGGTCCCGCTCGCGCCGGCGGCTCCCGCTTCTAGAAAGTGCGTAAGCGGCACCTGATAAGGACGAATGAACTCAGCGCCGTAGCTGGTGAGATTGTCGCACAACGCACCGGGCAAGATATTCATGCCGGCTTCCCTCACGCCAAAATCGGATTTGCCCATCGTGATTCCGAGCACGTCTTGCTTGGCGGTGGGCAGCACCCCATCGAGCACTTCGGCTCTCGCCCCTTCAGCGGTGAGCAGTCGGACCGCTTCGTCGTAACAAGCGTGCCGCGTCTTCGAGCGGATATCGTTATTGCGAACAAAATAAAACGTGCCGCGTGGCTGAGTGCCATCGACCGGTGCCGATCGCTTGAGGTTGGCGATCACCTCGCCGACCTTCATCCCGCGCCCACTGGTGACTCCCAGCATGGTCGCGAGCAGATAGCGCTCACCGGTGGTTGGGTCGTCGGACTTCGTCCCTCGTTTTGTCCACGAATAGCGCGAGCGAAACCCTTGGCTCGGGGCGTCCGCCAATTGTGTGCATTGCCCTAAGTTCGCCCCCGGCTCGCCCGGCATGTATTCGTTGGCGACCGGCGAGAACAGCCCTTGGTTCATTGCCATTGCGTAGCGATATAAGAATGTCGCACCGGTGAGCGACGCGTTAGGGGCAAAGTTCTTGGGGAACTTCACATCGGCAAAATCAGCCTGCATCAATATTCGCCAAGGCAAGTCGACCGAGTAAGCGACACAGTCGATCTGGGCCGAGAGCTTGCGAGCGTCGATCTCCTTCAGCATTGGTTCGAGAATTTCGCCGCGAAATCGCTCGCCGGGACATTGATCGACCGAGCCCTTGTAGTTGACATACAGCACATTGCTGCTGGGAATGTTTCGGAGAGCGACATATTCGTTGGCAACGTGTTTCGAGTCGTCGCTGTTTTGATTGACGACAACCAGCACATTCTCGGGCCCACCGCCGGCACGAACCGGCGAGCAAAGCCCACCACAAAGTGCTACGCAGACCAGTACCACGACTCGCGCTGCTCGCCGCTCGCCGCTGCTCGCTTCACCTAGCAATCGACACATACAAACACTCAAATCATTAGAAGACCGCAAAACAAAGTCTGATTCTATACGAACCTGCTAGCGAATTGTTGGCGACAAATTGCAATGACGACCACCAAGGCTGTCTTCTCGGCACGCAACATCACCAAGACCTATCACATGGGCGAGGTCGACGTCCATGCGTTGCGCGGGGTCGATCTTGAGCTCTACCCGGGCGAATTCGTGGTGCTGCTCGGGCCTTCAGGAAGCGGCAAGAGCACGCTGCTCAACATTCTGGGTGGCCTCGACGTGCCGACTTCGGGCAGCATTGTTTACCGCGACCGAGTGCTCACGGAGTTCGACGATGCCGCGCTCACGCAGTATCGCCGCAAGCATGTGGGGTTTGTGTTTCAGTTCTATAACCTGATCCCCAGCCTCACCGCCCGCGAGAATGTGGCCCTGATCACCGAAATCGCCGCCAACCCGATGGACCCGGTCGAGGCACTCAAGATGGTCAACCTCGGCCCACGCATCGACCACTTCCCCGCCCAGCTCTCTGGTGGCGAACAACAGCGCGTGGCCATCGCCCGCGCCGTGGCCAAACGCCCCGATGTGCTGCTGTGCGACGAACCGACCGGGGCGCTCGATGTCCACACGGGCATCATCGTGCTCGACGCCATCGCAAGAATCAACCAAGAACTAGGCACCACGACCGCGGTGATCACCCATAATGCTGTGATTGCCGAAATGGCCGACCGGGTGATACACGTTTCGGATGGCCGGATTGGGCGAACGGAAGTGAACGCGACGCGACGCACGGCACAGGAGCTTGAGTGGTAGCCCCTTCGCTTGCGTACACAAGAGGGGCGAACGACCAAACACTGGCCAATGTGGCGACCAGATTGTCGCGGATCGCTCCGCAATCCGAAGCTGATTGCGGAGCAATCAGCGACAATGGGAACGATCTAAGTGGGAAGTACAAAAGAGCGCACAATGCCCTCAAATATCGGCGTTAGCCGATGAGCTACGTCTCGTCGGAGTCGCAACTCAGTTGGTTGACCACTGTGCAAACTTTCGATGACGCCACTTAGTAGTGCTTCGCGTGTTCACTCCGGTGACTGGCGCCGCCGGCGGCGTTTGGTCCTTCGGCTACGTCGTTGGATTGAGTTGGCACGTAGCGTAGAAGCCTCTCGGCTATTCGTCGATGGTAGCTTTGTCACCGCAAAGCCTGAGCCGGCCGATGTCGATGCTGTCGTTTGGCTGCCGGCAAATTTCCAACAACGCGTTGTCGCTGGTGAACTGGCCGCAATCGAATTTGATACAATGCTCCTAACTCGGTTTCCCGAGGAGATTCTCGCTGCCGAAGATCGTCACGACTGGGACGATTGGCTAGAATTTTTTTAGTCGAACACGTGAAGCCGACGGAAGACGCAAGGGTGTTGTGGAGGTGGAGCTATGATTTCCAACGTCGTCGAGTACGAGAAGGCGCAGTCTGAATTGAGAGACCTGGGCTTGCGGCTCGAGAAGCTACAAGCAAAGCACCCTATCGGCGAAAAGGGGTTCACCAAAGCCGGCATTCGCAAGTTGATTGCCCGGTTAAACGAAGAACTTGCCCTCTTCGAGGGCAGCGAAGAAGCCCGGACGACCTAACGCTGGCCAATGTGGCGACCAGATTGTCGCGGATCGCTCCGCGATCCGAAGCTGATTGCGGAGCAATCAGCGACACTCCGGGGGCTGACGCCTCCCGGCTCGTCTGAATCTCCCCAGCCCCCAGCCCCAGCCCCCCAACCCCTCAAGAACGTGCTCGCCCTCGACCGCAAACTGTTCCGCGACCTCGCCCAACTCAAAGGGCAGTCGATCGCGATTGCGTTGGTGATTGGTGCCGGGGTGGCGACGTTTGTGAATTCACAAACGATGCTCCGGTCGCTCGAATCGACGCGCGAGGCATTCTATGAGCGGTATCACTTTGCCGATGTCTTCGCGAGCGTAAAGCGCGCCCCCAATTCGCTCGTCGAGCGAATTCGTGAGGTACCGGGGGTCGCGCGAGTCGAGACGCGAATCGTTGAAGGAGTGACGCTCGATGTGCCGACGCTCGAAGCGCCCGCGTTTGGACAGCTCATTTCGCTGCCCGACACACGACCGCCGTTGCTCAATCAAGTTTTTCTTAGGCGGGGGCGGATGCTCGAGCCGGGCCGCGACGACGAGGTGCTCGCCAGCGAGAAGTTTGTCGAAGCCAATCGCCTTGATGTGGGTGATTCGGTGGTTGCGATCATCAATGGCAATCGCCAAGAGCTGCGCATCGTCGGTGTGGTGCTTGCGCCCGAATATGTGCTGCAGGTCAAGCCGGGCGATGTCGTCCCCGACCCGAAGCACTATGCCGTGTTGTGGATGAATCACCTCGCGCTTTCGCGAGCCTACAACATGGAGAGCGCCTTTAATGATCTCGCGATTGAACTACTTCGCGGTGCCAGCGAAGCCGAAGTGATCTTTCGCATCGACGAATTGATCGACCCCTACGGTGGTCGCGGCGCTTATGGTCGCAAAGATCAGCTTTCGCACCTGCTGCTCGAAGGTGATATCCAGGGACTCAAGACGACGGGTTTGATTCCGCCGGTCATTTTCTTGTCGGTAGCCGCGTTCCTGCTAAATGTCGTACTGACGCGAATGCTCGCTCTGCAGCGCGAGCAGATTGCCGCGCTCAAGGCGTTTGGTTACACCAATCTCGATATTGGTTGGCACTACATGAAGTTTGTGCTGATCGTCACTCTCGCCGGCGTATCGGTTGGTGTGTTGGCCGGGGCGATCATCGCGCGCGACTTCACGGCCATGATTGCTGCCGTTTATCAGTATCCCGAGTTGTTATTCCGCGTCCGCTGGGATGTGGCGGCACTCGCCGCCGGAGCGGCGCTGGTGGCGGCGATGCTCGGTGCGATTGGTGCCGTTCGCAAAGCTGTGAGATTGCCGCCGGCCGAGGCGATGAGGCCCGAACCGCCCGCTTCGTTTCGTCCGACGATCGTCGAACGGTTGGGCATCGGCCATTACTTGCCGAATGTCGCCCGTATGGTGCTGCGTCAGCTCGAACGCCAACCAATCAAGACCGGACTTTCGATTTTCGCCATCGGGCTCTCGGTTGGCATTGTCGTTGTTGGCAGCTTTATGCAAGACACGATCGACACGCTGATGGATGTGCAGTTTCGTCGCGTTCAGCGGTACGACATGTTGGTCCAGGCCGTCGAGCCGCTCTCGTCTGATATTCGCTATGCACTCGAGAGCATCGATGGTGTTGAATACGTCGAAACTTTTCGTTCGGTGCCGGCACGATTGCGAATGGCTCACCGCTCGCGTCGCGTCGCGCTGCAGGGACTGCCGCTCGAGTCCGATCTCTATCAACTTGTCGACAAGCAGGGGGCGGTGCGGCAACCGCCGGTGGCCGGCGTGGTGCTCTCGCTGAAGCTGGCCGAACTGCTCGAAGTCGCGGTTGGCGACATGGTCGTTGCCGAGGTGCTCGAAGCGAAACGCCCGACGCTCGAACTGCCCGTGGTCGCCACCATCGACGACATGCAGGGGCTCAATGCCTACATGAACTTCGCCGACCTGAGCCGCGCGATGGGCGAAGGCCCGCGGGCGAGCGGTGCCTACTTGCGCATTGATCCGGCCGCTCGTAGCCGCGTCTATCGCGAGCTCAAGGAAATCCCTGCGCTCGCCGGGGTGACGGTCAAGGACTTTGCCATCGAAAGCTTCGAGTCGACAATCGCGCAGAACTTGCTCAAGATGCGGCTCTTCAACTTGTCGTTCTCAATCGTCATCGCCGTCGGCGTCGTTTACAACAGCGCCCGGATTGCCCTCTCAGAACGAAGCCGCGAACTGGCCACACTTCGCGTCGTCGGTTTCACGCGAAGCGAAATCTCTGGCATTCTGCTGGGCGAACTCGGCACGATGACGTTGCTCGCCATTCCGCTCGGCATGGGCATTGGCTACGGCCTCGCTTGGACACTCGTACAGTTTCTCGACCAGGAAGTCTTCCGCTTTCCCTTCGCGATCAGCGCACGATCGTTTGGGCTGGCGGTCAGCGTGGTGCTCACTGCCGCGATCATTTCGTCGCTGCTCGTCCGGCAACGACTCGACCATTTGGATTTGGTGAGTGTGTTGAAGTCGCGCGAGTAAGGTGAGTAGAACGGGTCCCTGGCCCGTCGGTTAATCGAAACGTCAAGAGAGCGGGCCGGGGACCCGTTCTACGAATCGCGCTGACCTTGCGACTCGCTCACCGCGACCTTACTCTTAGAAGGTATTCCGTCCAACCGCCTTGAGTCTCTCCAGCATATGGCTTCCGACGAACAACTCCGAAGTGAGATCGCCCAGCTCGGCCGCACCTTCGGCGAGGTAATTCGCGAATTCGACGGCGAAGAATCGTATGAGCTTGTCGAGCAGGTCCGCCGCGAAGCCCGCGCGCTACAAGACGACACGACCGGCGAGCATCGCGATCTCGATAGCCTGCTCGCCAGCCTCGGTGCCGAACAACTGCAAGTCGTGATTCGCGCGTTCAGCACGTTTCTCGAGCTGGCCAATCTCGCGGAAGACCGCCAACGACTGCGGGCGCTCCGCGACTGGGAACGCCAGTCGCACCCCGCGCCGCGCAAAGAATCGATCCGCGCTGCGATCAAACAGCTTGCCGCCAGTGGTATGTCGAGCCAACAAGTCGCCGAGGTGTTGGGGAGGATTCATGTCGAGCTGGTCTTCACCGCCCACCCAACCGAAGCCAAACGAAAGAGTTTGCGGAGCCGGTTGCGGCAGATTCGCGGTCTGATGTCGCGGCTCGACTCGACACGGATTCTGCCGCGCGAGCAAGAGGAGCTCGAAACGACCATTCGCCGCGAAATCGTCAAGCTATGGCAGACCGACAGCGTGCGGTCGATGCGACCAACCGTGCTGCAAGAAGTGCAGCGGGGTTTATCGTTTCAGCCGGTGCTGTGGGAGACGGTGCCAAAGATTTTTGCCGACTTACGGGAAGCATTGGCCGAGTGCTATCCGGGTGAACCGATAACGATTCCGAAAGTCATTCAGTTCGGAAGCTGGATGGGCGGCGACCGCGATGGTCATCCGTATGTGACACCTCACATTACGAACCAAACGTGTCTTTGGCTGCGTCATGCGGCGCTCAAGGCCCACCACGATTGCTCCTTTGCGTTGGGTGAGTCGCTGAGCATCGCCGACCACGACGAACCGGGTGCCGAATGCCTGCGGAGTGCGATCGACGCTGCGCTTGCGAAGTGGCCCGCGCTCGAAGAAGTACTCGAAACGATTGCACCAAGCGAAAGCTATCGACGTTGGCTCGCCGTCATGCGGTGGCGGATCGAGCGGACGATCGAAGACGACACGACGAGCGAATACGCGAGCCCCAGACAACTCGCAGCCGATGTCGAATTGCTTCGCGCAGCGCTTGTCGCCACGCAAAACGATTCGATTGCGAACAGCGAAGTTCAGCAGTGGCTCGATCAAATCGAGGTGTTCGGCTTCAATACCGCGCGGCTCGATATTCGTCAGCATAGCGAAGTCTACAGCCAAGTGATCGACGAAATCTGGCAAGCGGCTCGCGTCGTCGGCACGGCTGGAGAGATCGGAGAGATAGGCGAAGCGCGTCGCATGGAACTGCTCTGCGAGACAATGCCCTACGCTGCCAATCTCGATCCGGTGCAAATTTCGGCCGACGCTCGCAAGACGCTCGATCTGTTTGTCGTGCTCAGGCGGATCGCTCGTCGCTATGGGATGGCGACGCTTGGCGGGCACGTGGTTAGCATGACTCGCTCGGCGAGCGATTTGATGAACGTGTTGTGGCTCTGGAAATGGAGTGAGCGAGTCGATGGCGGCGCCGAGCAAGACGCACAGCTTTTGCTGCCCGTGATTCCGCTCTTTGAGACAATCGACGACCTCGAAAACGCCCCAGCCATTCTCAAGGCGGCGCTCGCAACGCCACTCTATCGCGAACACGTCGCCGCGCTCGGCGACAAACAAATCGCCATGCTTGGCTACAGCGACAGCACCAAAGATGGCGGCTACCTGGCGGCCGGGTGGTCGCTGCAGCGGTCGCAAATCGAACTCTTTCGACTTGCCAAAGAGTGCGGCGTCGCGCTCACGTTCTTTCATGGTCGGGGCGGGTCGCTTGGCCGCGGTGGTGGACCCGCCGCGCGGGCAATTCTTTCGCTTCCACGCGAGACATTCCACGGTTCGCTTCGACTCACCGAACAGGGCGAAGTATTGGCCGAGCGATACGACGACCCGGCGATCGCGCATCGTCACCTCGAACAAGTGCTGTGGTCGATTGTGATGGCAACCACTCAGCCGCCTGATCCATTGCCCGCAGAATGGCTCGCAACAATGGACGCGATGAGTGCCGCGTCGCTCGACGCCTACCGCGACTTGGTCGAGCATCCCTCGTTCGTCGACTTCTTCCGCCAAGCGACGCCGATTGGTGAAATCGAGCAACTCCCCATCGGTTCCCGTCCGGCGAAGCGCAAAGGAGGCAATCGCATTCAAGACCTGAGGGCGATTCCCTGGGTCTTTTCGTGGACGCAAGCTCGCTGTCTGCTCCCAGCGTGGTACGGACTTGCGACGTCGCTGCAACAACTGCTCGACAGCAAAGGGGGCGACGCCAAGTTGCGAGAAATGTATCAGCAGTGGCCCTTCTTCCGTGCAATGATCGACAACTCGGTATTGGCAGTTGCCAAGTCGAACATGCCCGTATTTCGCCGTTATGTTGCGTTGGCCGACAAGTCGGAAGGACTCAAGGCAGTTGCCGACAAATTGTTTGCCGAGTTCGACCTTGCCAACAAGAACCTGGCCATCGCGACCGGCACCAATGAGCTACTCGACAACGTCGAGTGGCTCAAGAGTAGCATCAAAGTACGCAATCGCTATGTCGACCCGCTGAATATGATTCAAGTCGAACTCTTGCGTCGCGAGAAGTCGTCGTCGGGCGACGACGAAGGTCGCCGGCGACTTGCGCAACTCGCTATTAAAGGCATCGCCGCCGGCATGCGCACGACGGGCTAAGACCAATTCAATACCCACCTTATTGTTGTCAGTCGATCTTTATCCCTCACAAGGAACCTGCACCAAAACCGTACGCGGGACGCGCACCGTATAAGTGAACGGCACTTGCTTCTCGACAACGCGAGGCACGCGAATCGTTCCTTTCTGTTCGACCATCCGGCAAACTTGCACCTGGAACTGCTCGACCCGTTCTTCGGGAACCATTCGGCAAGTCACGACCGGCACCTGGCGGACTTGTTCTTCGGGCACCATCCGGCAGACCTGCACCTGCACCTGCCGCTCGACTCGTTCGGTGACTTGGCGGCAGACTTGCACCGGAACTTGCCGAACCATTTCTTCGCTCACCATCCGCACCGTTTGCACGGGCACCTCGCGAAACGCCGTTTCGGCCACCATGCGGGTCACCTGCACCGGCACACGTTCAGTAACTTGCTCGGCAACCATCTGCGTGACGGGAACCTGAACGGCCACAAGATTGGGCTTCCAGACGCGCTGCATCACGGGCTGTGCCGGGGTCGTCGTTTGCACCCAGCCTAGGCCGGGTCGCTGGGTGACGATTTGGCCAGTTGCCGGATTGACCGACTGAGTTGGCGGAATCCACCTGAGTCGTGGACGCGACGTCTCGGCGGGCGTGATACCGGTGACCGCGTCGACGAAACAACCTTGATCGACCGTTTGTGTTTGAAAAGTCGTGACGGGTCGCATCACCGTGCGACACTGCTCTTGCTCGATTGTTTCGGTCACGGGCCGCTGGACGACGAACGACTCGCGGCGCACCTGTGTTTCGCAGACCGGCTTTTGCACGGTAAAGCGTTCTTCGCGCATCTGCGTTTCGACGACGTTGCGAACTTGGTCGTAGCTAGCATCTCGCATTTGTGTTTCAACGACTTGTCGCATGACCGTAAATCGTTCTTCGCGGACCGATGTCTCGCGAACCGGTCGCATGACTGTAAAGCGACGCTCGCGCTGCTGGGTCTCGAAAACGGGCACCTGCCGCGTCGCTGGACGTTCTTCGAAGGCCGTTTCACAGACGGTGCGAAAACCGGTCACTTCGCGTTCTTCGTAAACAGTTTGACAGACAGTCCGCATCGTTGGCGCACAGCCACAAGGCTCTTGGGCCGTGACCACGGGGGGCCAGGCACACAACGTGGCGAGCGTAGCTGAGAGAAAAGTTTTCGGTTTCATGGTCGTGACTGAAAAGGAGGAGTGAGTTTGCAATCGGGTTTCGCAACTGTGTTATTAGAAAGCGGGTCCATCTGTCGCTCAGACATCGCCCAGCCAAGTGTGCCGTGCAATTGGTCGCCCGGCAAATAGTTTTTTTCGTTATTGCCGCTAGCAGTTCAAAAAGTCTCAAGTGCTATTCAACTTACAGCGACTAGAAAAGTTAAACCGTGCTTCATTGTGAGGCGACACTTCGTTTGATAGCAAGACGAACCACAGCCGATCCGTTGCAAAAAAACAACATCGCGAGGCGGCGGAGCGCGACAATCGCTACAGTTGCTACAGATTGACAGCCGAGTCAGCTTTGCGTTCGTTCGCGAAGCGAACGTCACTAGCGCGCAGGCAGGAAACTCGTTTGCAGGCGTTGTGTCTCGATTCCCTCCCGAACGGGAATCACTGACGAGTCAAAAATCAATCTCGTCGCCATCGGCGGCCCAACTCGTGTCGGCGAACACTCGCCGCGCCTCGGTCAGGTCGAAGTCTTCGTGTCGTGCCAGTAGGGCATCGCAGTGAACGAGTACCAGACGTTTCACCGCAGCGGCGCGGGCGACCGCCACGACCTGGTTGAGACAACTGTGCCCCGTGAGGTCGGCCATCGCATCGTGACCGGCCGGGAAATTCGCTTCGTGAACCAAGAGATCGACACCCCGAATCTGATCGATGTAATCGGCGTCGAGGCTGGCCGTGGTGTCGGTGACGTAGGCGAGCGAACGGTCGGGCCAATCGAACCTCATGCCGGTCGAACCCCCTGGATGCACCAGCGGAAACGTGGTGAGCCGCGCGCCGCCGATCGTTTGACCCGCCCGGTATTCGGCGAATTGAAACGGCGGAGCCACCGGAAACAGCGGCTCGGCAAACAAGTGCTCGCGGACGGCTCTCAATGTTTTCGCAGTCGCGTGAACAGTGATCCGGTCACTGGCATCAACACCCATCGATTCGACGAGATAGGTCAGCCCAATCACATGGTCGAGATGGGCGTGCGAAAGACAAATGTCGAGCTGCTCGGTAGCAAGATGGTCGGCCAGTCGAAACAGACCTGTCCCGGCGTCGAGCACGAGGCCAAGTTCCGGAATTATCAAACTGGCCGTCTGCCGCCGTTCGGTTGGGTGATAGCCGGTGGTGCCTAAGAATACGAGTCGCATGACGGTTAGTCGTTAGTTTTTTTGCTATCAGTTTTCAGTTTTGTTGGGGAGGCGAAGCGTGCGTTATTCTCGTGCAGGCGGGAATCCCGATTGAAAGCTTCGCGCCTAGTGGACTGTCAAATGAGAAACTTCGGGTGCCACTGGCTCCGCGCGGGTGCCACTGGCTCCGCCAGTGTGACGCAAGTGTCACGTCAGCAATCACTTCCACTGGCATAGCCAGTGGCACACAACCCTCATTGTCGGCTTTGACAGACCACTAGACTCCCGCCTGCGCGCGAATGACGGTGCTTTCAGACGTTAGTCACCAAGCTTTACGATAATCGCAGCAGCAGGCGATATGAACCCGAGGGCATCAAACTTCATCGCCGCTTTGTTATGCTCGCTTTGCCTGCTCACCGGACGCGGCTCGAACGAGCCGCAAACCATCAGGTACTCTTGCGCCCACGACGACAAGTTCACCCGACCTTTGCGAGAGGAGTTTTCGCAACAAACGGGCATCGAAATCCTCACCAAGCTCGCCACCGAGACAGTTGGCCTAGCCAAGGCGATTTTGGCCGAAGCCAAAACCCCCCGGCGCGATTTGTTTTGTTCGATTTGTCCATATTGTCGAAAAAACCGATTTCATGCGACTTTATTCTGCACTTAACGCCCCCCCCTGCAGTACGAGATACCGCTTGTTTTATCGTCGATTTTTGAAACAGGAGAGCGACTCGATGCCTTCAATTTGTCGCTTTTCGTTTTCGAAAGCGACAAATTAGCTTCGGTTGGTTAAGAGATACCAGCACGATGCGCAAGCAAGTGAGTTTTGCGAAGTTCGCCAACGAAAGTCTCACTTGCTTGCGCATCGTGCTTGTGTTTCTCGTGCGTTTTTCCCGCTGGCCGTGCTCCTTTTTAGCATACCCAGGTCAAAAAATCGACAACGTTTTTTGGCCACTTTCACATTAGGTGACACGGACTCAGCGACGCGCTGGGAGCCGGGCACTCAGCGCGTCGATATGGTTGACAATTCGGTCTTGATCAATTCCGCTGCTCGTTCGCGTGTTTGAATTCTGAATCGGCAATTCTCAGCCCGATCGCTGTGTGATAGTTCTGGGTTAGGAAGGAACGCAAAATAACTTCCTCATTGTGACGGTGAGCGAATAAATGGGACTGGCTCCGAGCGTATTGTTGGCTGCTGCCTCGACTGGTTTTGTGCTCGGTGCCTGTCCCATTTATTCGCGCTGGAGCGGAGCAG
>JBGSRO010000085.1:0-30865 GCA_041737535.1 Pirellulales bacterium | reverse complement strand
TGGCGCGACAACCTCGGTGGCGATGCCGCGGCGCTGGGTGGCAACGGATCGGGGGCCGCCACGGTCGTCGCTGCCGACTATACGCTGTGGCGAGCCAACTTTGGCAACGTCCTCCCCCCCAGCGGTTCGCTCGGTGGTGGGACCAATGTGCCAGAACCCGCTTCGGTGCTACTAACGCTGGTCGGTGGAATGGCACTAGTGGCCCTCCGCCGCCGTCGTTAGACGCCATCGAGTATTTTGAGTCGAGGGATCGTGACAACTGCTGGGCGCACGCGAGTGCGCCCAGTTTCCTTCGACGGAGGAAAAACCAGATTAGTGGACCGTCAACGCCACATCTTCGGGTGCCACTGGCTTTGCCAGTGCGGTGCAACGCTTGACATTGCAGTTTGCACTGGCAGAGCCAGTGGCACACAACCCTAATAATCGCATTTGACAATCCACGAGAAAGAATAACCCTTCCAAGCAACCGGCGACCGCTGTTGCTACGAAGTTAACGCGCGCGAACCACGGCAAGCACGCAACACCGGCACACGACACGCCAGCGGATCGCCGCGGTTCGTCAGGCTCGACTTACCTATTTACCTATGTCAGGAATTTGCAAGCAGATGATGCAACTTGGACTAATCACCCGCTTCGTCGCCGGTACCCTCGCACTTGTTGCGGCTGGCCCGGTGCTTGCCGTCAACGACGTCGGAGGGACACTCATCACGCTGACAAACTCGTCCACCGCCCCCAATGGCGCGTGGAGTTGGTTTGAAGACGAGCGTGCAATCATCGACGACAGCGACCCCAACAACACGCTACTGCTGGTCAGCTCTGTTTCCGCAGGTAACGCCCCCGAAAGGGGCGACATCGATCTGTTGTGGCGGAATCTCGACACTGGCGCACAGGGAGAGTTTGAACTCCACGACCAATTGGAACAAGACGACCACGATTCGGCCGCGCTATGGCGCAGGCCCGACGGCCGATATGTGGCTTCCTACGGTCGCCACGGCACCGACGACTTCACGCGGTGGCGCGTATCCACCAACCCCGGTGACCCCACGGCTTGGGAACCCGAGCAAATGCTCGACGCATCCCCTGCGAGCGGTGCCAATGCAACCTACAACAACCTGCACTACCTCGCTGCGGACAATGATGGGCAAGGTCGACTTTATAACTTCGTACGATCAGAGAATTTCAATCCTAACATCATGGTCTCGAGCGATTGGGGAGACTCGTGGTCGTACGGCGGGCGGTTGCTTTCCCAAGGTACCGGTGGAGTCCGTCCTTACATGCGTTACTTCAGTGACGGCGACGCCATTCACTTTTTTGCCACCGAGGGACACCCACGCGATGTGAACAACAGCATTTACCACGGGTATATCCGCGACGGGCAACTCTTTAGTTCCAACGGAGGGCTGGTCGACGCCGATCTCTTCGACACCACCTACGTTGGGCCGGCCGATCTGACACAGGTTTTTGCCGCCAACACCGTGGTTAATGGCAATCCCATGACCCGCGCATGGAACATCGATGTCGCCATCGACAGCGCGGGCAATCCCTACGGTGTGTTTCAAGCGCGTATCGACCCGGGCACGTTGAGCGGTGGGCAAGAGAGTCTCGACCACCAGTTCTTCTACACTCGCTTCGACGGCAACAACTGGAACACGCATCCCCTCGCGCTCGCGGGGCGAGATATCTACAACGCCAGCCCGAACGGCAGCGAAGACGACTACACCGGACTCATCGCACTCGACCCCAACGACCCCGACACGCTCTACATGTCGACCCCCATCGATCCTCGCACCGATGTCGCGATGGAGCATTACGAGATTTTTCGTGGGCAAACCACCGACAATGGAGCGACTTGGCAATGGGATCCCATCACGTTTAACTCGACGATGGACAACGTGCGGCCCATCATGCCCGCCTGGAGCACCACCGAGTCGGCTCTACTTTGGCTTCGCGGCGATTACGTGACGTTTAGGAATTGGTCGACCGAGGTTGTGCTCGTCACCGATATCACGCCGCTCGACCCGTCGGTGTCGATCGCCGATTTCAACGACGACGACTTGGTCGATTTATTGGACTATCGCGTGTTACTCAACGGACTTCATGCCGACTTCACTGGTGTCACCGATCAGCAAATCGCCTATCAGATGGGTGATCTCAATGGCGATTTTCGGACGAACTTTGGAGACATCCTGATCTTCGAAGACGAATACAACCGCGTGAATGGCCAGGGTTCGCTGGCTATCGACTTGGCGGCCGTTCCAGAGCCTTCGGCTCTTGGCCTGCTTGGTGTCGCGGTGTTGTTTGGTGCGTCGTGGCGATACTTCTGGTGATCGGTGCTTTGCCTCGATCGTTTCTTCTACGGGTCCGATTCAACACATGCTCGCTCGACTTATGGTCACCTCGATTAAGCTCTTTCACTTCGTTGTCTGTTTGGTCGCTTACGTAAGCGGCGCGTCAGCACAAGTCGTGTATATCGACGCCGACGTCACCACCAACACGACACTTGCCGACGGCACCCCGCTGGTCGCAGGCACGCATTACTACGTCACTCCCACTTCGGCGCCAAGCGACACGATCGCTGACGGGCTTTGGGACGTACGGCAGTTTGCGAACTTTGGATCGATCATTAGTTCCAACAACGGGGCGAGCGAAGATGCGCCAGCGCTGCGGACGACGATCACTGGCCTCACCCCCGGCGAAGGTGTCGCCGTTTATGCTTATCTTTGGGGAGGGAGCAACGCGGACTGGCGGTTGCGGGCAAGTCTCATCGGTCCCAACGATGACGGTACCGTCAACGGCGAAGTCGACACCATGTGGAGTACCAATTACTCCCCAAACTCCGGCATCAACGAAGCCTCGTTCGTCACTCAGCATGTCACTTCGGGCGCTAACTCTGGTCCGCTTTCGACCGACACCACGGGTAGCGATCCCGCATTCGAGAATGGCGGCTACTTTTCAAGTTCGATACCGCCGGTCATGACAGTCGAAGGGAATCGATCGCTCTACCAAGCCAGTTTGGGAACGACCCTGGCCGACAGCAATGGCGAGGTTCACGTCTATATCGACGATCGTGCACAGGCTTCAGCCGGCTTTCGCACCTGGTACGACGGTGTTGGATATGAACTAGTCGATCTCGATATCCTGACATTGGAAGTGAACGAGCTAACTGGCACTGTTGCGATTCGTAACAACGACGATGTTTCCCTCAATCTTCGCTACTATGAAATTCATAGCGAGTCGGGCGCGCTCAACTTCGACGCGAGCTACCAATCGGGCTGGGCTCCGCTCGACCTTGATCCCGATCCGCAAGCCGTCACGATTCCGGGATGGCAGGTAGCCGGGGGCAGCGACGCCCACATTCTTAGCGAGACGAATTTTGGAGCTTCGCTAACGCTTGAGCCGTCGCAATATGCTTCGCTCGGCAGCGCATTTAACGTGACAGGCCAGCACGATCTCGATTTCTATTACGTCCCGTCTGGGTCGACTGAATTGACGCGAGGCATCGTCACCTATGTCACCGCTATTCGTGGCGACTTCAATGGCGATGGCCGCGTCGATGCAGCCGACTATACCCTCTGGCGCGACAACCTTGGAGCCACGAGCGAAGCCGCCTTTGCCGCCGACACCGGCAGCGGTGACGACACCATCGACGCCAATGACTATACGCTGTGGCGAACCCACTTCGGAGAGCAAGGCGTGACGACCAATGGGCTTACAGGCAACACGCTTGCTGTTCCTGAGCCTAACGCAGGATTGATGATCGCGATGGCTGTGATCCTTGGGTTGCTCTGTAAGCGCGCACCACAACCACCCAGCGCTTCACTTTTCGACCGCCAGGCGCTCTGATTTTCAACCGCTGTTTACAGATGGCGAATCTGTCATTTCGGCCGATCAGCATCAAGCCATATTAAATGTGTTGAATGAGTGATCGGACAATCAGCGGGGACGCCCGAAAACTCGCACAACTTCGAATAACCCGCTTGGCGGTTGCGTCTACGATCTCAATTGTGGATGGCCCCTGTGTCGGACGCTGACGATGAACGACTTGAGGAAATGCCGGTGACGCTCGTAGGTGGCCGGTTTGCGGTTGGACTCGCACCAATCGAGGTAGGATTGGCTGAGTTCGTAGAGGGTGGTGCGATCGGTGGCAGCAGACTCCCGATCAGTCATAAGTTCGTGGTACTTCGCGTGGGCCGCTTCGCGGTCCTTGCCGAGTGAAATCTGCTTTCCGCCGATCGAGCAGTACCAACTCTTGGTCTGCTTTCGCATGTAGGGTTTAGGCTGGCGTGGCACGGGGTAGCTCCTGTTTCGTGCATTGAAACGCGCATGGACGCTTCAATACTTGGAGCCAACGTCAGAAAAGTCCAGAAGAACAAAATCGGGCTGAAAGGATTCGAACCTTCGACCTCTGCGTCCCGAACGCAGCGCTCTACCAAGCTGAGCCACAGCCCGTTTGTGGGTCTCTTGCACAACTCAATAGGCTAATGTCTCCCTGCCTTCGCGGCAAGATCTCGGGGGCTGTTGGAGCATTTCTCAGCGGCGGGGTGGCAGTCCTTCGGTTGCCAATCCGGCAAGATCGGCAGCGACATTGACCTATCACGTCGTCGCGGTCTTCGCGCGAGATCCATTCGACTCGCGTCGCATTTATCGTCGTGGTTGGCGCGCGTTTGCCGCCGGAACCGGGCGGTGCTTTGTATGACTATTCACTAACGGTTTTAAGGAGTCTGCCTCATAGACGTTTAACATTGTTGCGGGCTCGACTCATCGCGTTGTGTAGAGTTTGCTTCGATCGCATGCGCGGAATCCGACGAGTGTGCTAAGCGGCCGAGCGGGTCTTCACGTTGGTGTCATTCACCCGGTAAGGCCGAACCAAGCTTTGCCAACTCACTCGCGATCGGTGTGAAAAGACGAAGTTCTCGTTTCCCTCGGGCGACAAGTGATGTGCTGGATTAAATTCGTCGAGCGGCGTCAGAGCCTTCTCGTCAAAGAAATATCCCTCGTAGCCGAGCGAAGCCAGGAAATCGAACACCTTGCCATTGTGTTCGCGACCATCGTGCATATTGGTTGACTCGAACAGCAAGGTCGGCATGTCGGTTGTCAGCAGTTGCTGCCCGCCACGGAAGACCGACAGTTCGTGCGACTCGACATCGCACTTGATGAACGAAATCGGCCGTGGGAATCGCGAATGGGCGATCCAGTCGTCGAGCGTTGTCATGGCGACTTCAATCGGCGGGCGAAACACGTCGTCGGTGACTTCGATCGAAGCTCCACCCAGGTGATGACCCGCATAATGCAGCGTTGCTGTGCCGACTCGATCCGATAGTGCCGATTCGACGAGTGTCATGCGGCCATCGCGATAGCGCGTGGCAACTTTGCGCAGGTAGGAGGCCAAGTCGGGAATGGGTTCAAAACAGGCAACACTCCCCTGCGGACCAACACCGCGGGCCATCCAGAAAGCAAAAGCCGCCTTATGAGCACCAATATCGATGACCGAATCGCCTCGGCGAATGAGCTTGCGCACGATCGCAATTTCATTGGGTTCGGTCCGCCGAGCGTAGCGAAACGCACGATGCAACAGCTTAAGCTCTTGGTAAACGTTCATAGCGATTCCACGGGATCTACGAGGGGTCGGAAGTGTAGTAACGCGTGGCCGCGAGGTGGAAGTCCAATGCGCGTGCTAGCAAACCAGTCGATTGTTGGTCGTTAGTTGTTCGTGATCCATCGCGCAGGTTCTTCGTGCTCGATTCAGGCCACTTGCCTGCGATAGAGCGAAATCGATGAGTCGGTCGCAAGTCGGTAATGCTGCAGTGCATTGAGCAGATCGCTCCGCCGCCAAGGTTTCGCGATGACACGACCGGCGAATGATTCAACGAACTGCGAGTCTTCGATTCTCGGAAAGTCGACGGCGGCAACCAGTGTCGCGCCGCCGAACTGTCGCACTCCGCTTGCGAACTGCACAAACTCGTCACGGGTTTTACCAACTAGCTGACCACCGATCCAAATACCGCCGGCGAGCGGTCGAACGACTGGCATCGGTTGCCCCGTTTTCCAGGCCCCCGTTGCATAGCCGGCTTGGTTCAGCAACGTCGCGACGGTTTCAATCGCTTGCCAATCGGGCGAACGGACGACGAATACACCCGCGTTCGTGCTCTTAACTGGCCTGCCAACGCCTTGAGCCGATTCACAAAATCCAGAGTGCCAAGAACAGAGTTGTCGATGGCCTACGCGATCGAGATTCGCTTGCCACCACGCCTCGAAGCGATGCCAGAACACTCGCTCAACATCGGCCCAAGGTCGACCGTTGCGCTCGTCTCCTTCGCACCAGGTGCCGAGCAGCAGGGCCCGACCGACCAATGGAGCAGCAGAAATCATCCGCTGCCCGAAGTCGTCAGGCAACTCGCCGGGGCGACTGATAAACGCGAGCGCTAGGTCGTATCGTTCACTCCGATTTCGCAACCGTCCCACGAATTCATCGGCCGAATCCGCAACGCAAAGCTCCGCTGACTCGCGAATCCGCGCGATGGCGGTCGCGAAGTCGCGGTGCATTAAATTGCCAACGGCAAGGACTCGCATTCGATTATCCGTCTGACGTTGTTTGAGCCGTCGGCGCTAGCCGCGGGTGATTCGGTTCGTCACCCGACGCTAGCGCGTTTGGCTCAAATCGTTGTGCTACGCCGCCACCGCTTCATACTCTTCGGGCACGAATGCCGAGAGCATTTGGCTGCGAACCGGGTTTTGCAATTTCGAAACCGCTTTGGCTTCGATCTGTCGGACTCGCTCGCGAGTCACCTTGAAGATGCGGCCCACTTCTTCGAGCGTGTAGGCGTAGCCGTCGGCCAGGCCATAACGGAGCCGCACGATTTCGCGCTCGCGGTAGGTGAGCGTTTGCAGTAACTCTTCGATGCGTTCGCGAAGCAACCCATTATTAGCCAGCTTGTGTGGGCTTTCAGTATGCTGGTCTTCGACGAATTCGCCGAAGCTGCAATCGTCGCCATCGCCAATCGGGCGATCGAGGCTCACCGGGTGGCGACCAATGTCGAGCACTCGTTCGGTTTCTTCGATGCTCACGTCGGCGGCAACGGCAACCTCTTCGGTCGTTGGTTCGCGGCCCATCTCTTGCTGCAACTTCTTCGCCGTGTTGCGAAGCTTCGTGAGCACGTCGATCATGTGAACCGGAATGCGAATCGTGCGGGCTTGATCGGCAATTGCGCGAGTGATCGCTTGGCGAATCCACCACGTGGCATAAGTCGAGAACTTAAACCCACGGCGATACTCGTACTTGTCGACAGCTCGCATCAACCCGGTGTTCCCTTCTTGAATCAGGTCCAAAAAGCTGAGCCCACGGTTGCGATACTTCTTGGCGATCGACACCACCAGTCGCAAGTTGCCACTCGACAGCTCGCGCTTCGTGTATTCAAAGTCGCGGAACTGACGACGGAGCGCCTCGACCCGACGGCGGAAGCTGCTGGGGCTTTCGAGAATTTGACCGAGTAACTGCTTGTACTCGGCGCGCACGCTGGCGATCTTATCGGCGGAGGCACCATTTGCTTTTAGTTCAGCCAGCTCGCCACGAGTGCGATCGATGAGCCTGAGGACACGCTCCATGCCGTCGATCAACGGTTGTACGCGGCGAGTCCGCAGGCTGAGTTCTTCGACGAGCACAAGCATCTTGTTTCGGCGACGCATGTACCGTTGGCGTGCAATTTGCTTTTCAGCACTCGACGCGGTGCGGCTGGCGATCTTCCAGAAGTCTTGCTCTTGAGCCGCCATCATCTCGCGAAGAGTTTTGATGTTGGCGGGCATGCGGGCCTGCACTTGCTCTTTCGTTAAGTTCTCGGTGAGCGACACCTTGATCGTGCGGTCGAATGGAAGTTCGCCACTGTGAACGCGTTCGAGCAAGTCGACCGTTGCCTTGAGCGCGAAGTACGAACGCAGCACGTTGCGTCGGAACCGCTTACGCGTGAGTTCGATTTTCTTGGCCAGACCAATTTCTTCGTCGCGAGTCAAAAGTGGAATCTCGGCCATCTGTGAAAGGTACATCCGAATCGGATCACTCGAACCGCTCGGCAGTGGCTCGGTGATCAGCGCGGTACGGTCGCCACGACTCGCCATCGCTTCGGCGACTCGGTCGGAGTGCGAACGACGATCTTCGACCAATTCGATGTTCATCGCATCGAGCATCGCCAGCAAACGGTCGATTTTCTCGGTGCCGTAGGTTTCGTCGGGCAGGTAACTGCTGACCTGCTGGTAAGTCAAATAGCCCTGATCTTGGGCCAAAGTAACGAGCGCGGAGAACTGCGAATCGCAAACACGGGTCATCATCGACTCCTCGCGTGCATCATGCACGCCTGGTACGAGGAACATGTGCGTCGCTGGCGGCCACACTTTTGGGTTCGTGGTGCGGAGCGGCCTGAGCGACTAGCCTTTGAGAATCTTCACCCATCCGTGGACGAAGTACCCTTCTCGCGGCTTTTTAAGTTGTTGAAAAAATCGGCGAGCATCGTTTCTTTGTGCGCGGGATCGACTCGATCGTCGTGCAGGTCGGCCAGCGACCGCCGGGTGGCGAGTTGCTGTCGATGTCGGTCGCGAAGTGCCAGCACATCGGACAGACGTTGCTGTTTGTCGCTATCGATTTTTTGCCGGCCCGATTCGTCAAGCGTCACCAATCGGTTTTTCGCTTGCTCGTCCTCGAGGCTCAGCATGAGCCGCTCGAATGTGACCTCTTCACCATGCTCGTGAAGTTGTAGGCAACACCCCAACAGCAGTCTGGCAACGGGCGACTCCATGTCGCTTGTCGTTACCTCGTTCGCGATTGGAATGATCATCTGGGAATCTATCAAGAGCAATTCAAAAATTTCTTGTTCGAATGCTAGCATGACAGCATTGTGGCGTGTTGTTTCATCGTCGCTTTCGTGGCGATCGCCGCGCTGTTCAACCAATCGCGACGGAGCGCTTTTCGCTCGGCGCAGCACAACCAATCGATCGCGTAGCTGCTCGACCGGCAGCCGAAGTTGTCGAGCGATACGCGAGACAATTTGCTGTTCGCGAACCAGCGTAGTCGAACTGCTGTCGCCGGCTGCGAGTGGGACTTCGGCCAATGTCTGCAATAATTTTTCTGCCGCTCGGGTGACAGCCATCGTATCATCGAGCGAACGAATGGAACCGATCTCGTGCTCGAGTTGATGATCGAGTGCATCGGGTGCCGCGCGGATGAGCTTACGAAACCGATCGCCCCCTTCGCGGCGAATGAAGTCGCACGGATCATCCCCATCAGGCAGCGTGAGGATGCGCAGATCGATGTTGTTGCCGACGAACATGCTCAGCACTTCGTTGGTGCGACGCTGCCCTGCTTCGTCGCCGTCGAGTACCAAACAAATGCGTTCGGTAAAGCGGCGGATCAGCTTCAAATGCCCCTCGCCTAGTGCCGTGCCACAGCACGCGACCGCTGCTTCGACTCCGTGCTGATGAGCCATGATGACGTCGGTGTAACCTTCCATCACGATTACCGCATCCCCCGCGCCGACCACTTCGCGAGCCAGATCGAGTGCATAAAGTTGATTGCTCTTGCTGTAGAGCGGTGTCTCAGGCGAGTTGACGTATTTTGCCGAACGCTCGTCGGCGAACTGCGGCAGAATGCGTCCTCCGAACGCGATCGGCCGCGACTGGGTGTCGTTGATCGGAAAAATTACCCGCCCGCGAAAGCGGTCGTAATAACCCCCGCCCCCGGTCCGCTGGCCAGCGATGCCGACCCGTTCGAGCAGCTTTGCCGAGTGCCCCGCGTGCTCGCCTCGCTTGACGAGCCACTCCCAATCGGGCGGGCTAAAACCAATTTGGAAACGCTCGATGCTCGCCTGCGAAATGCCTCGCTCGGCCAAGTAATCACGCGCCGCCTGGGCCGCCGGGTCTCGGGCCAAACACTTCGCAAACTGCTCGGCTGCCCACTTGAGCGCGGCAAGTTGAGTTCGCTTGTCGCCGATGCCCCCCGCACTCGCGGAAGGAGTCGAGCGAAGTTCGATGCCGGCCCGCTCGGCGAGCAGTTCGAGTGTCTCACGAAACTCGATTCGCTCGTGTTTCATCACGAAACTAAAAATGTCGCCCCCCACGTCACACACCCAGCACTTCCAGCTCTGTCGCTCGGGGTTCACTTGCAAGCTCGGTCGCGAATCGTCGTGCCAGGGACAGGTCGCGACATAGAGCCTTCCCCGCCGTTGGAGCGGCAAATAGTCGCTCACGAGATCGACGATATCGACCGCTTGGCGAACTTGTTCTTTGGCGTCGAAAGCAGGTGCGGGGTCCATGCCAATGATTCTACTCGATCAAGCAGCTCCTTAGCATGGCCGCGTCGGCAGTGTCGCTTTTGTCGCTTTTTCAAAAACACGATTTCGTGCGACTTAATGCGGTTCATTTTGTCGCATTCGGAATCAGAAAACCCCTTATTTTATTTCAGTATTCGGAATCGTCATGCGACATAATTCGTTTCATTTTGTCGCCTGTTTCTTTCGAAAAGCGACAAAATGACTTTCGCCCTCCAAAACGTTCAAGCAGCGTCCAACGTCATTGTCACAATCTCTCGCGCCCAGTGCGGCTCGTGCACTGGCCAACAGCGGATGATGGCCGTGCCGATTTCGTCGGCTGTCGCCTCGCCGTAGCTGGGTTCCCCGCGCAGGTGACACTGCTGCCAGTGGTCCGCTTCGCTGGCAATCATCTGGTTTGGCACCCCCGGCACATTGGCCCGTCGCCAACTGACCGATTCTTGGTCGACCACGGTCACCACAATCGGGTTCCGCAGATCGAGCAACCGCCGGGCGATCAGTTCGTGGCTGGCCGTTGGGAACGCCCCCTTGAGCTCGAACAAGTCCCAGTCACAGGCGACCCCCACCTTGCGAAACGGCCTGAGCGGAAGCAACAGCCTCGACGCTAGCCCATTGGCCACTTGCTCGCGGCTACCGGGCCGCACGTCGGCGAGCGGCACACCGAGTCGCTCGAACACCCGGCTGGCGATCCCCTCGCCCAGTTCGTGGGCCAGCGCCCAATGCTGGCGTTCGCTCCGCCGCTCGCGTCCGAGCAATACCGTCGCCTGACTCCCCGAACTACCACCGGCTGCGAGCCGTACGAATTGTCCCCGGCGGGGCAAATGATCGTCGCGCAGCACCGCCACCCCCAGCCGGTTAGCCAACTCAAACGCATCGACGGCCCCTGGCTCGATGTTGGCTTCCCACAAAAGTTCCTCGGCTGTCTGCTCGAGGGCGTCGTTGTATTCGTCGCGGGTAATATCGCTGAACATGCTGTGCCTCGGCCGGTTTTGGGAGTGGTCGATATAGTGTACGTGCGTTCATGTTAGCGGGTTCGATGGTATTTGCAAGTAGTTTTTTTGGCCCAAGAAGAAAGTTTCGACGCAAAGACGCGGAGACGCAAAGCAGCGCAGAGAAAGTTTTGGAGGGTTTCGCTGATCCGGTGGCTATCTCGTTCTATTTTACTTATCGTTCATCTTTTTTTCTTTGCGCTTCTCTGCGACTTAGCGTCTCTGCGTCGAAAAAAACAAGCGGTGTTCGTGCCGCACAGCGGAATCAGCTTGAAAACGGCATCGCAAGACTCGATAATTCAGACATGAGCACACTACAAGAAATCGAACAGGCGGCCGCGTCGCTGGGACCCAACGAACAGCGGGAATTGGTGAAGCGGCTGGTGCTGCGTCTACGAGACTCGACGAAGTTTTCGCAGGGGGGTCACAGTGTGCTCGATATCCCCTCGTTCAGCGTTGGTAAGATCATCGACGCCGAATTGAGCGACGACCGACTTGGCGAAATGCTGGAGCCGGAAGCTTGAACCACGGCATCGACACCGGCATTCTGGTGGCTGTGGCCATCCAAGAACATTCGCTGCATCGACAAGCAAAGTTGAAGCTCGCGGAACTAGCAGCCAACGGCGACCGCTTTTCGCTCGCCCCAGACGTTCTCAGTGAATTGATACACATCACCACCGACGCCCGGCGATTCAGCGCCCCGCTCACCGTTGACGATGCACGCGAATTCGCACTCGGTTGGTGGACGGCCAACGAAGTCGATCAAGTCTTTACCAAAGAGACTGCGACCCTGCAGTTCTTCGAGTGGCATCGCGACCACCGACTGGGACGAAAACGACTTTTCGACACGATGCTTGCCGCCACCTACCACGCGGCTGGCGTCGACTCGATTCTGACGACCAACCCCAAAGACTTCGCAGTGTTCGGTTGCTTCACGTGCAGCACTCCCTGATCGACCTACCGCCGCGTGACTCGCGAAATGGTTTTCGACGCAAAGACGCGGAGACGCAAAGCAGCGCAGAGAAGTGTTGGGGTTTCGCCGAATAGGTGGCTATCGCGTTTGATTCTTGTTTTATCGCTCTTCTTTTTTTCTTTGCGCTTCTCTGCGACTTAGCGTCTCTGCGTCGAAAAAAAACAAGCGGGGTTCGTGCCGCACAGCGGAATCAGCTTGAAAACGGCATCGCAAGACTCGATAATTCTGCTATGAGCACGCTACAAGAGATCGAACAGGCGGTGGCAACACTTGAGCCAACTGAGCAGCGACTATTGCTGGAATGGCTCACAGGACACCTGCAGAAGAAGCCCCCGATGCCGCCAGCGGTGTACAGTGTCCTCGATATTCCGCCTATAAGCGTAGGCCGATTGCTCGTCGACGATGTTATGGGTGACGACTTGCTCGGCGAAATGCTCGAGGACCGCAAATTTTGAACCATGGCATCGACACGGGATTCTTGGTTGCCGCGGCAATCGGCGAGCATCCCCACCATAGGGCAGCGAACGCAAAGCTGGCGTCGCTATCAGTGCAAGGCGATCGCTTCTCGCTCGCTCCGGTTGTGCTGACTGAACTGGTGCATGTCGCCACGGATGGGCGAAGATTTGTGTCCCCGCCTTCAGTTCAAGAAGCTCGCAACTTTGCCATCAGTTGGTGGGGCGCGAGCAATGTCGACCACGTGTTCCCAGACGACGCGGCAACCGAGCTATTTCTGCAATGGCACGCCCAACACCGCCTCGGCCGCAAACGACTGATCGACACGATGCTCGCCGCCACCTACTACGCCGCTGGCGTCGACTCGATTCTGACGACCAATGCCAAAGACTTCGCAGTTTTTGGTTGCTTTAGCTGCATCACTCCCTGATCGACCTATCGCCGCGTGATTCGCGAGAGAGTTTCGACGCAAAGACGCGAAGTCGCAAAGCAGCGCAGAGAAGTGTTGGGGGTTTCGCTGATCCGGTGGCTATCGCGTTCTAATTTTAATTATCTTTCTTATTTTTCTTTGCGCCGGGTGCCACTGCTGGCTTGCCAGCAGTGCCGAACCCTCGCATAACTCAACCTCAACTCGTGAAGTCCGAACCACCGGCAAACCGATCACTCGGCACCGGCGACAACCGGGGCGATTGTGGGGCGGTGATTCTCGCGTCTGGCGCGATCGTAAATCTCGCCCCGCTCGTCGGGGTGTTCAACTCGCTGTAGGTGTTCAGGCATTTCGCGATTCTCTAGGATCTTGCGAGGGTTCGCACTGCTGGATAAGCCAGCAGTGGCACCCGTGCTGAGGAACCACACCTTCTGTTGGAGCGCCTGTGTCGAATAAATCGCTGCGGCTCGCGATAGCCTTGTTTAGTTGCGTGGCGGCTGGCTGGGTGTTTGCCGAACCGCCGGCAGATGTGCCCCGTATGTATTTTGCCGACGATGTCGGCGGTGTGCCGTTCGCGAAAGACCCGGCCGTTGTGCGGTTCAACGGCAAGTATTGGCTCTATTATTCGGTGCCCCACTACGAAGGTAAGCCGACGGCTGGGTGGTCGATCGGCGTGGCGACGAGTCACAATCTGGTGGACTGGTCGAAAGTCGGCGAGCTACGCAACACCGGCGTGGTGGAAGCCAAGGGGTTCACGGCACCCGGCGCGATTGTGCTGCGGGGAAAGGTTCACCTGTTCTATCAGACTTACGGAAATGGCGCGCGCGACGCCATCTGCCATGCCTGGTCGGATGATGGATTGAACTTTACGCGGAATCCAACGAATCCGGTGTTTCGCCCCACCGGCGATTGGACGGTGGGCCGGGCGATCGATGCCGATGTGATCGCGCACGGCGACAAGCTGTTGCTGTACTGGGCCACGCGCGACCCGACCATGACGATTCAAATGCAGGGCGTTGCCGCGGCTCCGCTCGACAGCGACTTTGCGCGCGAAAAGTGGACACAACTCAATCGCGACGGCGCGATTCTTGCGCCCCGCGTGCCGACCGAATTGGATGAACCGGGCTTGGACCTGGCTTGGGAGAAAAACTGCATCGAAGCGGCCGCCATGGCGCGACACGATGGTCGGCTCTACATGTTTTACGCCGGCGGATACAACAACCAGCCGCAACAAATTGGTGTGGCCGTCAGCGACGACGGCATGCGATTCAAGCGGCTGTCGGACACTCCTTTTGTGCCGAGCGGCAAGCCTGGCAGTTGGAACGCCAGCGAATCGGGCCATCCCTTCTTGTTCCAAGACGACGACGGACGCGACTACCTCTTCTATCAAGGCAACAACACTGGCGGCAAATCGTGGTACTTGTCGGTCGTGCCAATCGAATGGAAAGCCGGCCAGCCGATTCAAGCACCGGAGAACTTGCCCGGACGGTAGAGCAGGCCCCGTGTGCCCGGGGGCCTAGTGCCGGGTGCCACTTACACTTGGGTAAGTTAAGGAGAGTATCGATGCCTAAATTCACAACAATTTCGCCGACTTGTGCTCCTGGTGGAAAACCTGAAGGCTGGCGACGCTTTCTCGAAGGCGGGTACGTTGCGATCGGTTGGTGCTACGACACCGATCTGTCCGGCAAAACAATCGACGAGATAGTTCCGCTTATCAGAGAGACCTCATGCAACGACAGCGACGAAAGAGATGGTCTGCACTCTTTTCCAACGTTTTTGGAGTTGGGTGAACGTGGCGAACGAGGGTGCGGTGACTTGATCGCTGTAAAAAACACCAATCATGGACTGTTCGGTATAGGAATCATCCGATCAGGATACAAGTATTCGCGGTACAAGCATTACACCGGTGTTGAAGGGCACTTTTATCCACACTATCTTGAAGTAGGGTGGATCATCGATGAGTACATCCAACGTAAGCGCTGAGTTTTGCAGACGAAAAATCCTGGGTTCCGTTCGGTACATTCGGCCAGCTTCACGACGAAATCCCCAACTACATTCGACCATTGTTATCGAAGTCAATGGTGAAGTAGTCCACTGTTGTGAATCGCGGCGATAGCTGAACAACGAACTGGAATTGCGAAGTTCGCGCCTGTTTTGATTGGAAGTCATTCGTCAGTGCTCGGTTATCGGCACCAAAATCTCCGCGCTTCTCCGCGTCTTTGCGTCTCTGCGTCAAAAAAACACCACTCTGTCGACCAACCCCCGCCTGCGGTAATATAGGGAATTGACCTACCCCATCCACCGTCTGGCGACGGTAGCTACATCAGAGCACCCCCTTTGTCGACCAACGTTCATCAACTCGGTACCCCCGCCAAGCCAACCAGCGGGCCCTCGAAGGGCCGCTATGCCTTTATTGCTCTCGGCTGCCCGAAGAATCTGGTCGATAGCGAGCGGATGCTCGGCATGTTGCAACTCGAGGGCTATGAGCTGGTCGCCGATCCGCAGGGGGCCGATTTTGCGATTGTCAACACCTGTGGGTTCATCGAACAGGCCCGCACCGAGAGTTTTGCGGCGATCGACGAGATGCTCGCCATGAAGCGGCGCGGCGACCTTCGGGGGGTGATCGTCAGCGGCTGTTTGGCCGAGCGGCAGCAGCAGGCGCTGCTCGTCGAGCGGCCCGATATCGACCACCTTGTCGGTGTGTTTGGCCGCGAAGAGGTGACCAAGGTCGCCGACCGATTGATTGCCGGGCTCGACGAACAGCGGCACGTGTTCAAGCCGGCACCCGTTCGCGCGCTCAGCGACACCCAGCGGATGCGGGTCACGCCGCGGCATTTTTCGTATCTCAAGATCAGCGAAGGGTGCGATCGGCTCTGCACGTTTTGTGCGATCCCCAAGATGCGGGGCAAGCACGCGACCAAGCCGATGGAAAACGTCATTGCCGAGGCTCGCGAGCTGGCGGCCGATGGCGTCAAGGAACTGGTCGTCGTCGCCCAAGACACCACCTATTACGGCATCGACATGTATGGCGAGCCCCGGCTCGTCGAGCTATTGGCCGAGCTCGAAAAGGTCGACGGCATCGAGTGGATTCGGCTGATGTATTTGTACCCAATGTATTTTGGCGATGATTTGATTGACGCGATTGCCGCGTCCGATAAGATCGTCCCCTACCTCGACATGCCGCTCCAGCACGCCAGCGACCGCATGCTCAAACGGATGCAGCGCCGCGTAAACAAGACCGATACGGTCGCACTCGTGAAGAAACTCCGCAGCCGCATCGACGATTTGGTGCTACGCACCACGATGCTCGTCGGCTTCCCGGGCGAGACCGAAGACGACTTTAGCGAACTGGTCGACTTCGTCGGCGAACATCAATTCGAGCGGCTCGGCGTGTTCAGCTATTCGCTCGAACCCGACACCCCCGCCGCGCGGCTGCCGGGGCACTTGCCCGAAGAAGTGAAAGAGGTCCGCCGCGAAACGCTGATGGCCGCGCAACAAGCGATTGGCTTCGACTGGGCCGAGAAGCAAGTTGGCAAGCAACTGCCGGTGCTGATCGACACCCCTTTGCCCGAGCAAGAGGGAGTTTGGATCGGCCGCACATATGGCGACGCGCCCGATGTCGACTGCGTCGTTTATGTCAGCGGCGAAGGGATCAAGCCGGGCGATTTTGTCGACGTCGAGGTGGTGGCGCGAAGTGATTACGACCTGGCGGCTGCGGCGCTGTAATGTTGCTTCTCTGCTTGAGCCGACGGCGCTAGCCGCGGGTGATCTAAATCATCAAGCAACTTTACCACTCACCCGCGGCTAGCGCCGTCGGCTCAAGTTTGCGAGAAAACGTGTCCAACAACGCAACGACTTGGAACGTCCCCAACCGCCTCTCCGCGGCGCGTGTCGTGCTGGCCATCGCCTCGTTTGTCACCATTGGCCTCGGCTGGTACACGGCGACGCTCGTGTTGTTTGTGGTGGCCTCGATCACCGACTTTGTCGATGGTTGGTGGGCGCGGCGGTTTAATCAGATCACACAGCTCGGGCGGATTCTCGACCCCTTTGCCGACAAGCTGCTCGTGTGTGGGCTGTTGGTGATGCTCTGTGCGATTCCCGAGTCGTTGGTGGCGGCATGGGTGGCGGTGGTGGTCGTCGCTCGCGAGCTGCTCGTCACGGTGCTGCGGAGTTTGTGCGAAGGCCGCGACATCGACTTTTCGGCGAAGTGGGCCGGCAAATGGAAGATGGCATTTCAGTGTCTCTCGATTGGCATGGCACTCACGAGACTTATGCTCTTGCCCGAGTGGGAGTCGGTGTGGTTCGACATGCTGCTCGTGACGAGTCTCTGGCTGACGGTCGCCAGCACGTTGTATTCGGGGTGGGGTTATGTCGTGATCGCGGCCCGAGAGCTTAAAGGCGACGTAAAGCAAGGCTGACCTCGTCGCTGCGGCACTAAAAAATCGATGCAAATCCTTACTGTTCATCAAGTTATGACGTCTCCTTTCGCTAGAGTCAGTTGATTGATCTTGATGTGGGGTGCGAATATACTGTTTGCTCGTCACGGGTTTTGGTATGGGTAGACGATGCGATCGATCTCAGTTGAGCAAATCCGAGACAAGATACGCTCGTCCAATCCCTGGTGGGAGAATGCCGATCGCGATGCGGTTCCCTTCCATTCTTTGAGGTCGAGAAGATACGCGGCTCTCTTTCATCCAATTGCGTCGGCGAGATCGCCTCATCGAGCCGTGGTGCTCATGGGCCCCAGGCGTGTCGGAAAGACGGTCATGGTCTTTCACCTCATTCGCGAACTACTCAAGCAAGGTACCAGTCCAAAATCGATCATCTATCTCGATATACAGCAGCCGCTGTTCAACGGGTTGGGGCTCGAAGAGCTGTTATCACTCGCAACCGATGCCACTGGCGGCGGCGATCGTGAGCTTACGGTTGTCTTCGATGAAATTCAGTACCTGCGTAATTGGGAGGTTCATCTCAAGGCGCTGGTTGACTCGTACCCGAACATCAAATTCGTGGCGACGGGATCGGCGGCGGCGGCGCTAAAGCTCAAAAGCTCTGAATCGGGTGCAGGCCGGTTTACCGATTTTTTACTGCCCCCGCTGACCTTCTACGAATACCTCGATCTGCTGGGAGAAACGAAACTCGTTCGGGTGCGGCGAAACAAGCGAACGAAGCGGTCGAGTGTTTCAACCGACGACATCGCCCTACTGAACGAACACTTCGTGAAATATTTGAACTGTGGTGGCTACCCCGAGGCCGTTTTTTCTGCGGAAATTCAAGACAACCTGGGACGATACATTCGCAGCGATATCATCGATAAAGTATTGCTCAAAGACTTGCCATCGCTGTACGGAATTCAAGACATTCAGGAAATGAATGCCTTGTTCACCAATCTCGCCTACAACACGGCCAACGAGGTGTCGCTTGGTGGATTGTCGCAAAACAGTGGCGTCGCGAAGAACACACTGAAGCGATACATCGACTACTTGCAGTCGGCTTTCCTGATTCGGATCGTCCACCGCGTCGACCGGTCGGCGAAACGATTTCAGCGAGCTAACTTCTTTAAAGTCTATCTCACGAATCCAAGTATTCGCTCGGCACTGTTTTCGCCGATCTCCGCCGATGATGCCGATATGGGTGATCTCGTTGAGACGGCCGTTTTCGCGCAGTGGTTTCATTCGCTCTATACCGAACTCCACTACGCACGATGGTCGACTGGTGAAGTCGACATCGTTAGTCTCGATGCCCACATGCGACCGGCGTGGGCCGTCGAGGTGAAATGGAGCGACCGATTCGAGGCGAATCCAACAGAACTGCATAGTCTCATTGAGTTTTCCCAAACCCATCCTGACTGCACTCTACAAGTCACGACGCGAACAACGCAGTCAAACAAGACCATTAATGGGAAGCAAGTCGCGTTCATTCCAGCTAGTCTTTACTGCTACCAACTTGGCTACAACATCATCAAAAACAACGAGTTTTCTTTCGATGTCGTCGTCGATGAGACAAACGAAGAATAGTGGACAACCAGCGTGGCCGATCAGACCTGGACTCTCCTGAAAATGTCGACGACTCTCACCATCCTGCTCTACATCGCCAGCTTCGGCCTCTGTGGCGTGATCGTCAGGCGACTGCTCGAAGGACGACCGGTGATCGAGTGGGAGCCCCGTTACCCGGTCCCTTGGGGCGTGTGGGCCGGGATGCCGGCGGTGCTGCTCGCGATGCTCGCCGTGTTGGCGGCGACCGCGCCGGGCGATCGAGTGACACCGCTCGATGAGCCAATCGTCGCGTCGAGCGACGAGGCGTCGGGCGACGAATTATCACCGGCCGACACCACGCGCATGCTCCGCACGGCGCTCTTGTCGACCGTCGTCATGTTGGTGCTGCTGCTGAGTATTCTGGTGGCGGTGACCAATCTCTTTCCGACAACGACCACGGACCTGGGGCTGCCTCACTCGATGTCGCAGCTTTGGAGCGACGTTCGCTTGGGAATGCTGACGGCGGTCGCGGCCATGCTGCCGGTGCTGGTCGTCGTTAACATCGCTGCGTGGCTATTTGGCGAGCCGAGCCATCCGCTCATCGAACAAATGATTGCCAATCCTAACTTTTCTGTGTTTGCGATGGCGGCGTTCTCGGCTGTGGTGGTCGCGCCGCTGGTCGAGGAAGTGTTGTTCCGGCTGCTGCTGCAAGGGGCGCTCGAGAAGTGGGAAGATGTCAGGGCAGGATTGCTGCCAATCGAGGCGCTGCTTCCCGCCGGGCAAATCGTTGTCGGCGCTGACGGCGAAGCGACGGTTCTCGAACCGGGCAAAAAGCCAGACGACGAACCGCAGGCGGCGGCCGACGAAAACGACGACGTCAACCCTTATCAAACGCCGACCAGCGACGACGAACCACCACGACAAATGCTCGTTGGCGACCCGCCCCCCGGCCACGGCTGGCGGTCGATCGTTATCTCGAGCGGTCTGTTCGCGGCCGCCCACGCGGGCCAAGGCTCGAGCCCGGTCCCGTTGTTTGTGCTGGCGATCATGCTCGGCTACCTCTACCAACGCACCCACCGCATCGTGCCCAGCATCGTCGCCCACGCGACGTTTAATTTGATTAGCGTGGTGTCGGTGATTTTGTTGGTGATGAGTGGTGAAGCGACGCCGTAGGTCGGTAAGATGTGGGCGTAAGTTCTTTGGCTAAAGACAGCCGCTGGGATCACGAAGAACCAAGATTCTTGAAACGGCCGCTAGTGCGTCGGTCGATGAATCCGAAGCATCGAACACCGTGGTAAGCGATGGGATGAATTTGCCCAGTAGTTCTAGCCAGAGTTAGATGTCCTCATAAAACAAATCCCAGAATGATGAGCGGCACGCAAATTACTGCCATGACGAGTGCAACCTTGGCTAATCCGCGCTGCGACTCCAGAAAACCGGGTCGCCGTGCTTCGGTAACGTAGGCCTCGGCCGATTCACGCAAGGGACGGACGAAGTGAATGATGCAATTGGCGAGGAGCATGGAAAGCGGAATCCAGAGGAAAACAGTAGGCAAGCCAATAAGTATGCCATTCAGTTGCGGGACGGCAGCACGAGGTATCCCGGCAATGTTTGCGTACAACAGGATGAGGCCCGCAACCGGGAAAATGACAGCAAATAACAGAGGGAAGCCCACCATCAACAAGACCGTCGGCTTTTTTCCCGTGGACATCTACTTGTCGTTCGGTTCAATTTGTGGGCAAGACGATGCTATTCACACGAGTGACTTAGCTCAGAGTTCAATATAGCAAAATGTCGCTCATACGACGCACAGGCGTGACACGCCGACGCGACTTAGCACGCCCCATCACGCAAATGCAAGCGGAGCCCTCGGTAGCTTTTCCCATTGCCTACTATCTTCGCCGCGTCGCGGCGGTTATTTGGCCCGCTTTTGGACTTTGCCCGCTAGCGGTAATAATGGCACGAATGCCCAGCGACTCCAAAACACCAACGACCCACCCGCTGCACACCCAGCACGAGCGGCGGTTTGCCGAGAATCGGTTCGTCTATCCGGTGCTGAGCCGGCGGTCGGGCGGCATTTCGATTGGCGTGAACCTGAACCCCGACAAGGTTTGCAACTTCGATTGCATCTACTGTCAGGTCGATCGCACGCGGCAGAGCGAAACTCGCTTTGTTGAATTCGATCAACTCGTTGAAGAGCTAAGGCATGTGCTCGAATTGGCCGCGAGTGGCGAATTGTACGACGTGCCCAAGTTCGCGGGTGTCCCGGCGGAGCTACGGGTGCTGCGCGACATGGCTTTCTCGGGCGATGGCGAGCCGACGACCTACCGCAACTTCGACGAGCTGGTCGCGCGCTGTGCCGACGTCAAGCGAGAGCTTGCCCTTGACGACGTGAAAATGGTGCTCATCACGAACGCCAGCATGTTTCATCGCCCCCATGTCGAGCGAGGTCTGGCTGTGCTCGACCAGAACAATGGCGAAATTTGGGCCAAGCTCGAAGCCGGGACCGAAGCCTACTACAAGCTCATCGAACGGACGCCGATTCCATTCCGCCAGGTGCTCGACAACATCGCGGCAGCCGCGCGGGTGAGGCCCCTGGTGATTCAGTCGCTCTTCATGCGCGTGGCGGGCGAGCCGCCGTCGCCTGAGGAACTCAACGCGTTCTGCGATCGGCTCAGCGAAATCACCGCCACCGGAGGCCAGCTCAAGCTGGTGCAGATCTACACGATCGCCCGCAAACCGGCCGAGTCGTTTGTGCAGGCGCTCGACGACGCCGAAGTTGATGCGATTGTTGATTTAGTGCGCGAGCGGACGGGGCTGATGGCACAGGCGTTTTATGGGACGAGTGGGTATTGATTTCGTCCGTCAACAAGGTGTGGGAATCGCCGCGTGTACAAACTACAATGCGTAGGCGCTAATTGCGTTACCAATCCCGTCAGTAAACTCATAGTCCTTGTTCATCGGAGCCCAGCGAAATGGAATTGTTTGACACGCTCACCCGTCTCGCGTCTCGACTCGAGTCTCAAAAGGAACTGCTCGACACCGAGGAGGCGACGAAGAATGCCGTCATTATGCCCGTCATCAACGCTTTAGGTTACAACGTTTTCGACCCGACGGAGGTAGTACCAGAAATCACTGCGGATGTGGGAGTCAAGAAAGGAGAGAAGGTCGACTATGCCATCGTCATCAACGGCGCCCCGATGATCCTAATTGAATGCAAGTCAATCAATACGAAACTCGATTTCAAACACGCATCACAACTTTACCGCTACTTCGGAGTCACCTCCGCGCGATTCGCTGTTCTCACCAACGGTCAGTATTTTTGGTTCTACACCGATTTGGAATCGCCCAATAAAATGGATTCTAAGCCGTTCTTTCAGTTCGATCTGAACGACTTTGACGCACGCGACACTACGGAGTTAGAAAAGTTCTCGAAGTCAACATTCGACCTTGATAACATTCTCGCCAACGCAACGCAGCTCAAGTACACCCATCAGTTGGGGGCAATTTTGACCCAAGAAGTGGAGTCACCATCGGATGAATTGGTAAGGCTGCTAACCTCGAAAGTCTACGACGGTCGATTCACGTCAGCAGTTTGCGACCAATTTCGACCTCTCGTAAAAACTGCGTTTCGCGAGTTCATCACTACGCGATTGAGCAGTCGTTTGAAGTCGGCATTACAAGGTGTGGACGCTGATCGCGACGCAGTGTCGACCACGGACAACGATTCGGAACCAGATGACGGCATCGTTACCTCAGCAGAGGAGATGGAAGGTTTCCACATCATTCGCGCTCTGCTCGCAAGAGATGTAGAAATCAAGCGAGTCGTCATGCGAGACACGAAGAGCTACTGTGGCATTCTACTCGACGACAACAATCGCAAACCAATTTGCCGCTTGCACTTCAATGGTTCGCAAAAATACGTCGGTACATTTGACTCAGATCGTAAAGAGACTCGCATTCCAATTGATCGACTAGAAGCGATTTACGGCATTGGCGAACGATTGCTCGAAACGGTGCGTCGATACGACGGTGTTTCAAATATTGCGAACGATGAGCCCGCTCTAGCGTAAATCCGCAGTGTCCTCTGCTGCCTCCGCGTCCTCCTGTTCAATACAACCTGCCACCTACTCCCCCAACAACTTCTGCCACCAACTCTTTGGCAGTCCCTCGACGCGCTCGATGCGTTCCAATCGCGCGACCTGTTTTCGCATTGCCGGCGAGACTTTTGTGTCGCGCAGATCGACGTAACGGAGGTTGCGCATTTTTGTGACTTCGAGTATGCCTTTGTCGGTGACGTTTGTGTTTGCCAAGAACAACAGCTCGACGTGACGTACGCCGTCCGCTTCGGTGCATAGTTCGATGAGCTGGGCGTCGGTGATCGGTTGGCCCGCGAGGTCGATCGACAGCAATCGATCGGCGAGCGTGGCGAAGTCTTCGCCGACGGTGTCTTCGAGCCAGTCGTAGCTGGCGAACTCGACCGAGCCACCCCACTTGGCAACCAATTCGGCGACGTGCCTTTGTGCGATATAGATTGGCATTTGGATGCCGACCCAAGGGATGCGTTTGCCATTGCGCTGGGCGAACTCCAACGCTTCGTCGAAGGCACTTTGCAATTTGCGAAACTCTTCGACGCTGCCACCCTCGCGGTCGGGATGAGCCAGCTTCGCCCGTTCGCGAAACGCTTGTTTCACATCCTCGGGGGTGACCGGCACGGTCAAGCCTAACTCCTTGAGAAAATCGCGCGTCTTGCGGGTCCGCTTGCTGCGGTCGGCACCATGGCGAATTGTCGCGCCGAGGGGGCTGGTCGTGTCGCGCTGGGAATCGGGGACCGACATGTTTCGTGTGCCGCTGCGAGAGAGATACCCTGGTAGTGTATTCGCTCGAAAGTCGGTTGGCGATGAACTGGGTTAGGATCGCCCGCGAATGAGCTTCCCGATTTCGCAACCTACCCCGACATTTTCTTCCGGTCGTTGTTTGATTAACCGCCACGGCGCAACGAGCGCCAAGTACACGGCGGAATTGGCGCGACCGCACTCGATTAGAACCAGCAGCGAACTGCCAAGTCGATTGATCCTCGCGAGCGCACTTACCTCGAACACTCAATCAATGGCTGGTTTGCCGTTGAAAACAGCATTGGTAATGTTGAGTTTCTGACGAAAGGGTGTCAACTTTGGGGAGCCTTTTCGCTGTGCTCGTGGCGCTCGCCGCGTCGTGGCGGTTTTTCCTTAGCTCCCCGATTTTCAAATGCGACCTGGTCGTTTGTGAAAAATATCGCAATCGAAGAAAGGAAGTTGTTGGCCAGCCATCCCTTAGCCTGGCAGACGCAAAGACCCGGGCGGCTGCAGAATTGACAGAAGTCGGGTTTCGAGATCGCTTGGCTACTGCAGAGCCGATACCTACAATACACTGATCCCAAAACACTCTTTCTGCGGAATGACGCATGATTGCCCCGAATAAAGATGTTGCCCCCCATCGCCCTGAGTCGTTTGAGGTTCGCGTCTTGCGGCAAGACGCCCCCGGCAAGTCGAGCCGCTGGGAGACGTTTCGCATTCAGTACGAACCGAACCTGAATGTCATCAGCGTGTTACAAAAAATTGCCGCGATGGCGCGAACGGTCGAGGGGACCAAAACGACGCCGGTCGCCTGGGACGCCAATTGCCTCGAAGAGGTTTGCGGCTCCTGCACAATGGTCATTAATGGCCGGGTGCGGCAGTCGTGCTCGGCTCTGGTTGACAAGTTGCTCGACGACAACGAAGGAGTGATCGAACTGCAGCCGATGACGAAGTTCCCCGTGCTGCGCGACTTGGTGGTCGATCGGAGCCGCATGTTCAAGGCGCTCGAGCGCGTGAAGGCGTGGGTGCCGGTCGACGATTATTACGATCGTGGCGGCGGTCCGCGTGAGTCGCAAGTGGGCCAAGAGGCCCGCTACCCACTGTCGGAGTGCATGAGCTGTGGCTGCTGCGTTGAGGCTTGCCCCCAATATGCAAAAGTCGAGGTGGTGCAGCGCGCGGGTGAAAGCGACGCCGACTTCTCGAAGCGGCAAGACGCGGCGCTCGCTGGTGCGTTCATCGGACCGGCCGCGATTAGCCAAGCGATGCTTTTCAACGACCACACCACCGGCAAGATGCTCGCCGACGAGCGGCTCGACACGCTGATGGCACCCGGCGGATTGCAGCAATGTGGCAACGCTCAAAATTGTGTTTCGGTTTGTCCTAAACAAATTCCGCTCACGACATCGATCGCCCGCGCTGGTCGACAAACAACGTGGCGGATGTTCACCAAATGGTTCGATCGCTAAGTGGGAAGTACAAAAGAACGCACAATGCCCTCAAATATCGGCGTTAGCCGACGAGCTACGTCTCGTCGGAGTCGCAACTCAGTTGGTTGACCACTGTGCAAACTTTCGATGACGCCACTTAGCAACGCCATGAACAACCAGCCCAAGAAAAACGATTCACAACTCGTCGGCGCGGTTGCCATCGCGACGCTGGTGGCCGCCTCGGCCGTGAGTGCGGCCGTGCAGACTTCGCCTTGGTTCGCGAGTCAGGTTGCTTCGCTGACCGGACTGTCGGTCGCCACCGTCACCGACGAAGGTGGCTGCTGCGGTGGCGGTTGTGCTGTGGAGTGAGCCGTGAAGTGAGCCGTGGCCTTTCAAAACAACCGCTGCTGCGCTGGCGAAATCATTGGCCGGGCGTTGTGGCCGCGCTCGCGAAGGTGGTCGACGAACTCGGCTGGGCCATGCGTGCAGATGATTTCTTTCGCTTCGCTGCGCTCAACAAGCTCAATAAGCGCGTCGAAATCGGCGTGGTCGGAGAGGGGCAGCGCTACGTCGACGGCCCAGCGATATTTGGTCGCTTCGTCAACGGCCCATCCCGTCGCGGCAATCGAAAACACATCGCCGAGCCCGGCGAGCCGATAGCCGCGCATGCTTTTCGGGAGCGTCACCACGGCGTGACCGGCCAGCGGACGACCAGCATAGCAAGCGATGTCGGCATCATTTGGCCCACCAAAATCGACTCCTAGTTCGCGATAAACTTGGCTCATTTCATAAATCGCCGGGTGCTGCAAAACGGGCGTGCCGTGCGTGGTGAGTATCTTCGACACCTCTTGGGATTTGCCCAGCATGTAAGCATGAACGACGGGCGTTTGCCCCCGCGCGAGTGCTTCGCCGACAGCGACGACCAGTTGCTCGATCGTTTGCTCACGCGGCGGCAGTCGATACTTGGGCCGACCGAAGGTGCTCTCGGTGATGAGGATGTCGGCTTTGGGAATCTCAATCGTTTCGGCTGTTAGCGACGCACCGAGATTACAGTCGCCCGTGTAGAGTAATTTGGTGACTCCATCGTCGGCGAGCAGCAGCGACGAACCTAAGCAATGTCCTGCCGGGAAAGTCGTAAGCTGACAATCGCCGAAGGTCGTCGACTCGCGATAGGGCAACTCGCGCACCCGTAATCGCGCACCCAATCGGTGCCGATAGAGCCGACCGGTGGCGGGTGTCGCCAGCGCCCATTCGTGCCGGGCCATGTGGTCGGCATGGGCGTGCGAGACATAGCCCCGGGGCTGCCGTTGCCGCGCGTCGAGCGCGAGGCGCGATTTGGCGAGTCGCAAACAACCGTCGTAATGCCACAAAGGAAACTCGTGTTTAATGGAGCCACCGTCGCCAGACGGTGGTGCGAGTTAAGTAGCCGGCTCGTCCGCGTCGAGGCCCGCGTGGCGACTCTTTTTAACGGTTCAAACGACTTATTTCGTGTTGTCACTCGGTCGCCGAAATTCTTCATCCAATCTTCACGTACAGCATACAGGCTGTCGCGACCGCGCGGTAGCCGAAGTGGCAACACTTCGGAGGGTTGCTCGAGGACATCCGAACTCTCGCGAGTCGGGCTACGCCGCGACAAACGGTCGCGAGACTATGTGGTAGCCGAAGTGGCAACACTTCGGAGCGTTGCTCGAGGACTTCCGAACTCTTGCGAGTCGGGCTACGCCGCTACTCCACCTGTCGCGGTTTATTCACGGCGCCGCCGGTGCTTCGGCTTTGGCCGCTTGGCCAATGGGTCGCCCAGTGTCGACGAGCAAATAACCGGCCCACAAGAACGGGTGGTTCGGCTTTGGCATTTCGGTCCGCGTGTCGGGACGGCGGAGCCTTGGTTCGCTCTCGGCATCGAGTGGTTGCGACCGCGCGAGCAACACACTTCGCCGCCACGCCTCGCCTGCGGGCATGTGGGTCATCTCTCGCGCGAACTCACCGACGAGCTCGCGATGCGTCTGTCCCGCAGTCCGCCAGCGCGTCAAGAGAATCGTCTGCGCACCGCTCGCCATGAGTCCACAAGTGGCTTGAAACATTTCTTGCCCCGGCGCTGGCTCGGGCGTGCGTGTGCGACTGCTGCTGCGGCGGCGCGGTTTGAGCCCCGTTTCGGCCGCTGTGGAAAGGTTGGCGAGAATCACCCGCTCGGGGCCTTCGACCGGCAGTGCCATCCAGCGGCCGAGTGTTCCCGCGTCTTTGTTGCGATCGACCGGCAGCGGCAAGAGGCTGTAAGCCGACTCTGGGTCGAGCGTCGTATCGACCAGTGAAATCGCCCCGTCGATGGCGCCAGAAACCAGCGCCGTCGAGACGGCCAGTGCCTCGGGCAGCACGACCGGGTTCTCGACCGCCTCGGCAAGTCGTTCGGCTGTCATGGTTGTTTGCGCATCGACCGACGGACCACCCGGCACGGCCAGCGCCGTCGCGTGAATTGGTCGAGGCGGCGACTGGTAGCCGAGCGCGAGCCCCATCGTCGGCGCATAGCGAACGGGCACGAGTTCGCCAATTGGCTCGCTCTTGCCACCGTTGGTCATCGGGAGTGCTTCGAACGGAACGTGCCACAAGACTCCGTCGGGGATAATAATCAGTTCCTTGGTTTTCGAAAGTTCAAGTCGCGACTCGCCGAGCAAGGCGGTTCCCAGGACGGTCGCCGTATCGCGCCACGCATCGCCAGCGATTTCGCCGATGTCGATCTCGCGGCTTTGCGTGAAGTTGCCCATGCCTTGAATCGCCGCTGCGACCGCACCATCGAGCTCCTTCGCATCGGGGAGTCGCCACGGATGATAGGCTTCGCTCGAAATCAGAATCGCATACATCGAGCCGCCGATTTGATGAAACATGAGCAGCGCCTGCCCCGGCTCGAGCCGCGACTGAATGTCGGCCGCCGTGAGCGTTGGCGGAAACACCAGCGTGGTACTCGAGCGCGATAAGGCCATCGGCCGGAGCATGAGCTCTTGCGCCGTGACGACATCTTGCCACTGCTTGAACCGATCGAGTTGTTCCTGGGGAATCTTCGCGTCGGCAACGAGCGGTCCGGTGGCAATCTCGCTCTCCAGCTTGCCGCTCTGCTTGCTAAGTGGTTCGTAAGCGGGCCAGCGCGCGAGCAGGTTTTGCCGCTCGAGCCGCGATGCTTGGGGCAATGCGTCGATCGGTCCATCGAGCATCATTCGCAACGCGAGCATCCGCCCCCCGAGCGGCTGCGCAAGCCAAAACCGGCACCGCTTCGCTTGGTCGGCAATCTCAACAGCCGGCAGCACTTCTTTGCGACCCAGCGCCGCGAGAAACCACCGGCCAAAGGCCGCTTCGTGATCGGTCTTCAGGTGCGCCAGCGTGCCGAGCGGCTCGAGCGCCCAATCGCCCGGCAGCGGATCGGCCAACAGTCCGGCATACAAATCGACCGCAATGCGTGGCGTAATCTCGCCACCGTCGTATCGTTCGTTGGCGAGTTCAATCTGCAAATTGCGAATCGACTGCACGCGGGCACCATCGAGCGCCGCTACCAGCAGCGGCCCCCCGGCGTCGATCTTGCCTAGCTGAAACTGCGCGAGTGCTTCGACGTAGTTTCGCTTTGGACCGAGCCGACCAGCGAGCACCTCACGGGCGCGGGGCGAAATGTTACCAAGCTCGGCCAGCGCGCGACGAGAGTCGCCCGCCAGCGCGAACGCCTCGGCCGAGTCGATCCACATCGCCGACGACATGTGCTGGAGCCCGCCAGTGCGGGCCCATTGCGAAGCCGTTTGCAATGGCGGGAAGGGCCCGCCGACAGCCAACGCCACATGCACATCGTGACCCTTGCGCAGCGCCTCGGCCAGCACATCGTAATCGCCAAACGCATAGGCCGCGTAACTCGCTTCGAGCAGCAGCCCGCCGGCTGCCTGCGCGTTGCCGGCGGCCAGCGCGATTTCGGCCTGCGCGAGCAGCGCGACACCAGTGAGGGAATAGTCGTAGCGACCGTCGAGCACAATCGCGCGGTTCAGGTGACCGAGTGCCTGCTGCGATTCACCCGTCCCCGCTTGCGCGAGCCCCAACAGCAATTCGATCCACGCCCCCGACCAATGATTGCGCGGCGCGAGGTCAGCTCGCGAGAACATCGTCGCCAAGTCTTTCGAGAGCCGATCGTGTGGACCGAGCGGACCGAGGATCTCGTTGCGGCGGCGAATCGCCAGCGCGGTACAGCGAATCACCTCGACGACATTCACCCGCCAGAACTGTGCCTGTTGAACGACGCCTCCCTGCTGGACTTGTTGGTTGTTGTTGACTTGGCCTTGACCCATGAGCATCGTGTCGGGAAGCGAGCCGTAGGTCACGCCCCGAGTCGAGCGGCCCCACGGAGCGAGCAGCCTCGCGGTGTTGGTCTCGGCGCGCGGCGCTTGGCGGAACTCGACGCGCATCAGCCAGTTGGGATAGGCCAGCGCCAGTTCGCAAGCTTGGTTGTATTGCACGAGTGCGAGCCGAGGCTGGCCCCGCTGGTAGTAGGTTTCGCCGAGCATCGCGTAGAAACAGATCGAATCGATCCAACGATTGAGGCCCACCTTGGTCGACGAGCGTAACTCGCCGGCGAAATCACGCTCGGCCCGAACGTAGTCGCCCCGATAGAGGGTCTCGATCGATGAAAAATAGCTAGCATCGGGTATCGCCGACTGCTGGGCGTTCGTGGTCGAAGCCAGCAGCAGCAAGGCCGCAGCCATCCACCACGATGTGGTTCGTTTTGCATTCACGCTAGTAAAACTCCGGGCAAAGTCGCGGCACACGGGCATTGTATCACTTACTTACTTCGCTAGCACATCGCGCGATTGTTGACCCCCAGCGGCGATTCTTGGCAATTGGCGAAAGTTTGCCGGTTGGTGCGACGATAACGAATGTATCGGCGACTGCGTACCACACCTCGTTTGGTGCGCCCGGGCCGCGACCAATCGAACAAACCAACGGCCGCCACCACGCGGGATCAGGAGACAAGTCATGTCGAGTCACCACACAACTCGCCTCGTCGCGGCTGCCGCCGTTGTCGGACTTGGCATGTTCACCGGCTGCACGGGCGAATACGCCGGCATGACACTGCCCAGCCCCTATTACAACACCGACGACCCCCAGTACTACGCACCGGGTCCGGAGTTCAAGCTTTCGCGCGAAGCGGCCGCCATGGAAGAACAAAAGGCCAGCATCGAAAGCCGACCACAGGCGCTGTAAATTGTGACACGATTCTCTGAACCGTGAAGCTTTGCCGCCGCTTCTTAGCTCAAAGCTCTTCTTCGGAATGAATCAAAAAAGACTTGGTGGTCTCCGTCATTTCCGCCTGCTAAGGAAGGAACGCAAAATAACTTCCTCATTGTGACGGTGAGCGAATAAATGGGACTGGCTCCGAGCGTATTGTTGGCTGCTGCCTCGACTGGTTTTGTGCTCGGTGCCTGTCCCATTTATTCGCGCTGGAGCGGAGCAG
>JBGSRO010000084.1:0-2783 GCA_041737535.1 Pirellulales bacterium | reverse complement strand
CTGCTCCGCTCCAGCGCGAATAAATGGGACAGGCACCGAGCACAAAACCAGTCGAGGCAGCAGCCAACAATACGCTCGGAGCCAGTCCCATTTATTCGCTCACCGTCACAATGAGGAAGTTATTTTGCGTTCCTTCCTTAGGTTCGGTCGCACCGGGTCTCGCACGAGACGATCGTCTCGTGCGACGGACACGCATTAAAGCTCCGAATAGGCCTTCGCCGTCCAGTCGCTCTTGTGGATTTTGCTCACCGTCCCTTGGTATTTTTCGATCGCTTTGAGTTCTTCCCAAGCCGGGTCGGCGAGAAACTTCTTCCAGCACTCTCCACGCGCGGCATCGTCGTCGAAGACGGCCATGTAGGTCAGATTGGGCGTCTTATCGCCGATAAGTGCCTGGCCCATGAAGACCGGGTTGATGCCCGCGTCCAAGAAAATGGAAACCTCGCCCGAGTTAAACATTTCGACCTTCAAATCGCCCAAGTGCTCGGTTGGACTCTCGTACGTTCGCAGCTCAAACAGCCGTGGCTTGCTGTCGCGCTGTTGCTGGGGGACGGTAACTTTGGGCCAGGCCGCAAACGACCGCAGCAACTCGCTGCTGATGCGATGCACAAGGGGCTTGTCGGCAGCCGTCGCGAGGTAGTCGGCGGCCCCCTTTTGATACTCGGCATCGTCGGCCAACTTTGCTGCCGCACTGGTCACCGCATCGGCAGTCGGTCCGGCGATGAGCAGCGCCACTTGAATCGGCCCGCCCGGCTTCGTGGCACTGTCTTTCGTGTCATTCAATTCGGCTTGATCGAACGCACCAATCGGCCCAAGCCCTTGCCGCTTGAGCGCAGGAATCAGCGCGTTCGCGAGATAGTCGTCGAGTTTGGCTTCGGCCGCCCGGTCGACCAGTGTGTACGTTCGCAGTTCGATCAGTTGTTGCGGTTCAGCGGCACGAGTTACCACTGCGATCAGTAACAGAACAGTCGTCGACAGCAAGATGTAGCGCATGATGAGTTTCCCCAAGAGACAAAGTGAGCCAAATGTTATCGTGTCGCCACGGTCGCCCGACGGCGGACGCCACACTAGCTCGGCTCGCGACGCTCGGCCAGCCAGTCGGTGTGGAACGTCCCTGCTTTATCGATGCGTTGATAAGTGTGGGCACCGAAGTAGTCGCGCTGGGCTTGCAGCAAATTGGCCGGTAGCGTCGCGCGGCGGAAACCGTCGTAATAGGCGAGCGCCGTGCTGAACGCAGGGGTTGGAATGCCGAGCAGCGCGCCGGTCGAAACGACATGCCGCCAGCTCGTTTGAGCACTATCGATTGCTTCGCGAAAGTACTTCGCAAGCAGCAGGTTATCGAGATTCGGCTCAGCATCGAACGCCTCTTTGATGCGGTCGAGGAAGACCGCGCGGATGATGCAGCCGCCGCGCCAGAGCAGGGCACACTGCCCCAAGTCGAGCGGCCAATCGTGTTCGGCCGCTGCCGCTTGCAACTGGACGAAGCCTTGGGCGTAGCTCACGATCTTCGACGCATAGAGCGCTCGGCGAACTTGGTCGATGAACTGCTTTCTGTCGCCGTCGTAGCTGCCGGTGGGGCCTTTAAGCTGTTGGCTCGCGAGTTCGCGCGACTCCTTGAGTGCCGAAAGGGAGCGCGCATAGACCGCTTCGGTGACAAGTGTGCTGGGGACACCCAAATCGAGTGCGAGTTGGCTCATCCATTTGCCGGTTCCCTTGGCTCCCGCACTGTCGAGCACTTTGTCGACAAGAAAGTCGCCCGTGTCGGGATCCTTTACGCTGAAAATGTCGCGGGTGATTTCGATGAGATAACTGTCGAGCTCACTCTTATTCCACTCGGCGAACACTTCGTACAGTTCGTCGTTCGAGAGGCCAATGACATGCTTGAGCAGAAAATAGGCTTCGCAAATGAGCTGCATGTCGCCATATTCGATGCCGTTGTGAACCATCTTGACGTAGTGACCGGCTCCGCGCGGGCCGACCCATTCGCAGCAGGGAATGTCCTCCTTAGGGCCAACCTTGGCCGCGATCGCTTGAAAGATTTCTTTCACTTCGGGCCATGCCGCTTTGCTGCCTCCCGGCATGAGGCTGGGGCCTTTGAGGGCTCCCTCTTCACCCCCCGAAACACCGGTGCCAACGAACAGCAGGCCAGCATCTTCGACCTCTTTCGTCCGGCGTTCGGTGTCGGCGTAAAACGTGTTGCCGCCATCGATGATGATGTCGCCATCGTCCAAGAGCGGTGTCAGTTGCTTGATGACTGCGTCGACCGCTGGGCCGGCTTTGATCATCAGCATCACCTTGCGCGGCTTCGACAAGCTGGCGACGAGTTGTTCGGGCGAGTGACAGCCGACGAACTGTTTGCCGGCTGCGCGGCCCGCGATGAACTCGTCGACGACGCTCGTCGTGCGGTTGTAAACGGCCACCTTATAGCCACGGCTCTCGACGTTGAGCGCCAGGTTTTCGCCCATCACGGCGAGGCCAATCAGTCCAAAGTCGCAAAGTTCGTTTGCCATCGTAGTCCCGAACGAGTGGAATCGAGTGGTTTCGTAAGGTTGTTTTTATCGGCGAAGAACCGCCGTGGGTCAATGCGGCGAGAAGCAGGCTGGGGGAGTAGGCAGCGGGCAGCGGGCAGTAGGCAGTAGGCAGCGGGCAGAAAGGCGACAGGGTGGCCGGCGGTGGGTGGCATGCCCTCGCTTGCGTGGGCATGTTTTGTGCGAGAGAGTGAAAGCCACCCAACATCTTTGGGGGCACACCCCAGCCACGTTTGGGCTGACGGATGATCGAGCTTG
>JBGSRO010000023.1:0-15120 GCA_041737535.1 Pirellulales bacterium | reverse complement strand
AAAGCCGCTTTGACAGCGGGCGTCATTTCGGCTTCCAGTTCCGGCGGCAACTTGCTCATGCAAGTATTGGGGCCGAAATCGACCGTGCGAGTCTAGCCCGGTTTCTCGGGTGCTTGCACCGGGGCGTGAACGGTTACATCGCCTGGTAGTCGACATAATGCGATGACTGCAACTGGCTCTCGTCGGCGGGATTCGCTTCAAGTTCGTAGTCTTCGCCTCTGCTGACCGGCGGCACGAGGGGCCGATCTTTCGGTGGCGGAACACGGGTCGCCCTACCACAATCGGGACATTCGACTTCATTGCCGACCGTTGTTAACGACCCGGCCAACAGCGAATGGCAAAGTGAGCAATGAAATGTGAACCCATCGACGAACGTCACCACCCCATCGAGCACATTGCCCGTCTCAAGTTCGTAGGCCTCGATCGTTGCGGTCGGGCGTCGCTCGCCCTTTGCTTTTATCGGTGCTAAGACCGTGCAATTTCCACAGTCGGGACACTTCAGCCGTCGCCCAACATCACGCAGCCGCCCATACATCCGCGTGCCGCAGACGTGACAGCCGACGCCCACGTACTCGCGGTCGGGCAGTAGCGGAACCGGCTCCAGCGGCGGTGCGTCGAGGTCGTACACAAAAAAACGCTCCGCACAAGATCCACATTTACCCTTTCGACCAACCGCGGCGGCAGCCACAGCGAAAGCCGCGCTGCAATGGGGACAGGCAGTCCGAATTGTGACAGAGGTCGACATTACGTGGAGCGTTGAGAAGGTCATTCCCGCAGGCGCGGGAGTGATGAGATGGCACGTCGGCGAGTACGATATTCTTCCGGAACCGAGTATAACCGATCTACCAGAAAAGTTTGCAACAGCGAGCAAGGACAAATCGACCCATGTGGCGAGGCATCGAAGGACACGACGACATTGTCGACCGCTTCCGCCGGGCCGTGCGCAATGGGCGACTCGCCAGCACCTATCTCTTCACCGGCCCCAACGGCATCGGCAAGCGGATGTTGGCCCGCGAGCTGGCGACGAGCCTGATGTGTACTCGGCCCACAGACCTGTTGAGTCCCTGTGGCGAATGTCCCTCGTGCGAGCTAGCGCGGCAAGGTAATCATCCTGACCTAATCGAAGTCGAACCAGCGGTCGATAAGAACGCGATTTCGATCGATCAACTCATCGGTTCACGTGAGAATCGCCACCGCGAGGGACTCTGTCACGACATTGCGATGCGTCCCTACGCCGCCGCGCGACGCGTTGCAATCGTTAGCCACGCCGATACACTTAACACCGAGAGTGCCAACTGCTTGCTCAAGACGCTCGAAGAGCCGCCACCGAAGTCGATCTTGATCTTGCTTTCGAGCAGTGAATCGAAGCAGTTACCTACCATCCGCTCAAGGTGCCAAATCATCCGTTTCAAATCGCTCACAGACGATGTGCTCACACGTTTGATCGCAGCAATTGGCAAAGACACGGAGAACGAATTCGACCGCAGTCGCATCCCTCAAGCCGTCGCCGGTTCGGCCGGGAGCCTCGACCGGGCTCTTCAGTTGCTCGACTCGTCGCTTTGGGAAGTCCGCGAAGGAGTGATGCGACAACTGCTCGCACCTCACCCCGATGCCGTCGCGATTGCGACGCTCGTGCAACAATCGACCGACTCCGCCGGCAAAGAAGCGAGCGAGCGCCGCCAGTTTCTCGACAGCCTATTGGAGCTTGTCATCGACAACATACGCCAGCGCTCGCGGGCGGCCATCGCCAGCGGGCAGCCACCGCAAGCGATCGATGCAATGTTCGACGCCATCGACGACTCGATCCGTGCGATCGAGCTCATCGCCCGCAACGTCCATCTGGCAAACCTGATTATGTGGTGGAGCCAGCGCATCGCCGAACTGGCGCGCAATTGGCCCCAGGTCAATTTCGAACATCATGCGAAGGCGAGTCGGTGACGTCAGTGACCGGTGCTACCACAAAATGATTCACTCATACTACCCGATCACTAACGTCACCCGGTGTATGCGTGATGCGCGCTTGTATTGCTCCGATGCGTATTTGTTTGCGTCGTCGCGCTGCGATTGCGAGCAAACTCGCCGCCAATAGCAGCAAGCCGGTCGGTTCCCGTCGTTGGGCAAGAAATGGGGGAATGTCCCATCCGGCATCGTCGCACAAAACCTTGTTTCGTTGCGTAGAACAGCTTCGTACGGACTTTTCTCCTCTCGCGACGGAGCGATTCGCACGATCAAGAAAACGAGTCGCAAGTCGTGTAAGATCAAGAGCGGCTATCATATCCGTAGTTTGGTGGAACCAACGCTGTGGCGACTGAAGGCGATTTTCGGCGGTCATCTTCAGAATCGGAATTTATACAACCAGCAAACCAAATCGCGATTACGCTGCTCAGTTCTCAACCGCTTCACGCAACTCGGGATGCCTCAGTCTGTTGGGAATTAAGCGACCAGGCCCCGAACAGTGTTGGACATCCCCCCCTTTTTGCCCACCCGACATCACGCCGCTGCTCGACGCCAACTTCTGGCAAATCAATAGGACTAGAAAAAATGCAGGCAAAAGTATGGCTGGTGGGCATCGTTGTTGCCGGATTACTTTCTGGAACACAGTTACGGGCCGATACGCCGACGCCTGACGAAGTGCTCGCTGGGTTCGACCATCGAGTGGATGCCGTGTTCCGGGCCGAAGCCGGCAAACCGCTGGTGCGGGCGAAGAAGCTGCCACCGCTTGGCAAGGGGCGCGGGCCTTATGTGCGGAGCTATTCGTATTCCATTGTGGCATTCGCGGCTCGTTGTCTTTATCTGAACGAAAGGCTCGACGAGGCCAACGCAGCGCTAGTCGAAAATGCTCACTTCTACCTCGACAATCCGTTGACGATTACTGACCGCGACAGTTTTCATTGGCACGCTGACATCGTACTGAGGCTACTGGAAATGTACGGTCCGCGTGGCAACGAGCATCCTCGGCGGATTACCAAAGAGACCGAAGCGATTTTGCTCGAGTACATGTGGGCGTACACAAGAAAGTGCTCGTGGCTGGGGAAAGCTGAGTTTGAGAAATCGAAGACCTGGCATGTCTACTGCTCGGAGAACCACCACTCGATGGATTTTACGTGCCATTGGCACTTCTCGAAGTATGCCAAGGACCTGCGAGAGTACCGCGACAAAAAATGCGATGATGGTGCGACGTTGTCGGAGCATTACCAAGCCTGGAACAAATACTTTGTCGCGTACTGCCGTGAGCGTGCTCGCCGGGGTATCTGTGTCGAGATGCGAAGCGATGGCTACAACTCGACGTTGATCAAAGGCTTCTACAATTTCTATGACTTCGGCGATCCGCAAGTCAGCAAGTACGCCGGGATGCTTCTCGATTTGTATTTCGCCTATTGGTCGGAGGAGCAGATTTTGGGGCACATGGGAGGTGGGGGCTCACGCATCAAAGGCAACAACGTATTTACGCAAAACCGATCAAGTGGCAATGCGCAATTGGCCTGGTTCTATTTCGCCATCGGCCAGCAACCCGAACTCAGCGGCCACGATATTGGTGCGATGCTGAGCAGCTACCGGCCACCGACGGTGGTGGTCGATATCGCCCGCGATACCGTAGGCCGGGGTACATATGAGATTCGGCAACGGGTGCAGGGGCTCGGGGAACAGGGACACACGATGCCGCATATGGATCGCCCCGACCAGCAGCCGAATAAGTTTCGCACCGACGGCGGCGGCATTCTGCGATATAGCTACTGCGATCCCGCCTTCATTCTGGGTACGCCAATGACGGAGGCGCGACCCCTGTCGGATTGGATCATGATCAGCAGCCAGAGTCGCTGGCAAGGAGTGATCTTTCACGGTGAACACGATCCACGCATCGTTCCGCTCCCTCGGGCAGACGACAACCGCGTCGCTTTCAATCAGTTTTGGTCAGTGCAACACAAAGGTAGCTTGATCACGCAAAAGCTTAAGACCCACAAAGGTGCAGCGGAAATGATGGTGTGGATGTCGGCAAGTGGTTTGGGCGAGCCAGTAAGAGAAGGTGAAGTCGTGTTCGTCGAAGCCCCGGGAGCCTACGCGGCGATTCGCGTCGGCAGCGGCGACTTTAAGATTGTTCAGCAAGTTCTCGAAGGAAAGAAAGAGGAAGGCAGCAAATTCCAGTCGCCTCCAGGCCATGTGGTGATCCCTGTTGACGAGTACGCGCCGGTCGTTTTGGAAGTGATGGCGAAAGACAAGGTAGCGAGCTTCACGGACTTCAAGTCGATGGTTAGTGACTGTCACGGCAGCTTTGAGGGCTCGACGTTCCGCTACAAAACTATCTACGGCGACGTACTGACTCTCGACACCAGTTACCAACAAAATCCAACGATCAACGGCAAGCCTGTCGACTACGCACCTGACAAGGTATTCGATAGCCCGTTCTTAAATGCCGACTACCTGGGAGGCGTCGTCACCATTAGCAAAGGCAACCGAAGAAAGATGCTCGACTTTGAGTCGCCGTGAGTTGAAGTCGACGACAATCTTTGAGCGGAGAATTGGGACGACTCCGCCGAACAACTGCTCGAGCAGTCTCAAACGGCCATAGCTGCTGAGCAGAACGCTCAGATCGAATTCGTCTTCGTGGCGACTATCCGTCGGGACAGTCGACTCAAGTACGGCGACTTGCGTCGTCGATTGAAGAGCGAGTGGAAAGGGGGTCGGCATTGAATGTTTCCTCAAGTGGCCATTTTTTGTTGTCGAAATCGCGCGTGACATGTGTTAGAAATAGGGGCTTATGGAAAGCTTCTTCCGAACACACATTAGCAATCGTTGTCGATGGAGGCGACAGACGGAACCGCGACGACGCAGTGAGCACGAGGACGCAGTGAGTACACAGTGCGCAATGCCTATCGTCGTGTCCTTGGCGTTCGTCGCGTCGTGGCGGTCCTTTTAAGGAATTGCTCGCCAAGAAACGTGTGAAGAGAATCGGAACAGGTCGCGACGAAAGAGTCTATTTTGGCGCTTTCCTGAAAACACCAGCGCCAAAATGGCGGCCATTGTGGCGCATCGACTTCGAGAAATCGGCTTGAAAACGAGCGGTTTGCTAAAATTGTAAGCGACAAAATCGACGCCATTAAGTCGCCATAAATCGTGTTTTGCGATAAAGCGACAAAACGACTTTTTCGAGGCACCAACAGTCTCCAACAATCTTTCAACCAAAAAGAGATTCAAAAGCGGCGTCGAAAGAGATCGTAATCCGACCCGATCGGTCATGCGGTAAGGAGTGAATCAACCAGATGTATGAGCGGAAGCTCGCCGAGGCCGCTTCGTTACAGGATGAGAATCGCAGCACAAGTGATAGATCTCAATTCGTTTCGCCCAATTGTCGTTTGTTGGCATACATCCGTTTGTCGGCCACCGCGAGCATATCGGCGAAGGCATCGAACCCCTCGCTGACGTAGGCTCCCCCCACGCTTACGCCGATGGTCACCCATTGCCCGGCGACTTCGACCGGTTGATCGGCAACGCGCGAGACGCGTCGCTCGACGATGTCGAGATGCTCGCGGGTGGAAACACCATCGGCGACAACGAGAAACTCATCGCCGCCGTACCGGAATAATCGGTCTCGGTCGCGTATCGACTCTCGCAACCGAGCTGCGAAATCGGCCAGAGCCTGGTCGCCGCAAGGATGCCCGAATTTGTCATTGATGCGCTTAAATCCATCGAAGTCGATGAACAGTAAGCCGAAATCCGAGTCGCAACCCGCCCCGGTCGGCCAATGCCGCGAGACCCAAGCGTCGAGCCCTCGTCGATCGATCGCACCGGTCAGCGGATCGATTGAGTCGGTAGTCGTTGGCTCGTCGACCGGAACATTTGCGATCGCAACGAGCCAGCGACCATCGCTTCCATTGTCAGAGCGGGAACTTGCCACAATTTGCCATCGGCCGCCGAGATTGTCGACAAACGTTTGTGGCTGATCGGTCGCTCGCGCTGCTGCGACACACGCGAGTGCAAACAACTCGCGGTCGATGTCCAGCACCCGCATCGCATCGTTTTCGAAGTCGACGACCGATCGATCGCGATCGAAAACGGCGATTGGCTGGGCAATGCACGCCGCAAGTCGTTGCACCAAGCCGAGTTCGGATCGGTCGGAGCCGACGTTAGTACCGATTGTCATGGCTATCAGCCGCGTTGTTTGGCAAATTCTTGACTGGAGGCCATCGAATCATCGACAATTTCGGAAAGCCGACTATACTCAGGGTCACGTACCGAGTCGATAACCGACTCGGCCCGGAACCCACCTCTGGTGGCCACGCGAGCCGATTTCCAGTCGATTCGCACCACCAGACACTCCAGGCAAGGAATCGATCGATTCGTCACAACGGGCGTTTTCACCATCGACGTGCGCGCGACAGGCGTTCACAACCAAGCCTCGGCTATTTCAAACTGACTTCATTTAGACGGCAACTGGCACAGCCCGAACTTGGGCCCCAGCAGCCGACCTTGCCATCGATGTCGCTGGCGAGTGACGCTGCATTCGCATCTTGAGTAGCAATCATAATGACCATTTCGGCGTGGCTCGCGGAAATCCCGCGAAGGCTCGTTGCACGTACACGAGTTAGGGCCAATTATTTATTGACTTCCGAACAACTCGCGCACGTCGCGCTCTGCGAGCGATGTCGCGTCGACCGCAATGGCTCACGATTGTCGATTTTAAGAAGTGTCGCCCCGCTCAAGTCGCGAGCGACAAAACGCTTAGCGGATCTAAGTACACGGCTGCAATTTCGGCTCCGCATCACAGACTCCGCCGGTTTCGCAAGTGACGGTCGCCTCGTCGTATTGCTGCCTGATACGCCAATCGATGGGGCGATGAGCGTTGCGACCGATTTGCAAACCCTGCTCGCCGGCTTTTTTGACCGGGCTGATTTCGAGATCGGCAGCTATCCCGACGAACCGCCTGCTGGCAACGCGCTGGAGACATCGACGCCTCCGACAAATGGTTTTGTCCGCCAACCGGCCGAAATGTTGTTTGCTCGCCGGTGTCCCACTTGGAAACGCGGTATCGATATTCTCGGTGCCAGTTGTGGCCTGATCGTGGCGGCACCGCTTATCGGCGGCGCGGCTTTGGTCGTCCGTGCCACTTCGCGCGGTAGTGCATTCTTTTCACAAGAACGCGAAGGACTCGGTGGGCGCCCATTTAGAATCTATAAGCTGCGCACGATGCACAACGACGCTGAAGCTCGAAAGGGTGAATTGCGAGCTTACAGCGAGCAAGATGGCCCCGCTTTCAAAATGTCCGACGACCCTCGCGTCACGCCCATCGGTCGACTGTTACGGAAGACGAGCATCGACGAATTGCCCCAACTTTGGAATGTGCTCAAGGGTGACATGTCGCTCGTAGGACCACGCCCACTGCCGGTCGATGAGTCGCAAAACTGCGTTAAGTGGCAACGTCAGCGCTTAGCGGTCCGTCCGGGGCTCACTTGCATCTGGCAAATTCGCGGCCGTAATGTTGTGCCATTCGACGATTGGATCAGAATGGACTTGCGATACATCCGGCGTCGGAGCCTGTGGTACGATTTGTTTCTGATTGCCAGTACCGGACCCGCCGTCGTGAAATCGAAAGGCCCCCGTTAATTGAGGCAAGGCCGTTCTACCGGCTCGTTTCTTATGACGACTGCAACTTCCAACTCGAATCGTCCGCGCGTTCTCGTGGTGGCCCATGCCTGCCACCCCGACGAGAATATGGAAACTCGCATCGGCTGGCGGCGGGCGATCGCAGCGAGCAAGAAATACGACACAACGGTCATTCACTCAACCCGTTACGACAGTCGCGAACTCGCTTGGCGGGCCGCTGATTTTGGAGTCAATGGCGACTCGCTGCGGTTCGTACCGATCGGCTCGAAGTCGATGGCCTGTCTGCAGCACTTTGATGGGTTCTACTACATTGGTTATCGTGCTTGGCAAAGAGCGGCACTGCGTTGTGCGAAGAAACTGCATGGCCAGCACCCCTTCGACTTGGTACACCAAGTCACCTATTGTGGCTATCGAGAACCGGGCAATTGGTGGAGACTGGGCATTCCGCTGGTGTGGGGACCGGTCGGGGGCACACAAAATTTCCCGACGCGTTTCTTGTCGCAACTCGATACGGCCTCAGCCGTTCGCGAACTGGTCCGCAATCAGTTGAACCATTGGCAGCTCAACCACGACCGCCGCGTCCGCAGCGCTGCCAGAAATGCCGTAAAGGTGCTCACGGCAACTTCGACGGCTCAACGTGACGTAGAGCGAGCGACCGGAGTCGCATGTCAGCGATTGCTCGAAACGGCCATCGAACCTGACTTTGATTTCGTCGAACGCGAACTCGACGCTTCGCGGCCGTTCCGTATCTTGTGGTCCGGTCGACTGCGGGCTTGGAAAGCGCTGCCGATGCTCCTGCATGCACTGCACCAGTTGCCCAGTGAGGTTCGCTACGAACTTCGCGTGATGGGTGTTGGCGCGTCGGAAGCACGTTGGAAGCGACTCGCCAAGCGACTTCACATTGACCAACACGTCGAGTGGATCGGCTGGCCCGATTACCGCGATTCGGTGGCTCAGTATGCTTGGGCCGACGCATTTGTCTTTACCAGCCTCCGCGACACATCGGGCACGGGGCTACTCGAATCGCTCGCTGCAGGCACACCCATCATCGGCGTCGACCACCAAGGGGCTCACGACATTATGACCAGCGAATGTGCCTTGCCAGTCGCTGTTACCGAACCACGAGAAACCATCGAGGGATTCGCCTCAGCGATCCACCGATTGGTAGCCGATCCGCAACTCTGGCGGCGACTGAGTAGCGGCGCACAGCGTCGGTCGCTTCACTACACGTGGGATCGATTATCGTCCGAGATCGACAACGTCTATGGTCGCATTCTACGAGGCGAGTGCATCGTAAGTGCAACAGTGGCCTCGGCGAAAAACGCCACCGACAAGAACGCCGCCGACAAGCAGGCCACCGAGCGAATCGAACCCAAACTCGCGCGGTCGAGCGGAATAGTCGGAATTCGATGAACGCGACATACCACAAAACAAGTTGACAGTTCTTCTCGCACTTCAAGATTCTTATGGCAATTGACTCCAACACGAGTGATCGATTTGACTCGATCGTCGAAACTATCTTTCGCCACAAAGCGAAGATCATTGGCATCCCGCTGCTCGTCGTTGGCTTGGGCGTGTTGGTGATTTTGTTTTTCCCCCGTCGCTACACCAGCGAAGCACGCTTGTTATTGCAGGTGGGTCGCGAAAGCGTCGGTATCGATCCGACGGCCAGCACGAACGAAATGATTCAATTGCAGCAGAGTGGTCGCGACGACGAAATGACGTCGGCTGTCGATGTTTTGCAAAGCCGGGCCGTGTTAGGCAAAGTCGTCGACACGCTTGGCCCTGAGTTTATTCTCGAACAAGGAGACAACGACGAACCTGGTAACCCCGCGATGGAAGCGGTTGGCCGCGCCGTTGGCGAAGTGATGGCACTCGTCAAGAGCATCGACCGCATCAGTCCCCGCGAAGAAGCGATTCTCGAAATGGTCGATAGCTTCGGCGTTCACGTCGAACGGGGATCGACCGTGCTGCGGCTCACAATGGAAGCCGACTCGGCCGAAACGGCGCGTGCGATTCTCGATCAAGTCATCAAGACATTTCAGCAAGTCCACATGCAGATTCACCGCAATCCCGATTCACAACAATTTTTTGACGATCAACTAGCAACTCTTCGCGCGCAATTGGTCGATTCGCAAGCGAAACTCCGCGAAGCGAAGAATGACCTGGGCATCGTCTCAGTCGAGACTCGACGCGAAACGCTCGAAGGCGAGCTCCGCGATATCGAACTCTCAAAGTACCACGCCGAACAAGACTTAGCCAACGCACTGGCAACTCGACGCGAACTAATCGCCCAGCTCGACGCGATCCCCGCCCGAGAATTGGGCGACCGCACGACGATGCCCAACTCGAGTGCCGACCAGTTGACCTCGCAGCTCTACGCTCTCAAAGTCAAACAGCTCGAGCTGAAATCGCGCTATCAAGACGATCACCCAATGGTCAAAGCAATCAACGCTCAAGTTGTCGAAGCACAACAGGTCGTCGATAGCGAAGACATCACCCGCGAACAGGTGACCGATCGCGTGAATCCGATTTTCGAATCGCTCACGATGCAGCTTAAGCAACAAGAGAGTTTGAAATCGGGCCTCGAAGCGAGACTCGAAACGCTCAACGAGCAGTGGCAACTCGTGATGCGTGACTTGCGCGCCTTGAACGAAGCCGAGATTCGCATCAACGACCTGCTCCGTTCAGTGGCGATTTCCGAGAAGCAATTTTATAAATATGCCGACGACTTGGAGCAGGCTCGCATCGATTCCGAACTCGAAATCCAGCGCATCTCGAACATTCGGATTCCGCAGGAAGCCAGCCTAATCGAACAACCGGTAAGTCCGTCGAAGGCGCTCGTGGGAGTGGGCTCGCTGATGCTCGCGCTCGGAGCAACGGTGGCCACGGTGGTGGCGAGCGAACGCTTGAACTCAAAGGTGCGCACACCCAACGAAGCCGAGACAGCACTAAGTCTGCCGGTGTTTGCGACCATCTCAGACAATACGCGGGTCGGCCGACTCATCGGCTAACTTGCAATCTCGATATCTAACGATTTCATTCAGAGAGAAACTTACATGGCAACCGCCTCGAAAGCCCCTCATACGAACGGCACGGCCGAAGGCGTTGCCGGACGTGTTGTCGTTCACGCCGATGATTCACTTCCAGTCCGCCGCACGAAGGCACCGATTGCGGTGCCACAGCGTCGCGGTGCGGCCGAATACGATGTGCTGCTCGGTCGTTTACTGCGACAATTCGGGGTTAACGCATCGTCCAACTTTGCTGGGTTTGCTTCGCCTCAGCGAAAGTCGGGCGTGTCGACAATCGCAGCGAACCTAGCCATTCGTGCCGCCGACCACCAAGTCGGCCCCGTGCTGCTGGTCGACGCCAACACGATTCGCCCACAGCAACATCGCGCGTTCCGCCTTAATCGCGGCCCCGGCCTACGCGAGATTCTCAGTGGCGACGCAACACTCGATGACACGGTGCAGGCGACGCGAATCGTCGACCTCTCGCTGCTGCCGCTCGGGAAGAAAACCGGTGCCTTGGTCACTCCGGCGGTCACCGGCGAGTTTGAATCGCTCTCGCAAGAACTCCGCGAACGGTTTTCGCTCGTCGTATTCGACCTGCCGTCGAGCGAAGCGCTCATCAACTGGGTGCCTCTGGCTCGTGAGCTCGATGCGCTCGTGATGGTGCTCGCCTGTGCATCGTCGTCGCGTTCGGCCGCTATCGAAATGCAACGCAAACTCAGTCTCGATGGAGTTGCGTTCACTGGCACCGTGTTGAATCGCTACAAGAAATATACCCCCAACTGGCTCAGCGGCGACAAGTAATCGGCATCTGCTGGTACCCAGCGGCCATTGGCGGCGAGCAACGCTCGTCGCAGTTCTCATTATGACGACCTTGTGTCAAACTCCCCCAACTAAGCCTCCCACTCGCTCTGCAGCGCCGGTGCCCGCACCGCTGCGCGAGAAGTCGACGACACTACACGGGCTACACGCCATCGCCGACCAAACGCTAGTGAGCGCGACGAGCTTCGCCACCGGTCTCCTCGTAGGACAGGTGAGCAAAGCCCAGCTCGGCACCTATGCACTTGGCATCAGCACGTTCTGGCTCGTGGCGGGTGTCACCAATGCATTGGTCTGGACCCCTTACACGGCACGTGCCGCCCACCTTGGCGTTCGCCGCCATCGTCAATACCGTGCGCTAAGCGCGGCACTCAGTTTCGCGATCGGCGCGGTACTTGCCGTAGGCCTCGGGTTGTGTGGAATCTTGGCCGATTGGTGGCTGCCAGCGGACAGTTGGTTAGCTCCGTTCCTGTGGGCTTGTGTCCCGCTCGCGGTGACGATGACGATTCGCGAGCACGTGAGGCGCGTGTTCGTGGCCGATTTCAACGGGTGGCAATTGCTGGCGATTGATATTCCGATTTGTTTGTTGACGCTGGTGAGCGTCGCCTCGCTGCTCTGGTTGGGTCAACTCGATGCGAACACGGCGCTTGTTGCGACGGCTCTCGCCGCGATGCCCGCCATGCTCATCGCTTACAGGCACTTATCGACAGATCGGATCGGCACCGACAGATTACTCGCAACGTTCCGATCGAACTGGCAATACGGCAAGTGGTTGCTGCTCGTTGCCATCACGTGGCTGGCCAGCGACTCGGCTTTGCGATGGTTGCTCGTGTGGCTTGGCGGTCGCGATGAACTCGGCAGCTTCGCCGGCGTGTTTCTGATCGTTGCGATGGTCAACCCACTGCTGCTCGCAATGACATCGTTCGCCCGCTCGGTGGCGTCGCGGACGCTCGCCTCTGGCCAGCGGCATCAGTTGACTCAAGGTGCTCTGCAATCGACTCGCTGGTCGGTCGCGTTTGCGACTCTGGCGTTCGTCGCCTTGACGCTATTCGGTAATAGTTTGACGGCAGTGACGTTCGGTGAAACCTACGTTGACCCTTGGCTCATGACAATGCTCGCGCTCGCGGTCTGTCTCGAAGGAGTCGCCGTGCCGATCGAGGCAACATTCATCGCGCTCGAATACGGCAAGCTGCTTTCGTGGGTCGCTTCGGCACGGCTCGTAGTGTCGCTGGTGTTGGGAGCCGCCTTGATCCCATTTTACGGAGCCCACGGCTTGGCAATGGCGATGGTCGGCCGCAGCGTCGTCGTTTTCGCCATGTACGTCGCGCGACTTGTCGCCACCCATCGTCAATTCGCCGAAGACCTTGTCGCCACTCCCGCCGCTGGCAATTACCCTTGCCCCGAAGCTTCGGCAAACTAGCCGACCACTCGCGTCCGAATATGTCCACCATCGACACTACCAACTCGCCGATCTCGATGAGCCGGTTGCCATCGCTTAGCACTGCCGCTTGGTGTGTGTCGATTGCGCTGTGGTTGATGTTTTGTGGCATGATGCACGATTTTCGTTCGGTTGGCTTCACTCAAGAGATGATTGACAAAGAATTAATCGAGCGTCGGGACGACCTAGCCGCCGACGTGAACACGGCACTCATCGAGCGAAAACTGGCCTTCGTCTTGGCGGCAGCGATCGCCGCCTTTTGTTGGATAAGCCCCGGCAGAAATTATCGCTGGCATTCGCCGACCGGCGCTGTGCTGATCGCCTGTGGGCTGTCGTGGATGATGGCTTCGTATTTCTGGAGCGATTCGCGACCGGAAACTGCCAAAGAACTACTACGAGTCGGTGTCTACTCGGCCCTTTGCTTCGGGTTGGTTCGTCGCTTCCCGCCGCTCGAGTTAGTCTTCCTTCTTATCGTGGCTTCACTCTTATCGATCGCTGTCGCCGTGTTCTGCGAAGTTTATGTGGGTTCATCGGACTTTGTCGATGAGGTTTATCGACTCAATGGTTCGATGCATCCCAATTCACTCTCTCGCTTTGCCGTTTACACGGCGATTCCTGCCGCCGCATTCGCATTATTCACAAATCAATATCGGTTGTTCTGGATCACTTTGCTGTTGGGGTCGTTCGTCATTATCCAACTGACCGCTTGTCGAACATCATTGGGGTCGGCGGTTGTCGGCATCGTGGCGTTAGCAGCATTACACCTTGGCTGGAAGCGGTTCGTCATGACAAGCGCGGTCGGCACAGCATTTTTAGGTTTGTTATTGCTAGTCATCGGGGTAGGCGGTCAGTCGATGGCCCGTTCCGCTGGCGACACGGTGGCGATGGGCCGTTCCGAGAGTGTCTCGAGCCTTACCGGGAGACTCCCCTTATGGAACGCCTTGCTCGAACGCGCGGAACAACATCCGCTCGTCGGCTATGGATATGGTGCTTTTTGGAACTCGGAAAAAATTGCCTCGATTCATCGACAGATCGGTTGGTATGCCGGACACTCGCACAATTGCTATGTCGAGCTCTTGGTAAATATCGGAGCGATTGGACTGCTTCTATTTCTAGCGATTGGAGTATTCGCCTTTTACCGCTGCGTCTTGTTGACCAACCAAACGGGTGAAATCGTCTATCCAATCTTGGGGGGACTGCTCGCGGCTTCATTCATGAATGGTCTGACGGAAGTGGGCTGCGTATTGCCCCGGGAACATGCCATCTTCTCGGGTCTGTTTCTGTTGGCCACCATGCGATCGCCGGTCAACGAGTTTTCAATCGCTCCGCAAACAGGTCCTGCCGAATCATTTGAGTAAGCCAGAAAAGTATCTATCTATGCCCCGCGTCTCAGTCCTCATGTCGGCCTACAACGCCATGCCGTACCTTCCGGCAGCGGTGGAGTCGATTCTTGCGCAAACCTACACGGCATTTGAGTTTGTCATTATCGACGATGGTTCGACCGACGAGACGCTCGACTACCTCAAGAGTTTGAACGACCCACGTATTCGCCTTATTGAACAACCTAACGCAGGACTCGCCGCAGCGCTCAATACGGGGCTGGCTGCTTGCGGTGGTGAGTATGTCGCACGAATGGATGCCGACGATGTTTCAATGCCCGAGCGAATTGCGACGCAGGTTGCCTATCTCGATCGGCATCGATCGGTCGGTTGCGTCGGAACGCAAACCGTTCCGTTTGGTGACACTCGCGTCGGCGCGAATCTCAAGCTGCCGACCACCCATCGAGCGATTTACGACGCACTGCTCGCTGGACAGCATGGCTTGGTCCATCCCAGCGTTATGTTTCGCGCCGAAGCGGCCCGGCAAATCGGTGGCTATTGGCCGATGAGGGTGCTGGCCGAGGACAGCGATTTTTTCTTGCGACTCGCTGACGTGACTCAACTTGCCTGCGTCGATCAGGTGCTCTACCAGATGCGATTTCATATGGCGAGTCTCAACGGCAGCGGCATGCTCAGGATGCGTCGGTCGGTCGCCTACGCCAGTGATCGCACGCTCCGCCGCAAGGCGAGACTACCTGAAATTACGTTCGAGCAGTTTGTCGCCGAGCGCGAGGCCGCTCCACTCTGGCGGCGAATTCCCGAAGCGATCGACGCCCATGCCCGCGCACATTATCGCGCGTCGGTTGCCGACTTGTGTGGGGGCCGCCCGCTGGTTGGCTACGCGCGGCTTGCCTGGGCGGCCGCCTGCGTCCCG
>JBGSRO010000243.1:0-2969 GCA_041737535.1 Pirellulales bacterium | reverse complement strand
TCGAACGGGCACGGGTCATGTTTCACTACCGCCAGCTCATCGAGGCCAACTACGAATCGCTCGCGCGGCTCGTCACCCGCGAACATGGCAAGACACTCGCCGAGGCCCGCGCCGAAGTCCAGCGCGGACTCGAAATGGTCGAGTTTGCTTGTGGGATTCCGGCGATGCTGATGGGCACTGCGCTCCCCGACATCGCCAAGGGAGTCGATGGCGAGTGTGTGAAGCACCCGGTTGGCGTTTGTGTTGGGATCACTCCTTACAACTTTCCGAACATGGTTCCTTTGTGGATGTTCCCGGTGGCGCTCGTGTGTGGCAATACGTTTGTGCTCAAGCCCTCTGAGAAAGTCCCCCTCTCGGCTGTGCGGCTCGCCGAGCTGCTCGAAGAAGCGGGCCTGCCGCCGGGTGTGTTCAACGTTCTGCATGGTGGTCGCGAAGCGGTCGATGCTTTGCTTACGCATCCTCAGGTGGCGGCCATTTCGTTTGTTGGTTCCACTCCGGTTGCCGAACACGTTTACAGAACTGGCACCGCCCATGGCAAGCGGGTGCAATCGGCCGGCGGGGCCAAGAACCACCTGATCGTGATGCCCGATGCCGACATCGACCAAACCGCCAAGGCACTCGGCGCCAGCGCCTTCGGCTGTGCCGGCCAGCGTTGCATGGCCGGCAGCCTTGCTGTTGCCGTGGGTAGCGCGGGCGATCCCTTGGTCGAACGACTGTCGCAGCTTTCGTCGGCCATGAAAGTTGGTCCGAGTGCAGACAACGACGACGTCGACATGGGCCCCGTCATTCGCGACGACCATCGTCAACGTGTCGCCTCGTATCTCGACATCGCGCCGAGCGAAGGAGCGATTGTCGCCTGCGACGGTCGCCGCGAGTTTGACTCGGCCGGTTTCTTGATCGGCCCCAGCGTCGTCGACCACGTTTCAACATCAATGCGCATGGCGAGCGACGAAATCTTCGGTCCGGTTCTCTCCGTCGCCCGCGTCGATTCGCTCGAAGCCGCACTCGCGATGGGAGCCGACTGCAAGTACGGTAACGGCGCGTCGATCTTCACCCAAAGTGGCTATGCCGCGCGCGAGTTCAGTCGTCGTTTCAACGCCGGCATGATTGGCATCAACGTCGGGGTGCCGGCCCCAATGGCATGGTTCCCGTTCACTGGTTGGAACCGTTCGTTCTTTGGCGACCTGCACATGCAGGGTGCCGAGGGGATTCAGTTCTACACTCGCCAGAAAGTGACGCTGAGCCGATGGCCTCAGGTGGGGGATTCGCATCGTGATCCGGTTTGGCGGTCTAAGTGATGTCAAATCGTGACTTTTCTTGTTCCATTTGAGGCACAATAAGTGAATACCACGGCGAAGACCATTCAAATATTCTTGCCGGCTGGCGACCCGAGAGGTATTCGCGTGGCGGAGATTACGACTCGAATCGTCCGCACGATCGAAGTGCCAAGGAGCCTCTTGGGCGAGTTCCTCAAGATGCCGGAAGCCAATCAAGTGGCATTGTATTTTCTGTTCGGTGAAGCCGATGATTCCGAACCGCGAGTGTACATCGGACAAACGGGCGATCTTCGGGCTAGGTTAAATCACCACAACTCGAAGAAAGATTTTTGGGAGCGGGCGCTCGTTGTCGTATCGCTGACAAACAACTTGACGCAGACGCACGCGGTCTTTCTCGAGTGGTATTGCCTGAAGGCTTGCCGGGAAGCGGGTCGATATCGGGACGAGAACGGCAATGCCGCCAGCCAACCTCATACTCCGCCACCGCTTGAGGCTGACTGCTTGGAGATATTCGACACCGCAAAAACCCTACTGGCGACACTGGGTTATCCAGCATTTACGGCAGTTGCCAAAGTTGAATCAAAGACAGAAGAAGAGAAGTATTATTGTAAAGGATCGGAAGCGGACGGCACCGGCATTTACACCAGTGAAGGATTTGTCGTGTTGGCTGGGTCGAGCGGCCGGGTGAACAATACTCCTTCGTACGATCAGTGGGGTCTCGGCAGCACACGCGACAACTTAATTGAATCGGGCGTAATTAAAGAACTCGATGGCCGTTTCGTTTTCCAGAAGGATCAATTATTTAAATCGCCTAGCCGCGCTGCGATCGTACTCATGGGACGATCGGCCAATGGCTGGCTGGAATGGAAGGATGCACAGGGGAGGACGCTCGATGAGAGAAGGCGGCAATCCGATGAGGACTGACGAGTGGCACTGGTCACACTTTCGTCGTGTGACGGTTCGCCGTGGACTAGATTGTTCAAAGCGGCGCAGACGCCCTTTTTCGTTTAGCACAAGTGCCGGGATCGTGGTAGAACTTATATATGAGCACGATGTCATTCGACCAGCTAGTCAAACAAGTCGAGCAACTCTCGCCTGACGAGAAGTTGCGGCTTGAGCAATTGCTGCACAGCTTTCCGACCAACGTTGCCAATACGTCGACTGGTCTCGTGGCCGGTTGGGGCCGGGATATCGTGATTCGCATCAGCGACGATTTCGACGAGCCACTCGATGATTTCAAGGAATACATGGAGTGAGAATACTGCTCGATACACATGCGCTGCTGTGGCATGCGACCTCTAGTGACAAACTGAATGCCAACGCGAGATCGCTTATCGATAGCGACGCAAACGAAAAGTGCATCAGCATCGCCAGTTGTTGGGAGATCGCCATTAAGTCGAGCGTAGGTAAACTCGACCTTGCGACTTCCGTCGAAGGTTTCTTGCGAATTCCGCTGACAATGCCGGGTTGGCGATTGCTGTCGCCGGGGCTACCGGAATTTGCGCTCGTGAGTGAATTGCCATTTCACCACCGCGATCCGTTCGACAGACTGCTTAGAACCTATCCCAGAACCTCAAGAATTCCGCCACAGGATGTGAGCGAAGACGAGATGCAACAAGGCTTCGTAGTTTTTGGCCTTCTTTTCCCACCGCACCAGAATGCGGCGGTAGCGATTGAGCCACGAAGCGATGC
>JBGSRO010000217.1:0-12071 GCA_041737535.1 Pirellulales bacterium | reverse complement strand
ACACGCGCCGAGTCACGTGCCGACGTCGCACAGGCGTCGATCGCCGCCGCCGAGGCACAACTGCAAGCCGCTGCCGCCGAAACCCAGGTCGCGAAGGCTCACCGCGACGAAGCGTCCGTAATGGTTGGTTATTGCGAACTGAAAGCACCGTTCGCCGGTGTGGTCACGCATCGCGGCATCGACCCAGGCGATCTCGTGCGAGCCGGACAGCCAAGCAGCGACGCCTCGCCCCACTTTGTCGTCGAACAAGTCGACAAGCTACGCGTCGAGACGATCGTCCCCGAGCGCGATGCTCCGCTTGTCGACATCGGCGACGAGGTCAGCATTTCGTTCGCTGCGAACGGTTCGGCGAGCCTGTTAGCAAGCATTTCGCGAGCGGCCGGCCGCCTCGACGCACGGTCGCGAACGATGATGGTTGAGTGCGAGGTCGAAAACAAAGGTGGAGAACTGTTGCCGGGTATGTACGGTGAAGCGACGATCAAATTGTTTGAGAATCCATCGGCACTGACGCTCCCGGCGTCGGCCATTCGCTTCGACGCGACCGGCAACAGCTTCATTTACACCGTTAGCGACGACAAAGTAACGAAGGTTCCTGTCACGATCGGCTACGACGACGGGCCGCTTGTCGCCATCGAAGGCGATGTTGCCGCCGGAGCGAAAGTCATCGACGCTCATATCAAACGTTTCAGTGACGGTGATGTTGTGCGTGTCTTACCTTAGCAATTCGCAATGCCGTTAGTGGGATATCTCGCGAAGCGAGTCGTCATTACCGCGCAGGTGGGAATGACGAAAAACCCGCTCACAACGATACAAGCACTTTCCAACTGGCTAATCGCACATGGGTCTCATCAATTTCTCTCTGAAGAATCCCTTCGCCGTGCTGGCGACGGCGATTGGTCTCTGCGTGCTGGCGGTGGCCATTGCACCGACTTTGCCAGTCGACATCTTGCCCGACTTTCGCAAGCCGGTCGTCGTGAGTTTTTTTTCGTATCCCGGTTTGCCAACTTTGGATATGGAAAAGAAAGAGTGTCACCTCGCGTGTCGAGCGAGCGCTGACGCTCGCGGGGGGGATCGAACACCAAGAGTCGAGGACTGTTCCGGGGGCGGCGGTCATCAAGATTTTCTTTCAGCCCGGCACCGATCCGAGTGCGGCGATGAACGACATCGTCAACCTCGAAGCGAGCGACATGTTCCACTTGCCGCCAGGCATCGAGTGGCCATTTACGCTGCGTAGTGAGCCAGCCAATCTGCCGGTGGTGCTGGCCGCTATTTCGGGTGAGGGACTCGACGAAACCGAACTCTACAACATTGGCTACTACGCCGTGCGAAACAAAATGGGGAGCCTTCGCGGCGTGCAAATTCCCCATCCGTTCGGGGGCAAGTTTCGCCAGATGATGGTCTATGTCGACCCAGCGAAGCTGCGTGCTCAGAATCTCAGCGCCGACGATGTTGTCGAAGCCTTAGGGAAAGCTAATCTCGTGCTAGCGGCCGGCAGCGTCAAAATGGGCGATAGCGAATACCAAGTGCATCCCACCAACACGTTGCCAGGCGTTGATGAGATCGAGAACGTGACGATTGCCGTTCGCGACGGCGCACCGATCTTCATTCGCGACGTAGGCTACGTGAAAGACGACGCGGCGTTGCAATACAACATCGTTCGCGTCAACGGCGAGCGAAGCGTTTATTGTCCCCTGCTCCGCGAGCCGGGCGAAAACACGATTGCGGTTGTCGACCGCATCTACGATGGCATCGCCCGCGAAATTCCGAACATGAAAGAGTTGGGCGAAATTCCCAAGTCGACCAACGTCACGCTCGTTGCCGATCAGTCGGACTACATCCGTACGGCGATGCGGAGTCTGTATTGGCAGATTGCGTTGGGCGCCCTGTTGGTGGCGATTGTCGTCGCCGTCTTTCTGCGGAGCCTGCTGCCGACGATTGCGATTTTGGTCGTGTTGTTTCTGTCGATCTTGATTGGCGGACTCGGTTTTGCCTTCACGGGAAACACGATCAATGTGATGACTCTCGGCGGTATTGCGCTCGCGATTGGCACCGTGGTCGATGGCGGAATTGTTGTCGTGGAGAATGTCATTCGCCATCTTGGCATGGGTAAATCGTCGCGCGACGCCGCTCGCGATGGCACAATCGAAGTGGCCGGACCGATTTTCGCCGGTACTGTGACGACGCTCGCCGTGTTTGTGCCGGCCATCTTTCTGACGGGAATGATTCGCTATTTGTTCTTGCCGCTGGCGACGGCGGCGACGTTCACGATTGCCGCTTCTTACGTCATCGCACTGACGGCTGTACCGGCGTTTTGCGCTACGCTGATGCGTCGGTCGAAGGTCGATGCAAACACGAGTCAGGACAGAAGCCAACGATCGACGCTTTACGATCGGGCTCTGCTGGCAGCCCTTAACAATGCTTGGCTGTTTACATTCGCCACAATCGCGCTGATAGCCGCTTCGCTCCTGACTTGGCCGCATATCGGTTCAGAGTTGTTTCCCGAGGTCGACGCGGGGGCTTTTGAGCTGCGGGTCAAAACGGCACCCGGCACCTCTCTCGAAGCGACCGAAAAAACTCGTCGTGAAAATCGAAGACAAAATCAAAGCGACCATTCCCGAAGCGGAAATCAAGACCATCATCGCGAACATTGGCTTACCGGTCGGCAAGGGAGCCGGCTTCTCGACGGTCCTAAGCTCGAACTCCGGTCCCGAAACGGCCTACATTCTGGTGAATCTCGCCACCGAGGGACGCCAGACGTCGACGGCCGATTATGTCGACCAACTTCGCGAGTTGCTGGCCGAAGAGTTCCCGACCGACCAGTTTCTGTTCGTTAATGGCAGCATCGTTAACATGGCACTCAACGAAGGTGTGCCGACTCCGATCAACGTACAAATCTCGGCCGGTAGCACCGAACAATGCCGGACGGTCGCCGCACAGGTGGTCGAGCAAATCAAGCCGATTCGTGGTGCCGCCGACGTGCAAATTGGCCAGACTCTCGACACGCCTCAGTTCGATATCGAGGTCGATCGGACGCGGGCGAAGCTGCTCGGTATCGATCAAGAAGACGTGGCCAAGAGCGTGCTCGCGTCGCTTGGGTCGAGCGTCGGTTATGCCCCCACGATTTGGGTCGACCCCGTATCGGGCGTCGACTTCTTTATGGGGGTGCAATACGAAACAAACGAAATCGAATCGCTCGATGACTTGCGCAATATTCCCTTGTCGATCGACACGGCCGAAGGTCCGATGACGATGCCGCTGTCGAATGTAGCCGACATCAAACGGGTGACCATTCCAGCCGAGATCGCTCACTACAATATCGCTCGCGTCAACGACGTGTATGTGAATGCTGTCGGGCGCGACGTCGGTTCGGTCGCACGCGATGTCGAAGCGGCGCTCGCGGCAATGGAACTTCCCGCTGGCGTCAAGGCGACCGTCCGTGGGCCGGTGCAAACTATGAAGCAAGGTGCGCAGATGATGGGAGTCGGGCTCGGTGTCGCGACGCTGCTGGTTTATTTGGTACTGATGGCACAGTTTCGCTCGTTCACAGACCCGCTGATCATTATGCTGGCGGTGCCGCTGGGAATCTCAGGCGTGCTCGTTGTGTTGTGGTTGACGGGAACGACGCTCAACATCCAATCGCTCATGGGAACACTGATGATGATTGGCGTGGTCGTCAACAGCAGCATTTTGCTCGTCGAATTCGCGAACCAATTGCGACTCGCCGGACGGACGCCGACGGAGGCGGCTCGCGAGTCGGCCAAGGTGCGACTGCGGCCGATTTTGATGACGTCGCTCACACTGCTCGCGTCGATGCTGCCCTTGTGTTTTCACTACGCGCCGGGCAACGAGGCGATGTTGCCGTTGGCAAGGGCGCTAGTTGGCGGCCTCGTCGTGTCGACGGTGCTCACTTTGTTCTTGGTGCCGTGCGTTTATGTATTGGTACACGCACGCAAGCAAGAGGCTTGAGAGGCTGTGTGATATGCGAGCATCTAGTTTGCTGTGTCAGACTTCGCCGCGGAACTGGACGATTGTTCGAGGCTGCTTTGCACCGCGCGCTCGAGGGCGTCCCAGTCGATTGGTTTCGGCACATAGGATGTGCAACCCGCTTCGAGGCAGCGCTCGCGATCGCCCACAAGCGCGCTCGCGGTGAGCGCAATGATAGGTGTCGAAAGCCCGGCCGAACGGACATTCCGCGCAACGTCGTAGCCTGACATAACGGGCATGTGCATGTCGAGTACGATTGCGTCGTAAGGTTCGCCTCGCCCGGCGGCCGCTTCGATGTGGTCGAGCGCAGCTTTGCCGTCGTCGACTACATCGAGCACGTTCGCGTGCTTGGCCAAAATTTTTCGCAGCAAGAATTGCACACTGGCGGTATCTTCGGCGACAATGATACGGCCTTGACGGAGCGGCGGCGGCGGTTGGTCAGCCGACTGTGTGCCGCGCGTCTCGTCGATTTCATTGGCGGTTGGTTCCAACAAAGGTAACCGAATGGTAAATGTCGAACCGACATGTAGCTGACTGTCGACCTGGAGTTGCCCGCCGAGCAGTTTGGTCAGTTTTGCAACAATGGCCAATCCGAGTCCCGCGCCGCGGTTGTTGCTGTGGTTGCCCACAGCCTGATCGTCGGCGACAGCGCATTGATGAAAGGCCTCGAAGATGGCCGATTGCTTGTCGTCGGGAATGCCGCAACCGGTGTCGTGGACCGAGAGCACTAGCTCGGGGCCTCGGGCGGCTGCGTCGTTGTCTTCGACATTATCGCTTCCAGAATTATCCACTTCCGCTCTGACAGCGACCCTGCCCGTGTCGGTGAATTTGATCGCGTTCGACACCAAGTTGAGCGCGATCTGCCGCAGTCGGATGGGGTCAGTTCTCACAAAGCGAGGCATTCGCTCGTCGATAATCAGGTCGAAGTCGATTTGCTTTTCGGAAGCTTGCGGCTGCAACATCGACCGCACGTCTTCGAGCAGCGAGTGCAAGTCGCAATTGCCCTCCTTTCGCACAGTCATTCGGCCCGCCTCGATGCGCGATAGATCGAGCACATCGTCGAGCAGCCGCAACAGCAGTTTGCCCTGTCGTTGGATGAGGCCGGCAGTTTCGGCGGTGGCATCGTCGGTGGCGGTACGGACCATCGCTTCGGCACAGCCGAGGATCGCGGTGAGGGGTGTGCGAATTTCGTGGCTGGTGTTGGCCAAGAAGCGGCTTTTGGCTTCGTTGGCCGCTTCTGCTTGGGCGCGGGCGGCCGACAGCTTTGCCTCAAATTCCTTCTGTGAGGTGACATCGTAATTGACACCGACAAGTCGCCGCTCGCGACCCGGCTTCTCGATGAGACTGCCACGACCGGAAATCCACCGCGTGATTCCACTTGCCGTGATGATGCGAAATGCTTCGCTGTATTCTCGACCTTCGTCGATGGCCTGCCTGACGGCCGTGTTGAGTCCATCGCGATCATCGGGATGGACAATGTCGAAGAAGTCTTGCGCCGCAATGACTTCGGCTCCTGCCTCGACATCGGGTCGACCCGACAATTCGGTCAACCTGATTTGGGCCGCATCGAAGAGCACTTCGTTGGTTTCGAGATTCCAGTCCCAGGTGCCCATCGCGCCCGCGTCGAGGGCCATTCCCAACCGTTCTTTTTGTTCTTCGAGTAGCTGCCTAGTGTCGTTTAGCCTGAGCGCGGTATCGGCAAGTTCCTCGGTGCGGCGACCGACTTCCTGCTGAAGATCCTCGGGACTTCGATATTGTAGCAGCCTTGGCCAAGTGAACGCTAACACAACCGCCGTGATGCACGACGAGATGGCTGTGACGGACTTTGCCACTGCCGAAAGGCGATAGATGGGCACCCAAAAAATGATCGCTTCGATCAGGTGGACCGAGCCGCAAGCAAGTATGAAGATGGCGAATAGCGACAGCAGTCGTGGCGCCGGCAATTGCTTGACACGCTGCAATGCAACCATCATGAGCACGGGAATGGCAATGTAAGCGGCCGCCGTAGTCGAGTCGGCCACAATGTGAAGCCATCCCAGCCAAGGCGACTCTTGCCACGCCGTACCACAATCCCAGCGAGCAGGAAAACCCTCGGTATCAAACAGGAAACTAAACATGAAAAGGGGTGCTTTTTTCGGCGATTGCAAACGTTCGTGTGAATCGTGGGTGAACTGCGGGCCGTGTGCCTGCGTAGAGACTCTCAGCCGAGACTAGGTCAGCCGAGACTAAGGCAATTGATGAGCCAAACTCTGCGGAAATGATCACGCGATCGCCGCGAATTACCCGAAGATCGCGCAAGCAGAACGGGCCTTGCGGATACTATCGCGGAAACTGCTCGATTCTGCCACCACCAACGTCAAAAAATACTGAAGGAAGTTCGCCATGAAAACACCAGAAAACAATCAATCGCTGGGCGCTGCTGCCAAGAGGCGACTGCAAGAGATCCGCGCTGGCTGGACACAGGCCGAGCGGATCAGCCGTCGGTTACTCGCCAATCGACGGTTCGATCAGCTTGCCCGAGTCGCTGTTGAGTCGCTGTCGAACCGTTGAATGGGCGATAGTCGCTGATTTTGCCAGCAGCATTCAATAAAAAAGAATTTGCGCGATCGAGGCCAAACCAGGTTGAGTGGTGCCGAATCATTCTCATGGTCATGAAACGATCGTCGTGGGAGGTCGCGACGCCATACTTTATTGGATCCTGGCGAGTAAAAGTTGGCACAGCTTTTGCAGTTAGGGGTAAATCTAATCAGCTCCCTCCCAGCCAGTGGAATCGTCAGGCGATTAATTTCAGCCGTTGCCCAGTTTTGATAAATTGTTACCTATGTCGCCCGCAGTTCATTCAGCCGAAGCCGCCGTGGCCGATTTGGCGACGGCCCTGAAGCGGTTACGTGGCGATCGGCAATTGTTGTGTGAGTTGATCGAGTTCTTCGAGAACGATGGACCAGCGCTGTTGACAGTCGCGCGTGAGAGTTTAGCGGCAGGTGACTACGTGTCGCTCGAACGCGCCGCGCATAGCTTAAAAGGTCTTGCCGCCACGTTTGAAGCATTGCCAGCCGCTGCTGCGGCGGGGGTGATCGAAGAAGCGGCCCGCGAGCAACGGGCCAAAGCTCTGCCCGCTTTGGTCGAATTGCTCGCCCGACAACTCGAGCAACTTCGAGGTTTTCTCTCAACCTATCGCCAGAATCAAGACGTTGCGTAAAGTTGCCTCTCCGCTACGCCTCGACGTGAATGTCGGGTCCAATGACAATGCCATTCGCGCGAATCTTGTTGCGGAGACTGCCGCGTGTGATGCCAAGCATCCGTGCGGCTGCGGACTGGTTGCCCACGGCGTGGGAGAGGACTTTCGCGAGCAATTTCCGCTCGACGAATGTGAGCACCTCAGCATAGAGATCGCCGCTGCCGGCAACGATGCGTGCTTCGATGAATTGAGCCAATTCGTCATCGCGACTTTCCAGGGCAGAATTGGCTCGGGCGTATCCGTTTTGACTCGATGTGTCATTGTCGGAATGCGATTCGATCTGCTGTAGTCGAGGCGAAACGGCCGCCGGAATGATTTCTACCGGCAGTGCCGAAGCCATCAATACTGGACCCGAACAGTGCAGCATGGCTTGCTTAACCACGCTTTGCATCTCGCGCACGTTGCCGGGCCAGTCGTAGTCGAGTAGTTGCCGCATGGCGCCGGGAGCAACGCCCTGCACATCGCGGTCGAGTTCGCGATTCAGCACGGCGAGAAAGTGTTGTAGCAACATCACGCGGTCATCGCCGCGATGACGCAAAGGCGGTAGCGTAATCGTGTATCCATTGAGCCGATAGAACAAATCATTGCGGAATTCCCCCTCGGCACACATCGTTTCGAGGTCGCGGTTCGTGGCCGAGACGATGCGGACGTTCGTCGTAATGGTCGCATTGCCACCGACGCGCTCGAACGATTGTTGCTGCAGCAGTCGCAGTACTTTGCTTTGGACGGTTAAGGACATGTCTCCCACTTCGTCGAGAAAAATTGTGCCGCCGTCACATTGCTCGAATTTGCCGATTCGGCGATCGTGGGCGCCGGTGAAGCTCCCTTTCTCGTGGCCGAAGAGCTCGCTCTCGAGCAATGTCTCCGACAGTGCCGCACAGTTGACCGCGAGAAACGGACCATCGCTTCGCGCACCATGCTGATAGAGGGCGCGGGCGACCAGTTCTTTGCCGGTGCCACTTTCGCCCCTAATCAAAACGGGAACATCCTGTGGCGCGACACGTCCGATCGACTTGAAGACTTCCTGCATTGCCGCACAGCGACCAACGAACGTGTCGCCGCGATCTTCGGGCTTGGTCAGGTCGTTCATTTCGACTGGCACACTCGCTAGTCGTCGTGACTCGATCGCACTTGCCACCAACCGTTGTAGCTGGGCCACGTCGATTGGCTTGGTGAGATAGTCAAACGCACCGAGCTTCATTGCCGCGATGGCATTCTCGCTGCTGCCGGCAGCCGTTACGATAATCACCGGTAACCGCGAGTCGACATCGCGAATGAGTTTGAAAGCGTCGAGACCCGACATGTCGGGCAACATCACGTCGAGCAGCACCGCGTCAGGAGATTCGGACTTTATCGCCTCGATTCCGTCTTTGGCCGTTAGTGCCGAAGTGATTTCGATACCACTAGGCTCGAGCGCGCGGCTGACCAAATGATGTACCGAACGATCATCGTCGATGGAAAGTAGGCGTGGCATTGGGGATCATCGAATTGGGTGAGTTAGCCCATAGCTCGGAGTCGGGCCATGAATTGGGGCGGTCGGCGTTTGACCAAGATGTTCTAGGAGCAATCAGCGTGCCGTTCACGAAGATGCCCCATCGAGATTGATTCGGTTGATTCTTGCTGGTAAACGCCGCAGAAACTAGATGGAGCTGATCGATTGCCGACCACAGTGGTCGGCGGGCAATCGGCTGGCAAACCCGAGCTTGAGAGAAATCGTAGGAACAATTAGTCCAACTTGCTGATCTTACTACGCGAGTCTGACCAAGAACCGATGCTTGTCCGCGAACAATTGTCGGAGTCTAGTCCGAAGTGCCCTGCCGGTTGCAGAAACAAAACGATGTTCCCTCCGACGACCGAACTCGACATACCGACTCGATCACACCGCGACGAAACCCACTTTCTTGCCGTCGGCTACGCGCTTTGGCTGTTCGGCTTTTTGGGAGCCCATCGCTTTTATTATGGTAAACCTATCACAGGCACCATCTGGTTTTTTACTGGTGGGTTGCTGCTGATCGGCTGGATTATCGATCTTTTTCTGATGCCCAGCTTGCAGCGACGTGCGGAGGGAGCGTCGATTTCCGGCCCCATTAATCATACGATCGCGTGGCTATTGCTCACTTTTGTCGGCGTGCTCGGAATTCACCGATTCTACATGGGCAAATGGATCACCGGCATTCTCTTTTTAGTGACTGTCGGGCTCTGCGGAGTTGGCGTCCTCTACGACTTCTGGACGCTCAACGGGCAAGTTAACCAAGCGAACGGAGCTGAGTCGAAGGTGTGACAACTCGCGACGACAGGAGGAGAGTGGGCAGCGACTTACGCCGGATTTATCGACGCTTCGCGTCGGTCACCCGCTTGAGCAGTGCGAGGTTGCGACGGTTCGACCGGAAAAAAACATCGAACAAGTCGCCGACGACTGGCACCGCGCCGACCACTCCATCGATGGCGACGTTCGCCAGCATGCGTGCAAGAATCCAGCGGCTCGCGCCTATTTTGTACGCGCAGGCAACCGGCACGAGTGCAAGAATGCTCGCTGCCACGTCGCCCACGCCAGGGATTAGACCAATTAGGCCATCCCAACCGATGCGGATGTTTGTACCAGGAATTCGGAACGCGTCATCGAGCAACCACGCGAATTGCCCCGCCAACTCGATGGCGTCGGCTTGCGGTATTTCGGCGATGCGAGTCGAGTTGTTGACGGCTAGAGCTTTCACTTTTTATTAACAACGCAGCAGGATGGCCATGCTCACCGGCCGTTGTCACGGTGAGAAAGTTAATGGCAATCTTCTGTAGCAACTCGACGCAATGACGGCACCTTGCAGAAAGCGCGGTCGAAGCGAGATTTCCTTTTGCCAACTTGCTTGACGGTTTTCGTCAACGTGCGCAAGAACTTTCCGGCGGCCGAAGACCGCTCGAACGAAACGGCAATCGCCATTCCAGCCGAGCTTTCTTCGCATACATATTGCCCATAGCGCGACCGGTTGGCCATCGTTTGCTGGAAATATTTCTTTTCCAACTTGGGTGCTAGAAACCGCCGCGGAAGCGCGGAACGAGCAAGCTAACCAAAAACAAAACGAGAAACACCACCGCGAGAATCTTGGCGATTCCGGCGGCTGCCGCGCCGACCCCGGCAAAGCCAAGAGCAAAGGCGATGAGCGCGATCACCAAGAATGTGAGTGCCCAACCTAACATGACAATCTCCTTTATCGAGAACGAACGATTCAAGTACCAAAGAGGCTGAAGAGTTCAAAAGCCAATAGTCGCAGTCGTACATGCTGCGAAACCAATTGAACGCATTTGGTGTGCCAACGATCACTGCTAATTTGTGATTTCCTCGTAAAGCGATTGTCAGTAGCGATTTAGAAACTGAGCCAGCGGCTGATGTCAGCGAGCTCTCGAGCGAGTTTGGTCGCTAAACCGTCAACCTGTCCCTCAAGCGGTCGCTAGTTGAGCGAGTTGTGCGGCGGTCAAGCCAATTGGAAGGCGGGTAACCTAATCACAACTTCGATCAGCCGAAGCCCCCTGGCCCTCGCAAGCAAATAGATCTCAATGACCAGCGCCAGATATCAACGACGTATCGACGGCTAAGAAAAAGTGCTACCCTCGAATTCGACAACGTATTGCCGTCTCGGCAGTAGAGTATCCTGTTTTTCGACCGCGATTTGCTCATTCGACGGTTCATGCCCGACGTGGCCACTGCGTTCAATTTGTTGCTTAAAAATGTTGGGCGGCGAATCGACGGACTCTCTTCGCTGCTCGAGCCACACCATCTCGGGGTCCCTCAACCCTTCACCGACCTGTCGTCGATTGCCGAAGGCGGGTGACCGGTCGAGCGCGGACTTCGTGACCAAATTGGCAAGCATTACCTCATACGAATCACTGCCTAGCACCTGTCTGTCGCTCGCGAGTTCGGCGCGGTGCGGACGATTGCTGCTGGAAAATGCTATGTCCAGAAACGACCGCACCGGCTTTGGATTTGAATCGTTGACCATCGACGCATATTTGACGAATGTCTGCGAGACTACGAGACGAATTGTCGATCCGCGTTTATCTGCGTTCCCTCGATCAACGACTTGGCGATGTCCCGCCAAGAACCGCAACGCAAAAAGCCTCGCCAAAACTGGCGAGGCTTCTGTGCGGAGCAACGTGGCCGCAGCGGTTCGGGATGCACCGCTGCTTTGCCCACAACCGAATCATTCGGTTGCTGTTGCCTATATCATGATCCGCTCTTGAGCGGTGAATTGGCCCTTTACCAAAAGGAAGCTAAACCAATTCTTTACGTCCACCGATCAACGTGCGAAGACGCTCGGCAAGCAGTGCCGAGTCAAATGGCTTCTTGAATGTTTCGTTGATGCTCGAACGGTCGAAGCTGATGCTCGAACCGTCATCGGGGAGCAAAGCGATCAGAATGGTGTTGCCGAAGTCGCTGTTGCGACGCAGGTTTTGACAAATCTGCAGGGCTTCGACCTGTCCGATCGAGAAGTCAACAATAATGCAGTCTGGGTGAAAACTCTCTGCTTGAATGCCGGCTTCGAAACCAGAGGCGGCTGTCGAGGTCTTGAAAGACCGCTCGACGGGCAACTCCCGCTTGAGGTTTTCGATCAACACTTGGTCTTGAGCAACGATCAGCACCTTCGCCATGGCCTCGTCTTCGAGGTCGCCCAGGGGCATTCCATGTTCTTTCAGGAAACGGATCAAGTACTCGCGTGGGATGCGGCGATCTTGGGAACCCGGAATTCGGTATCCCTTGAGGCGTCCCGAGTCAAACCACTTGCTGACCGTGCGGGGGGCCACCTTGCAGATCTTTGCGACCTGACCAGTAGTAAAGACCTTCATCGGGCTCTCCAAT
>JBGSRO010000199.1:0-82114 GCA_041737535.1 Pirellulales bacterium | reverse complement strand
AGAAAGCCGCTTTGACAGCGGGCGTCATTTCGGCTTCCAGTTCCGGCGGCAACTTGCTCATGCAAGTATTGGGGCCGAAATCGACCGTGCGAGTCTAGCCCGGTTTCTCGGGTGCTTGCACCGGGGCGTGAACGGTTACGGTGCCATCCGAGACGATTGAAATCGGTTCCTGACACCTTATCTTGCCCGCCATTGCTGGTCCGAGAGATCGCTGGGATACTGCTGTTCGTTCTTCATGCTGCGGCTTCTCCTTCCTTGGAACGCAAATCAAAGGAGGAGCCGTAGCAGTTTTTCTTAAATCACGCTATTCGGGACACGGTCTTAGTTCCGTGGTTTCGTTAAAATCCAAAGCTCTTCGTCGAGAAACGTCAGATTATCGAGATCGGACTCGTATAATTGACGCGAGTAAATGCGAATCGGTTCGTCAATTTCGGAGAGGTAAATCCATCCCCATCGTTTGCCACCACTTGACCACGGCACTGTAATAGGTCCGATTGGAATGTTCGATTCGCCCTGCGTCTCATTAGTTGTTCCATTCGCCCATTCTCCATTTTTCTTCAACCTCTCAAGGTAGCTCTCCCCCTTCTCTTCATTTTCGGACACAGTCGCATCGAGCTTATACCATTCATAGTCGACATCACGGTCGACCGATCGTGAAAGGCGGAGTCCATAAAGTTGTGAGTCCACCTCGGCAACTACAAAGCTACCGTATTCAACTTGTATGGTCTGATTCTTATACAACTGACTTTCCAGTCGTCTTACTTCCGATCGCATCGATCCCAAATCGCGACTCAGTTTCCACGTTAGAGCGACGAACGCAACTATTGCGACAAACACACCCAAGCTGCGAATAGAAAATGCAAAACGCCAATATTTAGATGACATTGCTAAACTCGTATTTGTTCAACTACCATGACGGACATTTTTTGATTGCTGCTGGCGACCATGGACCGTAGACCGCGTTCTTACACTGGTTGTCCGCAGCCGCTTGGTCGGCGGGTATAAATGAATACCACGTCCAAATCAGGCCAATTGGCGAATTCGGCGGAGACACTGGAACACCTGCGCCGATGGTCATCAAGAGCTTTTTTCCCGGTATTTTTATAACTCGACTTATCCGTGACTGTACAGTTGTTATTTCCACGATTTCAAAGTTGCCACAAAGCACGGGTGCCATGCTCACATCGCGCAGCAGGGTGAGCATGAATGCGGTCACAAGTTGTAGTTACGGAAAGATGTCCTCACGGGACTTCAATCCCTCATCAGCGCCCCGTCGATTCGATCATCGAGCGGCGTAAGCGCAGGGAAACTCTCGCGATTGATAGCCAACGGCTCGCTGCCGCCGGTTTGCCACGCCATCGCGCTCGACCAAAACCAATCGGCACGACGCGCGACCAACTGCCGACCAGCGGGATGATCATGAATGTACTGTAACTTCTCGTGAATGTCGCGTGTGCTTCGCAAATTACGATCGTAGCCACCCCCCCGTTGCCAGAATCGATAAGTCGCCTGGCCATTGGGCTGCTTGTCTTCGAGTTGCTGCAGGAAGTCGGGAGCTTGATTCCGAAGCCAAGCGATGGCTGTCTTCGCGACGCTTTGTTTGATGCTCGAAAGAATCGGCGAAATGGCGATTTCATCGTGCGGCAAGATCAGCAGATGCACATGCTCGGGCATGATCACCCAGCCCCACAGATCGAAGGGATTGGCGCTGCGAGCACGATCGATTCCGCGAACGAGCCACTGCCTCGTCCGGTCGCGAGCGAGCAACGGCAGTCGACGGAAACACGAGAAAGTAAGAAAGTGCGCGTCGCCGGGTACGTCGTAGCGTTTGCATTTTTTCCGATGCGGAGCAGCCATGGGCCGATTATCGGTTACGACCGAGTGAGAGGCAACATGCACGAGTTGACGCCGCGCTCATGCCCACCCTGCTGCGCGATGTGGGCATGGCACCCGTGCAAAGACGGCAAGACCTACGCCCACCGCAGCGGGTTCTGCCTCGAGACCCAGCACTTCCCCGACTCGCCCAACCATCCCGAGTTTCCCTCGGTCATTCTCAACCCGGGCGAAAAATACACGCACGTGCAAGTTTACAAATTCGGCATCCATAAAGAGCAAGCCGCCGAATAGCGTTGCAATTTTGCCCCCGGTCAATGACTGGGGGGAGCGACGGTCAACACATTTTCCCTGCCGGCAGGCGTACCGGAGCTTTGCGTCGTTGTGATCTTCGCATCACTTCAAAGGCGGACCGATCTTGTGACGCAACAACTCGGCAAGTCGCTGGTCAGCGCCATCTGCGAGCGCTCGCCGCGGCAGGACCGTTACGTCACGTTTGCCATGATACAAGATGTAGAATTCGTCGTCACGCAGCCATGAATGGTAAAGCGACCATTTCAGCTTCGAGTCGATTTCGTCAGTTTGAAAACCAATCGCGTCGTCCGCGAAGTGAAGTCGGTACTCCGCTAGGAGCTTCGGTTGGTAGCGATACATCAAGTGGGGCAGCAGCACCACGATGTAGACAACGAGCAACAGAAATATCACGCCGACGGCAACAAGCATCCACGCCAATCCCGGCATGTCGTCCGTTTGCAGCAGGTACATTCCTCCGAGAATTGAAAGGACGCTGCCAATCAGATCTCGCTTCGGGCGAAGTTGCGTCTGATAGTATCGTCGCATCGCACGGATGTATTCATCCCGCGTAATCGTAAATGTGGCTGTGACCGGGTCATCTGGCATCGAACGATCCTCTGATGGAGATTGTCGTGCAGTACGGGTGCCATTAACACTTCGCGCAGTAGTGTGGCAATGCGAGAAAGGGTCCCCCCAATTCTAACCAGGGGCATATCTTGGTCGAGCGAGAGCCAGCCTTCCGCGACTGCGCTCAACCGACGGCTGTAAGTTGCTTCCCAGAAACCAGTTGCGGCGACACGCGTTGGTCGATTAGGTTGAGTGTCCCCAGAAACGGACCCGTTGTAACTTGGTTCCGGACACCTTTTCGGGTCTCACAGGTTCGAAGTTAGCCCCATACGACGTTGCACTTTCATCGGCCCGCCGTGGACTCGGCGCTCGTTGTGTCGCCGTGGTTCTCTTCACCCGCAGCTAGCGCCGTCGGCTCAAGGCGAGTATTTTGCTCGCCGTTTGTGGTCGAGATTGGCTACTTGAGTTTCTATAACCGAATAGCTTAGGTATGGTCCCGCACGGCTGCCGTTGATAGCTGGAGTATGTAATCCGGGCAGCAACTTCACACTGCTGGCGAGCCAGCAGTGACACCCGGCATCCGGCACCCGGCGACGGTAGAACGCGAGGGCACGCCCTTTTGCAACTGCTGCTAACTGAAGAACTAACCGCTACTTCAGCCGGCGCAAGCTAACGGCGACACCAAGCAGCATGAGCACGAAAGCAGCGGGCTCGGGGACCTGCGTCACCGTTACAATAAAGTTGTCTACGTCTATCGAAAAATCACTACTGCCTCCGAAGACATCCGCAGAGGAAGTAAAGCCGAAGCCGAATCTCAGGGGATTTGAACCTGCGAAGTCCCGACCGCTAGCACCGCTTTGCGCAACGCCGACAAGAGTGTAGGTGTTCCATTCACCATCGTTTACTAAGCTTAAAAAGCCGCCTGAGCCATTGGCCACGCTTCCACCATTCGAATCACTTATGTCGAAGAACAAAGAGTCAATCGGGCTGCCGGTCCGCACGTCCAAGGAGAAACTAATGAACTGAATCGCACCTTCGAGCGATGGCGTATAGGATGCTGTTTGATCGCCAAGAAATGACTGGACAAAAGTAAAGCCATTCCCGCCGATCGGTTCGCCCAACGAATCGCGGTTAACGTCATGAGTGTGAAACAAAAGGCCGTAAGCGTCTGGGTTGCCTCCCGAGTTGTTTGTCCCGCCGAAGCTTGCAAAACTGATGTCGTCGGGATTGTTCGTTGTGTCCGCTTCGTTGAGGGAGAAAACACTGTAGCTGGGACTGTCGAACGTGTCATTAAGTACCACTGTGCTCGCGTGAGACGAACCGAACAAACAAAGTGAAAAAACAAAAGCGGACAAAACAACGGACAGTCTCATGAGTATTCCCCGATCTGTGTAGCAAAGATGTTGATCATGTTTCCGAACAACCGGATCACAGTGGCTTTGTCGTTAGCGCGCGAACTTCGCTTTGCCCCTCGTCTCAGTTTGCGACAGTCTCGCTTTCCCAGACCGCGAGCATACACAAGCGAGAAGACACGATCAATAGCCGTGGACGATGATCGAATAGGGAATGGGGGTCGACTTCGGTGACTTGGCAAGGCATCGGTAGCAGTTCGCCGTCAGTGTGCGAGAATGCAACCTTGGGCCACACACCCTTTATAATCAGCGTGATTCGCGGCAATGTGGTGTAGTGGGATACCATATGATACTGCGTGCCCGCCAACGTTGGGTAAGCGTCATTCATCACCGCTACTAGCTTTGCCCAGCTGCATCGAAGAATTAAAGGGGACATTCTACTTTACACCAATAAGTAGAATGTCCCCTTTAACTTCCCGTGAGCAATTCGTTCGCTTCGTTATGCGTCCGGTCGTCGTTATCGACGCCCGTGCAAGCTGTTTTTGGTTCCTGTTTTCTGCTCCTGTTGGGCTCCTTGTCGAAGAATGTCACTCAGCACATCACGCGGGGAGAGGGCTGGCATCTCGATCGTGGCATTGGTACTCTCGGCCATGGTGGCGAACTCCTGGGAATGGGGGTTGTGAACTAACCAAATCAAACCCAAGTACGCCGCCCTTCTTAAAGATCGCTCATCCACAGGTTTTGCACAGGTTTTGGGTTATATCTCCAACCTTTCGATTGACAGATCCTTCGCCATGATCGAAAGTGAAGGCTGCACAAGTCCGCAGCCGCGCATGTTTTTACTCACTTTGGTGCCTAATGAGCCGCTTACCAACGTCAATTGCTATGGTTGTTGCGGTCGTCGCGTTTTTCGAGAACGCCGAGGCTGGCACTTACCAATTCACGGGTCCGGCGGTTTCGCCCCACATTGGACCCGTCGTCGCCTTGCCCCAGTGGATTCGAGGCAAAGAGGTTTCGTTCGACAATGACCGCGACGCGATGACCGGACTACCGACGCCGGGACAGATCAATCCTTGGGACGGGAGCGGTGGGCTCGCCAACGGGCGGTTGCTGCAACTGACGACTAACAGTTCGTCGCTTTCCGGTTTCGAGATCGACGCATTGGCCGTACACGTCGATACGTTGACGCCAGAGTTGCTGGCCGACAATGCCCACCTGCTGTTCTCGATCGACGACCGCGCTCACACGTCGTCTGGAAGTGTGATTTCCGTTCCGCTAACAGGACCGCTCACAACCAACGGTGGACTTACGATTGGCGGCGCGGCAGAGATCAGTGTCGAAAAAGCGGGCAACTTCGCAGCGATTGCTACCACTGGGCTGTGGGCGTCGGCCGCGCAGGTCTCGAATAGCCTCGAACCGCGCGACCTTGACGGCCTCGATCTCTTTGGCAACGAACCGTTCACGGCAGCCGATCCCGCCGGTATGGGAGATACCAACAAGTTCTCTATCGACTCCGAATCATTGGCGGACACTGCGCTCGGAGCGTTTGCCGTGTGGGATTTCCACCAGCTCACCGGAATAACAAGCGGCTATCTATCTCATGCCGCCATGACGTCAGCCGTTCGCGGTTTGATGGACATCCCCACGCTCGGCGGTCCTGACGATGAGGCTTTTAACCTCGACGCACTGATGGTTTACGAAGCCCTGGGGAGTCCAAGCACTCATACTTTCACGGGCAACGATTTCATCATTTTTAGCATCCAGCAAATCGTCAATCCCGACGGCGGTTTTTGGGCGACCGGTAGCGAACTGTTCGTGCTCGACGGACTAGGCAACATCGACTACCTCACTCATGGCGGACACGTTTGGGACAAACAGTTCGCCGAAAAATTCTTGCAACTGCAAGTGGGAAACGAATTCGTGCAACTCGACCTCAACGCTCTTGAAGCTGTGGCCGCGCCCGAACCAGCGACCGTGGTGCTAACGGGCCTCGGCATTGTCGGCGTTATCACTTTCGCCCGTCGCTCTTTCGCCCGTCGCCGCCGATAATGGCAAACGATAAGCGGCAGCTTCGAGATTGTTGCGGACGAGCAGCAGGTCGCCCGCCAGCGCTGGGTTGTTCCAGGTGATTCCTTCGGGTGTTAGCAGCGGCATCGAAGCGAATTCTTCGTATTTTTTCGGATTAGCGCCAATGAGAATCCCCTCCCCTTCTTCGCTGAGCACGAATATCAAGTCGCCGACGAGCAGGTTTTGTCCGTGACCAATGGCGGGCTGCCTCCGTTTCTTCCACATGCTCTTGCCCGTTTCGAGCTCGACGCACTGGGCCGAAATGTCATCGATGGCATACGCATAGCCATCGCGGACTAGCACGTTGCTGAACTTCGTTTTCAGCACCGGTTTTGACCACACTTCATCGATGGTCCACTCGTCTCCCTCACGAGCAATGGCGAGTAATCGTGCGCCTACTCCGTAGCCTTTCGAGAGTAACACGCGGTCGCCATCCAGCGGAATCGGCTGCGAACACGAAGCGTCGGCGCCGGAACTTCCGAGCCAATCAGCCTGCCAAAGTTCTTTGCCGTCGTCGACGGCATAAGCTGTAACAAAGTTTTCTTCAACAGCGATAATCTGATCGACTCCCGCGATGGTCGCTCGGACTGGCGTCGCGTAGCTTGGCAACCGGTCGCCAACCGCCCAAACCACAGCTCCCGTTGCAGCGTTGAGCGCAACGAGCGAACCCGCCAGCGGCGACGACTTACCGATTGCAGCCGGACCGACTGGAACAACCACCAGGTTCTTGTCGGCGAGCACCAGCGGCGAGTTACTTTTGGCCCACAACAGATTCGGAATCTCTTCGCCCGCTTGCGGATTGTGCGACCACACGACGCCGCCATCGCGAGCATCGAGGCAGTCAATGACGCCGGTTGCTCCCTGAGTATAAATGCGGTCGCCCACGATCGTCGGCGTCGCCCGCGGCCCAACACCTCCGAGGCCACCTTGCAAGTCGCCCGGATCGAAGCGCACTTCGTCGCCGTGCGTCCATACTAGCTTTCCAGTCATCGCTTCGTAACATGACACGAGCTCCGTCGTGCCACGCTGTTCTTGTGTCACGGCATAGGGACCGAAGATCGCAAACGCCGACCAGCCGGCACCGATTGGTTTTTTCCACAACAGTTCGGGCGGATTCGACTGCCAATCGGTCGCGATTCCAATGCTCGGCACTTCGGCCCAGTAATTCAGCCCAAGAAAACCTGGGTAGTCGAATTCACCCGGTTGCCAATCGATCGTGTTGTCTGCATCGACATTGGTTGCTAATGACTCATCGGGCTTCGCCTGCCACGTCCACCGCCATCCTTTCATGCGGGCGTCGCCGTCGTTGATGATGTCGATTTGCGAAAAGACCGCCATCGCTCCGATGGCGACGAACGCTGCCCCCCAGCGAACGGGTCTCGCCATGCGTTTTTGCAACGCGATCCATCCACAAGTTCCGAGCAGCGCTAGCCAAAACAACACATAGCCCAACACCGTGCGTACATCGCGAGGCAGCGGCGCAACAAACGTAAACCCTCGAATCGCTAGCAGAGTCAATAAGTAAGCGGCGGGAATCCACCATTGAACAGGACGTGTTTTCGTTGGGTTGCCGGGAAGGTCTGCCTGCATGAGAGGGAGCCAACTAGAATGACAGGTTGAGGGTCTGTCGATAGTAGGACTGACGATTGTTGAGAACAAGACGGCAAATGGAAGATCGATTGAATAACACGCTTGAAGGCAAGCGCATTGTCGTCACCGGCAGCACCAGTGGCATTGGGCTGGCGATGGCAAAATTGTTTGCCCAGCAAGGGGCCACTGTCGTTGTTCACGGGGGACACTCTCAAGCTCGCGTTGACGCGGCCGTCACACAAGTCGGCGGCGGAACTCAGGGTGTGCTGGCGAATCTCGCTACTGTCGATGGCACCAAGTCACTGTTAGCCAACGTCCTGCGGGACGGCCCGGTTGATGTCTGGATCAACAATGCCGGGGCCGATGTGTTGACCGGTGAGTTGTCAACACTCGACTTTGTCGACAAATTGCAAAAGGTGTGGGAGGTCGACGTTCGTGGCACGATGCTGCTGAGCCGCGGGATTGGTAAAGTCATGCGCGAACGTGGATCGGGTGTCATCATCAATATCGGTTGGGATCAAGCCGATGTTGGTATGGCTGGCGACAGTGGCGAGATGTTCGCAGCGAGCAAAGGGGCGGTCATGGCTTTCACTAAGAGTCTCGCTAAGTCGCTCGCACCGACGGTAAGAGTCAACGCCATCGCACCCGGTTGGATTCGCACGAGTTGGGGCGACGACGCTTCGGATTACTGGAACACGCGTGCGAAGAGCGAATCACTCGCAGGTCGCTGGGGAATGGCCGACGATGTGGCGCAGCTCGCGCTGTTCTTGGCGTCGCCGGCCGCATCGTTCGTCAATTGCCAAGTCATCGCGCTCAATGGCGGTTTCGCCGGTCATTATGATCCCAAAGGCGAGGAACCAGCTCGCGATGGATGATCGCCACTACCATTTCTTTACCGGTCGGCTTGCCGAGCACTCGCTTCGTCGCGTCGTTACGTCGTTGTCCGAGTCGCTTGGCTTTGCCTACACAATTGACGTTCTGCCGATCACGGTTGCGGCTTTGATGACGCCTCCTTGGATCGCGCGCAAAGCTCGCATACCACCTGAAGCGACCGATATCCTTTTGCCTGGCTACTGCGACGGAGACTTGGGGCCACTTGTGGAAATCGCTGGCGACCGAAACATAAAAATTGGTCCGCGCGACCTTCGCCGCTTGCCTGATTACTTCGGCCAATCGCCACCACCATGCGACTATGGTCGCTACCGAATCGAAATCGTTGCCGAGATCAATCATTGCCCGCGACTCTCGATTGCCGAGATTCTCGCGACTGCCAACGCGATGCGACGCGATGGTGCCGATGTGATTGATGTCGGCTGCGAGCCGGGTGGTCCTTGGCTTGGTGTTGCCGATGTGGTCGCCGCACTCAAAGACGCAGGGCATCGCGTTTCGATCGACAGTCTCGATTCTCGCGAAATTGAACCAGCGATTCGCGCCGGTGCCGAGCTGGTGCTGTCGGTCAATAGCAGCAATCGTGAGCGCGTCGCCGACTTGGCCCTTGAGCGACAGGTCGAGGTGGTTGCCGTGCCCGACGATCCGAAGTCGCTTGCCGGTTTCGATGAGACGATCGAGTTTCTCGCCTCGCGCGGGGTCGAAATGCGACTCGATCCGATTCTCGAACCAATCGGTTTTGGCTTCGGTGCCAGCCTGCTGCGATTCGCTGAGACGCGGCAACGTTATCCCGATGCCGCGATGATGATGGGCATCGGCAACCTCACCGAACTCACCGACGTCGACTCGGCGGGCGTCAACGTCGTGTTGCTCGCGCTCTGCGAAGAATGGAATATCACGAGCGTGCTCACAACACAGGTCATCAATTGGGCCAAGTCGTCGGTCCGTGAATGCGACATTGCGCGGCGGCTCGTTCATCATGCGATTGCACACGAAATGCTCCCGAAACATCTTGAGCAAGGCTTGCTCATCGCCCGCGATGAACAAGTCATCGAGCCAATGGCCGACGATCTTGTGAAGCTCGCCGATGCGATCCGTGACAACGATTACCGTATCTTTGCGTTGGCGGGCGAGGTTCATCTGGTGGGCAAGAAAGTTCATCTGCACGACTCTGATCCTTTTGTCGTGATGCAACAATTGCTAGCGAGCGGTGCAAATGGTACGCGACCAGAAAATCTCGATGCGAGCCATGCGTTCTACCTCGGTTACGAAATGCACAAAGCACTCACGGCCATCAAACTCGGCAAGACCTACGAACAAGACGAATCGTTGCGATGGGGCCACCTGACCCGCGGCGAGCGGCGGCACTATTTGACCAAACAACGTCGCGAGCCGGATGCTCCATGATCGACAATTTCCCCTTGTGCGAGCCATTACCTGGTTACCTCACGGCGATGGATGTCGCCGAGCGGCTTTCGTCGTTGCCGCACTGCGTTTTCTTTGACAGCGCCCAACCACACGAACGGCTGGGCCGTTATTCGTTCGTCGCTGCCGATCCTTTTGATTGGGTCGAACTCGAACCCGAGTCGCACGATCCATTCAACACACTCCGCGTGGCGATGACGAGTTATTCATCGCCACCCATTGCGAGCTTGCCCCCCTTTCAAGGAGGGCTCGCCGGACTGCTTAGCTACGACGTCAACCGCAGTCTCGAACGGATTGCCATTCCGCGTTGCGACGAGTTTCGACTTCCGATCGTCGCAGCGGGCATCTACGATGTTGTCGTCGTCTTCGATCATCTTATGCAGCAGGCCTGGATCGTCTCGCAGGGCTTTCCTGAGACTGATCGGTCGGCTCGCGAGACCAGAGCGAGCCGGCGACTCGCCATGTTCCGTGAACTGCTTGCCAACAAACCGACGCGCGCCGCGCGACGCTCTTCGGGATCGCAAGTAGCTGACTTGCAAGAGTTCGCCAAGCAATATCCCACGCGATTCGCTGGCCTCACGAGTTGCTTCAGCGAACAGCATTATCTCGACGCCGTTGCTCAGGCGGTCGAATACATTCACGCAGGCGATGTTTTTCAGATCAACTTTTCGCAGCGATTGCTTTGTCCCGCGACCAGCGAATCGATTGAGCTTTACCGTCGACTCCGCGAGCGGAACCCGGCTCCGTTTGCCGGTTACCTTGACTTGGGCGCGCACCAAATCTGCAGTGCTTCGCCCGAGCGACTTCTTAGTATTCGCGCAGGTCGAGTTGAAACGCGCCCCATCAAAGGCACTCGTGCTCGGACCCGACGTCCCGAAGCCGACCTCTACGCCGGCGACGAACTGCAAGCAAGCGAAAAAGACCGTGCCGAGAACATCATGATCGTCGACTTGTTGCGAAACGATCTTTCCCGTGTTTGCACTCCCGGTTCGGTTGTTGTGAGCCAATTGTGTGGTCTCGAACAATATGCCTATGTGCAACATCTCGTCTCGGTGGTTGAAGGTCAGTTACGCGAGGGTCTTACCTGTTTTGATGCACTCGAGGCGGCATTCCCCGGTGGTTCGATCACCGGTGCGCCGAAAGTGCGCGCAATGGAAATTATCGCCGAACTCGAACCGGTCGCTCGAGGTGCCTATTGTGGCTCGCTCTTTTATTGCGGGTTCGATGGCACATGCGACAGCAACATTTTGATTCGCACCGTTACCTGCAGTCGTGGTTGGTGGCAACTGCCGGTCGGGGGCGGCATCGTCGCCGACTCGCTTCCTAGGCAAGAATACGAAGAAACCTGGCACAAAGCGGCCGGCATGTTGCGAGCTTTGCGATAGCTTACGACTTCACTTCGCTCGCCAGCGTTTCGTCGGGTTGAGGCTCGTCCGCCGCATGAGGGATCGCTTCGCTTTGCAGTTCGCACAGTGCGTTTTCGGCGGCGCGCTGCTCCGATTCCTTTTTGCTGCGGCCCCAAGCGGCGACGAACCGTCGCTTGCCAATCTCGGCTGCGACTTTGAAACACTTGCTGTGATCGGGGCCTTGTTCGGCAATGACACGGTAGTGGGGCGTCACCCCATGTTCGCGCTGGGCCAGTTGCTGAAGCTGTGACTTATAGTTGCCCCCTGTTTCGCCTGCGATGGCCGCCTCGACAGATTCGCTCATGCTGCGGATCACAAACTCATCGACCGCCGCACGTCCCCCATCGAGATAAATGGCTGCCACCATGGCCTCGTAAACGGCCGCGAGCACCGATCGAGGCACGCCCGGCGTCGTGGTCATTCCTTTGCCCAAAATCAAAAAATCGCCTAGTCCAAGCTGGCAACTCACGCGAGCGCAGTTTTGGCGGCTCACAATAATCGACTTCAGCCGCGTCAGCTCTCCTTCGAACTGATCGGGGAATCGGTGGAAGAGTTGTTCGCAGACAATCTCGCCGAGAATCGCGTCACCCAAAAATTCGAGTCGCTCGTTCGACTCGAGTCGATGGTCGGCACTCGAAGCGTGAGTCAAGGCCGCTTCAAGCATCTTGATGTTGCGAAAGCGGTAGCCGATGCGGCACTGACAACGCTCGAATAAGTCGGTTAGGGCGTCGGTTGATTCGGTGGTCGACATGCCGCTAGATGGTCTGGACCAGAGTGAAGCTTGCCAGTTTAGTGCTCGCTAATTTGCTATTAACGCGGTCCTGCCGTTGATTCCTAGCACCCGCAGAATGACGCAGCAAGATATCGCCTCAGCGAACAGTGGCTGCCCCGTACCCTACTTTTTTCTATTTTGCTAAGCGTACTTGCGCCAACTTTTCGTGTCAATCCGAAGCGAAATATCGCCTCAACCGACCAATCGGCCAATGACCAACTCGCATGTTGCCAGTTAAACTGTCGGGTTTGCCCACCGATTGTTGTTCGACTCGCTCGTCGCCAGGATTCACATGGTTAACACACTCTACTTACCAGAGCTTCGCGAGATGCTCGCCGATGGTGACGGTTTGGGACTGCGCGAGTTTGGCGAAGTGCTCCACCCCGCCCGAGCGGCTGAGTTCATGGCGGGCCTCTCGCCAGCCGAAGCGTGGCAAGTGCTGCAGGCAGTCGACGTCAGCCGGCGGACCGAGATTTTCGGCTATCTCGAAGAACCAATGCGCATTTCGATCGTCGAAACGGTCGATCCCGCACAGATCACTCCGCTGGTTGCTGACCTTGCGGCCGACGACCGCGTCGATCTCGTCAACGAAGTCAATCCCGAAGTCGTCGAGCAGATGATGTTGCTGCTTCCCACCGACGAACGGCGAGAGCTCGAGCGGTTGATGACCTATCCCGAGGGAACCGCTGGGGCCGTCATGACGACCGAGGTCGCCCGCCTCAGCGAATGGCTCACGGTTCGCGAGGCACTCGAAGAAATCAGTCGTCAGGCCGAGGGACTCGAAACAGTCTATTACAACTACATCATCGACGAACACAATCACCTGCGTGGGCTGATCTCGGCGCGGCAATTGGTAACGCACTTTCGCCAGCCAAACATGCCGATCAGCGAACTCATGCATCGCAATGTGGTAACAGTGCTGGCCACCGACGACCAAGAATCGGTCGCCGAGAAAGTGGCCAACTACGACTTTCTTGCGATTCCGGTAGTCGACGACGAACAGCATTTGCTCGGCATTGTCACCCACGACGATATCATCGACGTGTTGCGCGAAGAGGCGACCGAAGACGCCCACATGGCGGCGGGCGTCAAGCCGCTCGACGATGGTTATCTCGAAACCCATTGGGCGACGCTCGCTTGGAAACGGGGTGTCTGGCTGGCGATTCTGTTCATCGCGGGATATGCGACTGTGCTCGCACTCTCGTCGTACAACGAAAATTTGATGGCCGTCGCTTGGCTCGGCTGGTTTGTGCCGCTGGTAATCTCGAGCGGCGGAAACTCGGGCAGCCAATCGGCCACGCTGGTCATCACTGCGCTCACAAACGGCGAAGTTCACGTCGAAGACTGGCTGAAAATTGCCCGTCGAGAACTTGTGATGGGACTCTGTTTGGGAAGTCTCCTTGCCGTTGGAGGTTATATTGGTGTGAGACTCATGGCGCCGGAGGTCTCGGCCGTCGATGCGCTGGTGGTTCCCATGACGCAGCTCTTAGTCGTGCTATTCGGCACCCTCATCGGCGGGCTACTCCCCCTGCTCTTCCGTCGCTTAGGACTCGACCCGGCATTGATGAGCAATCCCTTCGTCACGGGTATCATCGACGTCAGCGGGATTCTCATTTATATGAACGTCGCCAAGTTTTTCTTGAGCGAATTTCTGAATTAAATTAGGTGGGTGCCAGTGCCACATCGCTCAGCAGGGTGGCATTTGCTGGCCGAGCGTTCAGCTTTCAGCCATAAGCCATCAGCCAACGAAGCGACGACGTCACCGGGTTGTTGTCCTTAGGAACGAATCAAGAATAATTTGGGCGTTTCCTCGACATCGGTAAAAAAAAGAATGAACCACAGAGATCGCTGAGAACGCAGAGCGAGGAACACTAATCCCCGCTAATCCGCGCTTACGTCCCCCACGGGGTTGAAACGACGACTGGTTGCCAGAATCGATTTACCTTAGTTGGTTAATTGGGTTCCGGGTACAAATTGAAAGCAAAACGAGTCAATGCTCCCAGTCATCGACAATCAAGAGTGTCGATCGATGTTCCAGCTCACATCTCTGCGCTCTCCGTGTCCTCTGCGGTTAATCAAATCCCCAAGTTATTCTTGAGCGGTTCCGTAGCAGCAAGAGCTGGTTGACTCCTGTACGCCGACCTCTGCTTGCCATCCGCTCAAAAAGTCGCTTTTGTCGCTGTTGTCGCAAAAACGATTTCATGCGACTTTATTCCCATTCAATGTTGTCCCCCAAATCTCAAAAACGTGTTGTTTCCGTGCGTTTTGTTGAAACGTTCGGCGACTTTAGTCGCGGAATTTTGGCGCTTTTTGCTGCGCAAAGCGACTTTTTACTTTCGACCCACAACCGGCACGTAGCGCCAGCAAGTGAGGTCGGGTGTCGTCGGCGGGTGAGCTCCTTACTTGCTGGTGCTGCGTGCTGCGTGCTGGTATTCGCGTTTGTATTCGTCGGGCGTGCGTACTTGCGACCGACCCTTTTGTAGCATACCCAGCTCACGATTTCGACAACGATTTTTGGCCATGTTAGCCATTTAGGTGGACAGCTACCGGTCGCTGGTCGAAGGAACGCCGATGTTCGCAGAAAGTCATCGCTCACGCGTCGTTCGATGAGGCGAGCGGCCGATGAAAACATCCGAAAATACAGGCACGACGCGCGTGCGGTAGCCCAGAACTTTCGGACAGCGCCAGGTTGCGATACGGCTGATTCGAGTCAGTGCGGAAGGACGCCGATAGACGCCAACGATTCTTGATCAAAATTGCGATTTCTCGCGAAAGCCGCGCCTGCTTTGGGTTTGAGTCGTAAACGAACGACGACTATCGGCGAACATCGGTGTGCATCAGCGTTGATCTGCGTTCCCTCGATCAACGACTTGGAACTGTCGAGCTAAACATCGAGCAGTGGATGCCCAACGTACATCTGCAGAATTTGACTCTGCACCTTGATCGCTCGAATGAGAATCCAGATTTGATCTTGGCTGAACTGTGTCGGGTTCGAGCTGGCGAGTTCTTCGAGCTCGGCCGTCATGGCGGCGTGTTGGTCAGTCGCTTGTTGCAAGCGCATGCCCATTCGCTTCCACGCTTCCTTGAGCGACTGCCGGTCGCGAAGTTCGTTGGTGTCGTCGAAGTTGTTCGAGAGCAGCAGGCAGAGCCGCGCGACATCTTGCGATGAGGCTTGGGGCTGCAGGTCGAGAATGTTTCTGGCAAGTTCGTGGCAGTGCATCGCTTGACTCGTGGTTAGGCCCGTTGTTGCCCGATTCGACGTGGGACTGTTGGAGCCCGACATTGTGAGGTTCGTCGCTTTCTTCATCTTGGCGGATGTCTGAGTTTTAGGCCAGTTCTTGGCGTGCTCGACTTCGACTGTCGCTGGTTGGTATGCTCAAAAGTAGGTTGCTCTGCCCGAGGGGGCCAATGGCTTTAACTTTTTTTGCCGAATCGTTTGTGGTTTCTGTTGCTAAAATTCAACATCGGGGCCGACGAACCGAAAGTGGGGTCGTTTTGTTCTGAACAACCGTTTTTGACAGCCGGGCGTTTTCTGGACAAAGGGCCGTCCCGCCCCAAGAATAGCCTGACAAGTTAATGGCCAACTGATATCGTCACTCACTGCGGATCACCGATATGACGAATTGTCCTCATTGCAATCAGCCATTTGAGATGGTCGCAACGGCCACAACGGCAACCAAACCGGTCGACTGGACGAACGTAGCACGCATCGCCAATGTCGCCGAGGCGGGTTATTTGGCCAGCCGTCTGCAAGAGATCGACATCTCGGCCCGTGTGCTCGAATCGCCGACAATGGCCGCGAGCGGCGAATGGCGGAGCCTTTACGTCTTGCAAGTTGATGGCGAGTGTCGCGACGCAGCGGTTGAACTGTTGACTCGTGAGGCCGAAGAGGTCGCCGCCGAGTCGGAATGGGACGCAGCAACCGACGTCGTACACAGTTCGAGCCCGACGCTGCGGGTGATGAGTGTGGTGGCGCTGGCCGGCTTCGCTGGCTTTTTGGCGGGAACGCACAACGACCCGCCACCGGCCGCTACACGGCCATCGACGGCGGCGCGACTTGCTATCGATATCGAAGCGATCGGCGAGCCACTGGTGGTTCGCGATGCGAACGGCAACGTCGTTCATCGCGTCACCTTCGACCGCCGACAACAGTCGATCGTTTGGCAACGCGACGCCGATGCCGATGGTCGCTGGGAGCGCACACGGCTTTATCCGCTGCGCGAACTCCAGTAGTGTATCGAGCAACCTTGAGAGCAACCGCGACGCCTCGATTTCCGCTTGTGCGGAAATGACGACAATTGCAAAGTTTTGCAGGAGAAATACTTGGCCAGCCTTGGAGTTAACATCGACCACGTTGCCACCGTTCGGCAGGCGCGGCAAACGAACGAGCCCGACCCCGTGTGGGCGGCAACGCTCGCCGAACTTGGCGGCGCCGACGGTATCACGCTCCACTTGCGCGAAGATCGGCGGCACATTCAGGAACGCGATGTCAGGTTGCTCAAAGAAACCGTTGCCGTGCCGACAAACCTCGAGCTGGCTTGCAGCGACGATGTGTTGCGGATTGCCTGCGAAGTCGTTCCCAACCAAGCGACGCTGGTCCCGGAACGACGCGAAGAGGTGACGACCGAGGGGGGGCTCGACGTGGCCGGCAATCGCGAGTTGGTTGCGGCAGCAGTCGACCGGTTGCGGCAGGCGGGCATCGTTGTGAGCTTGTTCATCGATCCCAGCCCCCAACAAATCGAAGCGAGCCGCGCAGTCGGGGCCGACGCGGTCGAATTGCACACCGGCTGCTATGCCCTGGCCACGAATCACCGCGCAGCAGAGGCAGAGATCGCCAAGCTAGTGGCCGCTGCTCAGTTGGCTCAGAAGGAAGGGCTCGACCTGCACGCCGGGCATGGACTCACTTACCGCAACGTCGCGGCGATCGCCGCGTTGCCGGCTGTCCACGAGCTAAATATCGGCCACAGCATCATCGCCCGAGCGATGATGATTGGCTTGCAACAAGCCGTTCGCGACATGAAACAGTTGATCGTTCAAGCATCGGGGCGTTAACGGTCGGTGGGGCAAACTACTTCCCGATTGAAAAACGGCATACAACTGCGAAAGCCAGCAACGGGAATCAAAATACGAATGCTACTTTTAATCGCCCGCACATTCTGATTTGCCGTTGACCCCTCACTGAGTCCGCGCCGGGTGGTTGCGGGCAATCGTGGTGTCGCTTAAATTTTGCCGATTCGGGTGGCATCAGGTGACTGCCCAACCGCACAGCGTGGAGAGCGAAGTCGATGGCAACCAAAGGAGAACAATTCGCCGGCATGGCGGTGGCACTCGTCACGCCGTTCAAGAATGGAGAGGTCGACTACGATCTCTTTCGCGAGCAGATAGAGTTCCAAATCGAGGCCGGCACCAATTGCCTTTGTCCGGTGGGAACGACCGGTGAGTCCCCCACGTTGAGCCATCCCGAACACGAACGGGTGATCGACTTCGTCGTGCAGACGACCGCCGGCCGCGCGAAGGTCATGCCGGGCACTGGCTCGAACAGCACGGCCGAAGCGTTGCGACTGACCAAAAGCGCCGAGCGGGCGGGTGCCGATGCCGCGCTGCAAGTCGCCCCCTATTACAACAAGCCAACGCAGCAAGGTTTCTACGAGCATTATCGCGTGCTGGCCGAAGAATCCGGTCTGCCCCAGTGTATCTACAACATTCCGGGTCGAACGGGCAAAAACATCGAGCCTGAGACAATTTGCCGACTTGCCGAACTCGAAAACATCGCGATGGTGAAAGAGGCGACTGGTTCGCTCGATCAGACCTCGCAAATTATCAATGCCACAAATCTCACAGTGCTTTGTGGCGACGACAGCCTGACGCTGCCGATGCTCTCGGTCGGTGCGCGTGGAGTGGTGTCGGTCGTTGGCAATTTGGTGCCCGGCGATGTGATTGCGATGCTGGCCGCCTGGAACCGGGGTGACGCGACGGGTGCTCGCGAACTGCATCACAAGTTGTTCGCGCTGTGCCGCGATATGCTCGGACTCGCAACCAATCCGATTCCCGTGAAAGCGGCGATGCAGATGCTCGGGCGCGATTCGGGCGAAATGCGACTCCCGATGACCCCGCTCGAAGACGCGGGTATCGTGTCGCTACACAAAACTCTCACCAATTACGGTCTGCTTTAAGTCTGTGTGATTCGCATTCCAAAGTTGTCGGCAGCCGCAATCTGAATCGTCGCGTCGCTAAGCAGGCGAAATGTGCTCGCGATTTCGGCCGCGATTTCGGCCGTCGGTGCCATACCAAAGAGGGTCGGCCCCCACGACGATTGGCCGACACCCAATGCACCGGCTGCGGTAAGTTGCTTGGCGACCTTCGCGATTTCGGGCGACGCAAAGAGTCCGCCCTGGACTGGTGCGAAGCAGCTACCAGCGATTTGGCCATACTGACTTACGCTCTCGGCAAATCGCTCGAAGTCGCCCGCCCGGCAAGCGGGCACGATTTCGTCGCTTGCGAGTTGTCTCAGTCGAGATGTGATCTTCGCATCAACCGGCGGCAGCTTGGCAAAGGCGCGTGCCTCGGTTTCGCCCGACACCCCCTGCCCTTCGGTGGGTCGCGCAAGTAGAAATCGCCACTCGTCGCACAAGGCAACTCGCTGTTGAAGTTGTCCGACACTGTCATCGACACCTTTCCCGCCATCGACGATGAGCCCCCCCACGAGATTGCCGTGAGTGCCGACCGCCGAGCGTTGGCCCCTGCCGGTCAGTTTGGCCAGCTCGATTGCTGTCGGGTCGGGCCGTTCGAGAACCGCAGCAAGCCCTCGCGCGACATTCAGCGCGAGCTGTGTTCCGAGTCCGAGTCCCGAGTGGTGTAAGGGAAGGTTTTCGATGGTGATGCGTACGTTCGGAATTTCAACGCGCCAGCTTGCCGCGCAATCTCGACAAAGCTCGGAGACACGTTCATTGAGATCGCCGACAACCGTGAACTGGCTGGCTGACTCGAATGTCAAACAAACCCGCGAAACATCGACCATCACGCCAACACCGCCGTAGCCGCGCCGTGTGGCCGTCGGCGCAAAAGCCGCGAGTCCGAAGTGCAACCGGCTCGGCGACGAAACGGCGACTCGGTGTCTCATTGGTCGCTCCCGGGCTCGTTTTTCTGGCCGATCCATTGCCGGGCGAGGGCAAACGCTTCCCGCTCGCGTGGCCCTGCCGTCTTGTCGACGATAATACTCAATCGCTGGAGCGATTGGTCGATTTCGTCGCGCTCCATGAGATGCCATCGCGAAGCAATAATCGCTGCTTCAATGACGGCAAACTGCGCCCGGTTCCAGCCGATAAAATCGCGAACGCAACCTGCTTCGATGACGCGGCAGACCATTTCACACCGGTCGCGACTGCTATCGATCGCATCGACTTCAAACGAATACCAGCGGCAGCAATCGGTGAGCCGGTAGGTCTCCGAGTTATCGAGCCGCGTCAAATCGGGGAGCCGAGTTGTCGAGCAATCGAGCGCAGCTCGCACCAATAGCGCGACATCGTCTGTGATGTGCATGACTCCTTTCTTCGCACCTCGCAAATTGCGGAAAGTGGCCGAACCATTGAACGGACGAAGCAGTAACCACCGGAAGTCGTCGCTCACGCGCGGACCCATTGCCGCCACGTTTGTGACACCCAGCTCATCGCTTGTCGTCACAACGGTTTCGAGCAAACGCGCCTGGCTTAGTCGTTCGTATTCGGGATGAAATCTCGGCATGAGACTAAAAGGTGACCGGCTGTGCTGGTTCCGGACGTACGGGCAACATTTTCGTGCGAAGTTCGCTAGTGAACCGACCCGAATCGCTGCAATGTTCGACTTCCGCAATCGACAGGAAATTTGCCAGCAGCTGGTAACCGCACTCGGTGAGAATCGATTCGGGATGGAATTGCAATCCGAACAAATGAAATTTCGAGTGGGCGATCGCCATGATGGTGCCATCGTTGGTGGTGGCCGTAATTGAAAGCTCGCTCGGCAAACTGGCTTCGTCAACAATCAGCGAATGATAACGCCCGACTTGCAGCGGATTGGGCAAGTCGTGAAACAGACCACACCGATCGTGGCGGATGGGTGAACTGCGACCGTGCATTGGGGTTTTAGCGCGCACGATTGCGGCCCCAAGCGCTTGGGCAATGACTTGGTGCCCGAGGCAAACGCCAAGGATTGGTGTCGTCTCACCAAGTTCCCGAACCACCTCAAGCGAAATGCCCGCCTCCCGCGGTGTGCAAGGTCCGGGCGAAATGACAATCGCCTGCGAATCGAGCTTACGAAGGTTTTCGATCGTCGTTGCGTCGTTACGGATCACGACCGTCTCGACCCCCAGTCGCTCGAAATAGCGGGCGAGGTTGTAGACAAAACTATCGTAGTTGTCGATGAGAACGAGCAATGTGGTCAATCGGACGGGTCGCGTGTCTCTCGCTATACTAGTGTCGCTTTGCCCGATTCACTAGCGCTTCACACAAACACCATGCGATACGACATCGTTATTATTGGAGCCGGGGCCGCCGGAGTGATGGCGGCGACGGTCGCTGCCAGGCGCGAGCGACGGGTGTTGGTGCTCGAAAAAGCGAACAAAGTCGGAGTGAAGATTCTGATTTCCGGCGGAACTCGTTGTAATTTGACTCACGCCTGCGACGCCCGTGGCATTGCCGACGCGTTTCCCCGCGATCAAGGCCGCTTCTTGCGCGGCCCGCTCGCCGCGTTCGATCCCGACGCGCTGATCGATCACTTTGCTGCCCTCGAAGTGCCGACGAAGGTCGAGTCGACCGGCAAGATATTCCCACGCAGCGACAAAGCGCTCGACGTGCAACGCGCCCTCGCCAGCGATCTCGTTCGAGCAGGCGCTGAACTTTCAACGGGCGAAGCCGTCTTGTCGTTGCGAAAGACAAACGACGGTTTCTCAGTCGAAACGGTGCGACGCGAAATCGACTGTCGGGTGGTTGTGCTCACTACCGGTGGTCAGTCATATCCCGGTTGCGGAACCACCGGCGACGGCTATGCGTGGGCGAAGTCGCTCGGCCACACGATCGTGCCCCCTCGTCCGGCACTGGTTCCGATCAAAACGGCCGCCGGTTGGATCACCGAATTACAGGGCATCACGCTGCCATCGGCAACCGTGACAGTGAGCACAATCGATTCGCGTAAACCACTCACGAGCAAAACCAATTCGCTTCTGTTTACACACTTCGGGCTATCGGGTCCGGGCGTGCTCGACGCAAGTCGTGAGCTCACGATGCCGAATCGCCCAGCGAGCAGCTTACGCACGACGCTCGATCTATTGCCTAACGTATCGCATCAGGAACTCGACGATTGGTTTGGGAAAGCTGCATCGCACGATGGCAAGCGACAGGTCGTAAGCGAAATCGCCAACCGACTTCCCAAGCGCGTCGCCGAAGCGATTGCGAACGACGCCAAGCTTTCACCGACGCTTCCACTCGCTGAGTTTTCGCAGCAACAGCGGAGGCGATTGATCGATCGGCTCAAGCAGGTCACTGTGCCCGTGATCGGCACGCTTGGATTCACGAAAGCCGAAGTCACCGCCGGCGGCGTCGCGCTCGACGAGGTCGGCTCCCGCGATATGCAAAGCAAAATCTGTGAAGGCCTCTATCTGGCGGGCGAGATTCTCGACCTCGATGGCCCGATTGGCGGCTACAATTTTCAATCGGCCTTCAGCACCGGTTGGCTCGCGGGGCAGTCGGTTTAACCGTCTATCGCGGGATGCCTGCCGTGATGACCTCGGGTTCACCGTCGGTGACGAGCACATCGTCCTCGAGCCGCACGCCGCCGATCCCGCGCCAGCTTTCGAGTTTTTCCCAATCGACGGCGTCGCGATATTTCTCGCGGTTCTCGCCGTCGTCGATTATCCCGTCGACGAAGTAAAGCCCCGGCTCGACCGTCATCAGGTGGCCTGGCTCAAGCGGCAAATCGACGCGAACGTTGACACCCAAACACTGTTGATCGGGCTGACGACCAGGAGCATGGCCCCCCACATCGCGAACGCCCAGCCCGACGAAGTGACCGATTCCATGAGGAAAGAAAAGCGAGATCGCTTCGGTTTCGAGTGCCGTTTGCGAGTCGATCTTCAAAATGCCCATATCGCGGAGCGCGTCGGCCATCGTGCTAGCCGCCAGCCGGTGAATGTCGTGCCATTCGACGCCGGGGCGACAACCGGCCAGGCAGGTGTCGATGGCGGCCGTGACCGCATCGTAGAAAGCCTGTTGTTGGGGCGAAAACTTTCCGCTCGCTGCGTAGGTTCGCGTGACGTCGGTCGTGTAGCCTTTGTGCTGTGCGCCGGCGTCGACCAACACGACATCGCCTGCGGCGACGACAGCTTGGCTCGGTGCGCCGTGCAGGACGGATGCGCGAGGTCCGGTGCCGATGATGGTGTCGTAACCAACCCCATCGGCTCCGCCACGAAAGAACTCGGCTTCGAGCTCGATCTGCAAGAGCCGTTCGCTGATGCCGGGGCGGATGAGTGCGACGATTCGCTCGTAGCCGGCGATGGTCGCCAAGTTAGCTTGCCGCATGAGTTCCAGTTCCGACGCGTCTTTCCGCCGACGGACGATGTTCACTTTTTGTCTTGCGGCAACCGTGCGGTCGGCGTCTACTTCGATCCCTTCGACACCGACGATGCCTGCGCCAAGCACTGTCAGTGGGCTCGATAGCGACTCGATCCATTCGCCCAGTTTCTCGACGTCGTCGCCCGGCGGAATCCCTTCGCTGCCGTCGAAGAGTCGTTCGCGAGCGGTCGGGTATTGCGTGAAATGGCGAAAGCCTTCGCCCGGAACCAACGCCAGAACACCACCCGGACGGCGATAGCCGGTAAGCCAGTAGTATTCGGGGTGGGGAATAAAGGGATAGCAAGTATCGAGCCCGCCCGGCTTGCCAACCGGCTTTCCAGCAGCGAACAAGACGATGCCGAACTCGTCGCCGAGCGTCGCCGCGACGGCCGCCCGGCGTGCGTCGGTAAATTGGGAATCGAAAACCGAGGCTTCGTCTTGCATTGCTGTCTTCCTGCTTGAGTCTGCGGGCGAACGACCACTATCCGCCAAATGGCTCTCAGTGTCGGCGCCAACCCCTCGCGCGCCTAGTGGAACGTGGCGGCAACCGATCGCTACAATACCTCGAAACAAATTTCTTCAGGGGTTGTTGATGGCGACTAATCCAAACGGTGCTTCGACTGCCGCCGACGCCCGGACCGGCGATGATTTCGCCCGCAGCGATCGAGTGTTCACGCTCCTGCTCGTCGCTGTCTGCGCGGGTTATCTGTTGTTGTTGCTGGCGATGCTTGCCGCCGACGCCGCCTACCTAGGGACAGCGAAACCAGCGGGCGATGGTGGTAGTGCACTGCTGAGCGCACTTCGCGATCCGAATATCCGACATTCGATTCATTTGACCTTGGTGAGCTGCACGATAACGACGATCCTTTCACTACTGGTCGCCATTCCGATCGGCTATTTGCTGTCGCGCGCGAAGTTTCGCGGGAAGTCGCTCGTCGATTCACTCGTTGATATTCCGATCGTGCTGCCGCCGCTGGTGGTCGGTTTGAGCCTGCTCATTCTGTTTCAGTACGCTCCGGGCTGGCTGCGTGAGCGCGTCGTCTACCAGGTACCGGCCGTGATTTTAGCGCAGTTCGTCGTCGCGTCGGCGTTTGCGATTCGCACCATGCGGGCGACGTTCGACCAAATCGACCCTCGTCGCGAGCAAGTCGCGCTCACGCTCGGTTGCTCGCGGTGGCAAGCTTTCGGCTGGATCGTGATGCCCGAGACTGGCCCCGGATTGATCGCGGCAGCGACTCTCGCCTGGGCTCGTTCGCTAGGCGAATTTGGCCCGCTGCTCGTGTTCGCTGGCGCGACGCGTGGCAAGACCGAAGTCCTTTCGACCACCATTTTTCTCGAACTCAGCGTGGGCAACCTGCAAGGTGCGGTCGCCGTGTCGCTCTTGATGATCGGTGCAGCCGTGGTCGTGCTGACGGTCACCCGCGTGGGGGCGGGTCGGCGGCTCATGCTTTGAGCGACGGCACGCATTCATGCCAGCAGTCGACTCGCCTCAAGGTGCGAACCTGCTTCCGATCGACTCACGCAACTGGTTTCGACACGGTCTTAAACCCCGATCGGTGAAAATCAGCTTTCTTCTAAGGCGGAGCATGAGAAATCGCGGAATAAGCCAGTTCGATGCAACGGTTGCACTGACCCGCAGAGAAGATTCTTGATTCGGCTCCCTCCTTTTTTCGCAAAAATAGATTTTTCGAGAAAGATTTCTCGCGTCGCTGGCTATTTTCATGGGAGAGACTCTACGATTGGCTGGGCGGCCAGTGGCGTCAGCAGCTTTTCTCCAGCGGCTTTTCGATAGCGGACATGAGCGAACAGCAACAGCCAAAACCGGCTGAACGATCCTATCAGATGCAGGTAACCGGCATCCAAAGCTCGCTGTACGCCTACATTTCCGCACTCATGGGGGGCGACCTGAGCGCCCACGATGTGTTGCAAGACGCAAACTTAGTGCTCTGGGAAAAAGAGGCTGCTTACGATCGCAATAGCAGCTTTCGCGCTTGGGCTTTGCAAATCGCGAAATTTCAGGTGTTGGCCTATCGCAAGCGGCAAAAACGTAGTCGCTTGGTGTTCGACGACGAACTAATTGGGGTGCTGGCCGTCGAATTCGATTCAGAAATCGGTCAAGTCGATGCTCGCGTCGAAGCGCTGCAAAAGTGCCTTCATCGCTTAGATCCCCAGCAGCTCTGTCTATTGCAGCAAAGGTATGAGCAAAATCACAAAGTCTCCGCGATCGCCAACTCGCTCGATCGGACACCCAACGCAGTCTCGATGATGCTTCATCGCATCCGTCAATTGCTGCTCGATTGCGTCCAGCGGAATCTTCTCGACAAGGGGATTTCATGAATACTAAGCCAATCGGTCACGGCGACAGCTTATCGATCGCCCGCTTGCTCGACGGCGAATTGAGCCACGAACAAGCGGAACAGCTGGCAAAGCGTATGCTGTGCGACGACGAGCTGCGGCGATCCTACGTGCGTCATGCCACGATGCAAGCGATGCTGCAGTGGTGCCACGGTGCAGTCGAAGCTTCGCTGCTCGAAGGGGTCGATCCGTCGGTTGTGTCACAATTGCTCGAAGATGCCGAAGCGGCCGAGCGTCAACAGATGGAAGCCCTGCTTGCTGAACGCTCGAATCGGTGTGTCGAACAGTCGGCCCGAAAGCGTCGCCTAGCCGAGTTGCGGTTTGCTCGCGCGCAACGCGACGAGCGATTTGATGTTCCGGTGGGTTTCGCATACGGTTTGGCTGCGGCTGCAGTAGTGCTGGTTGCCTTGTTAATAAACAATCATTGGTTCGCTGCGCCGCAAGAGATTGCCGAAACAACGCGACCACCATCGCTCGTTGCCGATTCGCAGCTTGTGGCGACTTCACAGCTTGTGGCGACACTGACCGGTGCGGTCGAAGCTCGGTGGGCTGGCGATACGCCCTCGCTGGCCATCGGCACGCAACTCGAAAAGGGCCCTTACGAACTGGTCGAGGGATTCATTCAGATTGCCTACGACAGTGGCACGATCGTCATCGTCGAAGGCCCGGCGCGATTCGAGATGCTCTCGCGCGACTGCATACAACTGAAGCAGGGAAAACTAACGGGCAACGTCCCCCCGGCAGGAGTTGGCTTCTCGGTCAATACGGGCCTCACGACAATCGTCGACCTCGGCACAGAGTTTGGCGTCGCGGTCGAAGACCCAAGTCACGTTAAGGTCCGAGTGTTTCGGGGCGAAGTCGAAGCCGTGCTAAGTGATTCGGGCCAGCGAGTCGCGCTCGGAGCCAATCGTTCTGTTGCGGTGACTGCGGTCGAAGGCACAACTCGGCTCACCGATTTGCCGACCGACGGCGATGACTTTGCGAGGCAGTTGCCAACCTTGCCCGCTTACGCCAGGGCGGTGATGAAGTCGCAACCGTTTCTTTATTGGCGATTCGAGGTGGCCGATTCCAACGATGTCGCTAACGAAATGTCAGACGAATTTCGTGGCTCAATCAAACCGGGGCAAACTGGGTCGAACGGATTGTTCAACGGCACCATCCGATTCGACGCGGCAAATGTCGGGCTCGTGGTAATCAACGACGCAGGTCGCGATTTGCCCATGGGTAACGACTACGCGATGGAATTCTGGATGCTCAGCGAAGTCGAACACTTGGGCGCAATTGCTAGCATCACAGTACCAGGCGATTCGCCGACAAAGCCGCAGTTGAGCGCTGTGTATATCGGTGTTGGGGGCTTAACACCCGGTCCCTCCCCCGCCATTGTCGACGCAGAGAATAAACCGGGGCTGCTGAGGTTCTTGCATCGCAATCCGCCCGGCGAATTCGTTGATGCGGGAACGTCGTGTTTTTCGACGAATCGTTACGCAGAGTCTGGTTGGCAGCACGTGGTAGCCACTAAGCAAGGCAGCACGATGCGACTCTTCATCGATGGAGAGCTAGTCGATGAACGTGAGGAACCGACCGATACGCCGGGGGGCTTGCAATTGCACTTAGGCCAACTTTACGAGGAGAACCCCATCGTAAGGTCATTTATCGGTGAGCTCGATGAGTTTGCCGTGTACGACCGCGCACTCACGGTCGACGAGGCGCAAGCTCATGCCGCATTAGGGCGACCCGTAAGGTAGTGATCAAAGGTTTGAAGTCAATAGAAAGTCGAAAACGAATCAATCGAGAGTCAAATGTTAACAGCACACAAGGAAGCCGTCGTGACGAATCGAAATGAACGGAATGGATTTACGCTCGTTGAACTGCTGGTTGTGATTGCCATCATTGGCATTTTGGTAGCCTTGCTGCTGCCGGCTGTGCAATCGGCGCGCGAGGCAGCCAGACGCACACAGTGCCTCAACCAAATTCGCCAAGTCGCGCTGGCTTGCCACAATTTCTCGGACACCAACAAGCACTTTCCGCCCAGTAGCGACGAGATTGGATTCAGCCATATCGCCCACATCTTACCGTTTCAGGAACAGGACAATCTCAACGACCTGATCGATTTCAACTTTCCCTGGGATGGGTCCCAGAATCAACTTGCCCGAGAGGTCGAATTGCCCGAATTCAAATGCCCAAGCCTCGGTAGTTTGCAGGCGACGTTTCTGCTCGGTTCGGGCAACGCGACGGTTACCGAGGAGTCGGCGCTGCGTAATCATTACCTTGCCGTGATGGGGGGAAAACGAGCTTGCCCCTCTGCTTCCGGTGACGTGCTTGTCGTCGAAAGCGTTTGCGGCAACGTCGGGGGGGTTGCCACCAATGGCATCATGTACCCACAGAGCAAGATCCAGTACCGCCGCATCACCGATGGCACGAGCAACACGTTTCTGGTCGGCGAGTCGGCTTGGCTCGCCGATGGCACGAGTCGCGCTTGGATAGTCGGTGCAACGGGGGGACTGTTGGCTCCCAACAGGACGCTGTTCTCCTACAGCGGCAAAAACATTTTCTTCCCCATGAAAACGCAGCCGCGCGAAACCCCAGCGGTCGCGAATAACGACACCAGCTTCGGCAGCGAACACCCCGGCGGTGCTCACTTTGCGATGGCCGACGGTTCGGGCCAGTTTGTCACCGAAAATATTGACATCGAAATCTATCGTGCGCTAGCCTCTCGCAATGGTGGCGAAGTAGCGCCACTTCCTTAGGAATGAATCGAGAATAGCTTGGTAGGTTTGCAAAGTCGAAAACGATTAAATAGCGAACGTCACTCCCGCCTGCGAGGTTGTGAAAAAATTGGACTGGCTCCGCACAGAGTTGGGCGAGAGCCACGAGTCGGCCACAAGTGCGGTGCCTGTCCCACTTTTTCGCAAGTCCCATTTTTTCGCAACTGCCGTTCTCTCGATGCTAACGTCAATCGTAACTCGTTCATATGCGGAAGTTATTTTGCGTTCGTTCCTTAACGATTTTACCTGTCTCACCTCCGTTTGGGGCGAGGCAATTTTTGGTGCAACGATAACCTACGATCGCTGCAACTCACTCTTGATGGGAGTATGTGACTAATGATGATGCAACGATTCAGAATGTCTTTAGCTGCGGCTGCCGCACTGGGGGCAATGTTGATGCTCTCGGCAGCGACGTCGCACGCGGCGATTATGTACGTCGACGCGGTCGAGGGCCCGAGCGGCAATACGTTCGCCACCGGCGGAACGCTGGCCGATACGTCCTGGCTCGACGTCTCGACAACGAACCCTGACAATGATGATTGGCGTAAGCGAGACGATGCGGCATTCGGCTTCACGAATGGCGGTTCGGTATTCCAGGCGATAACCAATCTTACAACCGCTACAATTCCTGAATTAACGACCCAGATCACAGGCCTCGCCGACGGCACCTACGAGGTGTATGCCTTTTTCTGGGACCAAGTGATGGCATCGGCTCAACTTTGGAATCTTTCTGCCGGCCTTGCTCCAGGTACACCTCAAAATCCACTTACCACCTACAAAAATCCTGCGGACACATTATCTTACGCCACGAGTGTCGGTGTCGTCGACGCGGGTTCACTTCAGTTCGCAAACAGTGTTGCAACGACGACTGATCCCCTCACGCAACGCATGTTTGCTATCAGTCTCGGGCAAGTCGTCGTGTCGGGTGGCTCGCCGATCAACGTGCATATCGACCACTTTCCAACGATTAATGGTGGCCTGAGACGTTCGATTTACGACGGTGTCGGTTATGAACGCGTCGTACCCGAGCCTTCGTCGCTCGCGATTCTGGGGCTCGGTGGGCTGCTGTTCGCTTGGCGTCGACTTGGTTAAGTCGACCGTCGTCGAGAAACTCGGTTTGGCTCGGCATCGTCTCGCCTCGGCAGCGACGCCGAGCCAAACCGTTCATTTTGCTTTTATGGGCTGCGAAATACTAATCGTTATGAAATTCGCTTACTGTTTAATATGTTTCGTTTGTTTCGCCGCGCCTGCTTCGGCAGTCGATGTCCACCTCTACTTCTTGGGTGGGCAATCAAACGGAAATGGTCGCGCCAATGCTGCCGACATTCCGGTTGGGTCGCCACTGGCGAGCCAGCAGATCGACGTTGCGCTCTGGTATCGCAATACGCAAGACGGTGCAACCAACAATACACTCCCTGAATCACAGATCATCGCGCTCGCGCCAGGGGCCGGATATGGTGGCTCTGATCCGATCTATGCACAGGAATTCGGACCCGAGGTGGCTTTCGGGCGCACGCTCGCCGATGCGCTACCCAATCAGAACATCATGATCGTCAAACACACTTATGGCGGCACGAATCTCCATACCCAGTGGTCGAGCACAGGCAGCATCTATGCCGATTTCCTGGTGACGGCGAATGCCGCGATCGATCGGGTGATCGCCAACGGCGACACGCCAATCCCGATGGGCATGATTTGGGTTCAGGGCGAATCGGACGCGGGCAATACGACGAATGCCGCCAACTATGGTGCCAATCTGACCGACCTTATCGGTCGCGTTCGCAACGACCTATTTGGCGGAACTGCCGCACCGTTCGTTTTTAACCAGTTGTCAGACAACCAATACAATTCGCTGAACTCAAATCACATCGCTCTTCGCAACGGACAGTTGAGCGTGAGCCAAACGGTAGCAAACACGGCGATGGTGGTCACCGATGACAACGCTTTGTTTACCACGATCCCTTCCGCCATCATCCATTTCGACGCCAACGGACAAATCAACCTGGGCACGGCGCTCGGCAACGCGATGGTTGAGCTCTTAACGCCTACTCTCATTGGCGACTTCACCGGCGACGGCGACATCACGCTCGCCGACTATCAAGTGTTGCTCGACAATCTTCAGTCCGACTACACAAGCATGACGGCGCCGGAAGCCTATTTGCGGGGGGACATTAACGGCGACCGACTCGTTAACCTCAACGATTTTCTCGCCTTCCGCACCGCCTACGAAACGTTTCCTGGTAATGTCTCGCTCAGCGCAGCACTCGCAGGCACAACCAACGCAGTTCCCGAACCTCACAGCATCGCCCTTGCTACGATCGTCCTACTCGGGGGGTCGTTGTCACTCGCCCGATGGCGACATCGCGTAAGTCGTCGCTGGGTTAAAGCTCTCTTCAATCACCACTTAACCACCACTTAACACTGTTCGATTACACACAATTCTCGAATCTTAAGCGGCGAGTTTCATTTCACCAGTTCGTTTCCCAGAGGCAACAATTGTGACTACAATTCTCAATCGTTCGCGGTTGATCAACGTTTGCTGGGCGCTGCTCGCTGTCGTTACCGCCCCTTCACTTCCGTCGATTCAAGCCGAACCCGTTACCGGGTGGGTCTTCACGAATACGAATAATCCGGGGGGTGCTGCGTCTTTCACAGGGGGCAGCGCAGCGACCAATTCTCCCGTGACCCTCGACGCCGACGGCGAAACGATTGTCGCCAACTTCACCCCCATCACACTCGCCAACGCCGACGTGCTCACGCTCACCGGTTCGGTGACGTTCGATAGCCCATTGGCCAACGCGCAGTTCCGTTTTGGACTTTTCAACGCACCGGCTCCCGCAGCGACTGGGGTGGGAAGCAACTACGTCGGGTTTAGCGCCAGCGCTCCCGCTAGCCAAGGGGCTGCTGGCGCTCAGCTTGCAGCCGGGAATGGAACGTCAAGCAATCCGTTCACCACTACCGGGGGTGTCAGCACCAACCTCGTCAATTTCACCGGTAATATCCCCGGCGCTCCGGCTGCCAATACGACGCTCGATTACATGTTGCAAGTGACGCGCATCGGCGACACGGCCAGTCTGTTCGCCTCGATTACCGATGGAGATCAGTACGACGTCACTTGGCAAATCGACGATGTTGCCCCCGTGCCCGCTTCGTTCAGCTATAACAGCGTCGCATTCTTGATGGGTGGATCGCTGAACGCCACTCTCGCCACTTACGGCGACATCGATGTCACGCTCACGCAATTGCAAACGATCGCAATCGAAGTCAACACCGACACCGGCATCGTCAAGCTGGTCAACAATGGGTCGACCGATTTTAATTTCAACTCCTACGAGATTCTTAGCGAACTCGGTTCGCTCGATGCCACTGGTTGGTCGAGCCTCGACTCACAAAATATCGACGCGGTCGATGGGCCCGACATGGGCCCGACTGCCGGCGACAGCGTCGGCGAAGGCTGGAACGCCGCGATTAATGCCGATGAATTTGCCTTGACAGAGGTGTTTCTTACTGGCGGAACCCTGCTCGCTCAGGGAGCTTCGATCACGCTCGGCAAAGCGTTCACTGTCGGCGCAGTGGGCGATCTCGAGTTCAACTTCACCGAAGTCGACGGCACCGCGCTGGTCCCAGGCATTGTGAACTATGTGACTGGACTCGATGGCGACTACAACGCAGATGGCCACGTCGACGCGGCCGACTACACGGTGTGGCGCGATACGCTCGGCAGTACAGGGCGGGGCCTCGCTGCCGATGGCAACGCCGACGAGGTCATTGACGGACTCGATTATGAACTCTGGCGGAGCAATTTCGGCCAATCGCTGACGCCAGCAGGCAGTCTCTCGGCGGCCCCGGTACCCGAACCCGCTTCGGCACTGCTGATGTTGCCACTGATGGGACTGGCGTTGCGACGCTTTCGGCGCTGAACAGGATGACAATTTTCCTACTCTCAACTTTACGAGGCACGATGTGACGAAAGCTTATCGAACACGCAATTGCCGACATCTTGTGTCGAAGTTTCAACTGGCTTGCCTGTGTGGGGCATGGCTGGTGGCTGCCAGCGCCGCGTCCGCTCAAAATCCGCCCGTCAACATCGTTATGATTATCTTGGACGATCTCCGTGCCGACGCGGGCGGATTGTTGCAAACACCTCATATCGACGCGCTCGCCGGGCAAGGGGTGTCGTTCACGCGGGCCTATGCGCCGGCACCAATCTGCGGAGCCTCGCGAGCCGCGTTCTTGAGTGGTGTGCTGCCCGTGCGAGGAGAGAACTCGGCGGCCAACGCAAGCCCACCCAACGTGACAACGCTCCCCGACACGCTTGTCGCAGGCAATTACCGCACCCGATCGCTCGGCAAGGTCTATCACAACACAGGTTCCACAGCGACGAGTGGAGCGGCCGACGATCTCAACGGTTGGACCGACGGAGTTTGGCGATCGTCGATCGATTGGCTCCATTGGCAGAACCAGAACCCGACCGATCCCAGCACGGGTCGTGGTCCCGCCTTTGAAAGTGGCCAGGGCGTCGAAGACGATTTCTACGCCGATGGCGACACCGCCAACCAAGCGATCCAAGACATCGGCACGCTCTCGCAAACCGGTCAGCCATTTTTCATGGCGGTCGGATTCGATCGCCCTCACCTCCCGTTCAACGCGCCCGACCGCTTCTGGGACATTTACGACCCGAACGACATTGTTCTGCCAACTAATCGCTCGGCACCGGCCGGTGCGCCCGCCTCGATCAATGGTTCCACCGAACTCACCAGTTATGGAGGCATCCCCGATCTGACGGCGAACAATACCGACGGTAACTTCAGCGACGAGCTGCGCCGCAACCTCATCCATGGCTACTTGGCATCGACGAGCTATGCCGACGCGCAGGTCGGCCGCGTTTTGGCGGCTCTCGACGATCCCAATGGCGACGGCGACACCAGCGATTCGATTCGCGACAATACGATCGTGGCGTTGGTTGGCGACCACGGCTATCATCTCGGTGAGCACGGTTTTTGGGGCAAGCACAACCTGCTCGATACGTCGTTGCGTGTGCCGCTGATCGTCAGTGATCCGCAGCGAGCCGACACCGCCGGCCAAACGAGCGATGCGCTCGTCAGCCTCATGGACGTCTATCCGACGCTGGCATCATTGGCGTCGCTCGGCACACCGGGTCACGTCGAAGGAAATAGCTTGGTGCCACTACTCGCCGAACCCGATCGCGAGTGGGCCGAATACGTCTACAGTCACTACAATAACGGCGACTCGATTCGCACCGACCAGTATCGCTACATTCAATACACCAATGGCCAAGAAGCGCTCTTCGACCTCGTTGCCGATCCGGGCGAAACACAAAACGTGTTGAATACGGCCCCCGCCGCCGATGTCGCTTACGTCAGAGACATTCTTGCCGCTCACTTCACGAATGGTTGGCAGCCCTATCTCACCGGAACCTTCGGCGATCTCAATGGCGATGGCAACATCGACTTGACCGACTACGCAGATTTCCTCGATGGGTTGAACACCAGCCTAGCGGGGCTGACAAATGCGCAGGCTTACGCTCGTGGTGACCTGAACGGTGATTTCGTAACCAACTTACGCGACTTTATTCTGTTCCGGCAAGCTTACGATACGGCCAACGGCGACGGCGCATTGCTCAATGCGATAAACGGCGTACCAGAGCCAAGCTCAGTCATCGCGCTCTTGGGTTGTTGCGTCGTATCGTTGTACTGGTACTTGTACTACTAGTGGACTGTCAAATGAGAAACTTCGTGTGCCACTGGCTCCGCCAGTGTGGCGCAAGTGTCACGCCAGCACTAACTTCCACTGGCATAGCCAGTGGCACACAACCCTAATTATCGGCTTTGACAGACCACGAGGGCCGTAACCACTCGGCACTGATTCCCGGCGAGGCCGGCTCTCCGCGCTGCGGTACATCGCGTTACCAGGGGCGCGAACAGCGCGCGATTCTACTCTCAAGCTCCCACTCGATGGCAATGGACGCATCCGCGACATTTTGAACATTCTGATCGTAGAGCTGGCGAGCGATGTCGAGGCAAAGAGACTCGACCGGGGGTCGAACAATGTGAGCGAATCTGTCCCTCTGCCCGATGAGTACGCGACCGATTGCCATAGCGACAGTGGTCAAGAGTCCGAGAAACAAACAAAGCCGTGGCGTAACAGAAAGCGTCACGCCACGGCTTCCGTTGGTGCCGCTGCGATGCCAATCGACCGTTCGTGAGTTTCTCGCTGCTGCTGTTGCTCGCGCGTTTGCGCAGACAGTAGTCGCAAGAAGCCAAACGGCAGGATGCTCCCTACCACGAAACAACTCCACCAAGGCAAATCGGGATGAATGCCATAGAGTGTGGTCCCGATGATCGGCGCGGCGACGTTCGCGGCCGAGAAGCACATGGCGAAGTAGCCCATGTAGGCTCCGCGATTGCGTGAACTCGAACGCTGGGCGACGAGCGCCACGCCGTAGGGGGCAGCGAGCATTTCGCCGGCCGTCCAAACGAGTACCGCCACCACGGCCCAGGGCAAGGAAGTGCCCAGTGCCGTCATGCCAAATCCGATGCCAACGAGACCTGTTCCGACGGCGATGAGCCGCAGCGGCGCAATGTGGTTGATAGCCCGAATCAGCAGCATTTCGAGCGTGACAATCACAATCGTGTTGATCGCGAACATCGCACCGATCAGCGGTTCATCGAATCCATAACGATCGCGCCACGTGAGCGGCATCGTCGCCAAAAGCTGAAAAAACATGAGCCCCGCGAAGAATTGCAACGCCAAGTAGCCGACAAACAGTTTGTCGCGGAGCGGTTTGGTGTCGGTGCTGGTCGTTTCGGTTTCGGACAGCAGCGGTGCTTTCCGCCAAGGCTGAAAGCAATAGGCACCAATCGCGGCTCCCATCAACATGAACGCAGCGTTCACGTAAAACAGCAAATGAAAATCGATTTGCGCGAGAATACCACCGATTGTCGGTCCCACCGTGAATCCCAAGTTGAGCGCAAGCCTCAGCACGGCAAGCGATTTAGCGTGCATCTCAGGCGGACAGAGCAGCGTCGCCGCCGTTTGGCAAGCCGGGCGACCCGCTTCCATCACGACTCCTTGGTAAGCGAGCGCAACGCACAGCAGCAAAATGTTCGGGCAGTGAGGCATCACGAGAAAACCGGGCACCGAGAGCAGGAGGCTCAACAGCACGACGCGAATCGCCCCAATGCGGCCACAGAGCCATCCGCCGCAGTAGGTGCCAACGATTCCGGCGGCGCTCCAAGTCGCCACAACCCAACCGGCCCGTTCCACGGAGAGTTCCCATTCCTGAGTGAGATAGAGCGTGAGGAACGGTAGCACCATCATGCCGCTGCGACTCACCAGCATCACGCCAGCGAGCATCCAAACGGCCCCCGGCACCCCGGCGAAGGCTTCGCGATAAGCTTGGATAGTCTTCCTTAACATAGTTGCTCCGGTAGCGGCTCTCACAGGTTAACTGCCGGAAGACACAATCGGCAAGCACTGGTTCGCGGCGATAGTTGCCCGTCGCCAGTTGCCCGTCGCCAATGGGTGGGTGGCGGAATCAATGGCCAACGAGTTGCGACCGATCACGGATTCTCCGGCAAGCAATTCAACCTTTGCGATTGCTGCGTATCGGCTTAGTGTTCGGGTAGGTGGCACCGAGGAGGTTTCTGTGGCGCCTTCGCAAAGGAACGTCAGTTGCTGCCCAGCATCAGTACGGGGCAACTCATCCAATCCGGATGGCTGCCCGGCCGCTGTTCTCATTCATTCGCATAGCCAAATCGGCGATAAGCGGCGCATTCGGGCCGCAGTGCAGGAGAAACATGCCCATCGGGCTGCTGCTAATGTCGCTTTGGGAATTGGTTGTCCCCGTTGGGTGCCGGTCTGTCTGCCCTCATCGCGTGCCAGAGAAGCCGCAGGAAAATTTTGTCGGCCTACGCCCGCTGGCTCGCCCCCCCACTAATCTTCACGAACTCTTCATGTAAGAAATTCGCCTAAGCTGTTGGATGCTGGTCGTAGGGGGACGCCAGCGAGCGCGAGCGTCCCCCCCATCACGGCCCCTTGGCAGCGTTATGACCGCCCTTGCGATCCATCAAGACAAGCAGACCGCGATGCGCGAATTTGCCACACGGTGGACCGAAGCGCAAAGCGCGGTGGCGGCCTTCATTTGGTCGTTGGTCCCGAACAGCCACGACGCCGACGACCTGCTGCAGCGAACCGCTCAAACGCTCGTCGACAAACTGGATCAGTACGACGAGACGCAGACCTTCACGGCCTGGGCGATTGGCATCGCCAAGATCGAAGTGCTGCGGTTTCGGCAAGAGCGGCGTCGCGACCGCTTGGTATTCGACGAGCCGACCATCGACGCGATCGAGGCGGCGACAACGCGAAACGAGGTCGACTTGCGCGAACTGCAAGCGGTGCTCAAGAACTGCGCCGACAAACTGACGACTCGGCTCCAGCAATTGTTGCAGTTGCATTACGTCGAAGAGGCGAGCCCGCGCGAGATAGCCGGTCGGCTGGGGATCACGGAAAACGCGGTGTTCGTGTCGCTCCATCGGGCGAGGGTGGCGATGCGACGGTGCGTCGAAAATCAATGGCGAGAATCGGGAGGTGTGCATGAATAACGGACAAGAAATGTACCATCGGCACCTGAGCGGCGCACTCGACGCCCGGGCCGACGGCTCTGAATTCGACGAGTTGGCCAAGTGGCTACGCGAGCAGCAGGCGAACGCCGACGATTTCGTCGTGATGGCCGCTATCGACCGAGGTCTCCGCGACTACCTTGTTGGCCGATCGCAAGTCGCGCCGGCACCACCCGTCTTACAGCCGGCGGCACGAATCGCGCCTCGCGTGGCCAGTACGACAACGAGCTTAATAAACTTGTCGGTGCCAAACGTTCGATCGGCTTGGGTGTGGGGGGCGGTTGTCGCGGCAGCGGCCACCGTGGCGCTCGCGGTTTGGCTGCCGACGATCGATCGCTACGCGAGCATCGTCGAGGTCGATAATGCCCACCTGTTTACCGGCGAGGAAGTCGCACTCGAGCCGATCCCCACCGGTCAAGTCTATCGCTTGAGTGAAGGCGTCTTGCGCTGCGACTTTGACTGTGGCGCTCAGGTCGTCGTCGAGGGACCGGCCGAGTTCGAAGTGACTGGCGAAAAAGCGATTGCGCTTCGCCTGGGCCGCATGATGGTGCTTTGTGCGACCAAAGAAACCCACGGTTTCGTCGTCGAGTTGCCGAAAGGTCGCGTTGTCGATCTTGGCACCGAATTCGGCATCGAAGTCGCGGCAAGTGGCGAGTCGCTTGTGTTTGTCACCGAAGGCGAAGTGCAGTTTTTCTCGGGCGAAGCGCGGCCCCCGTCGTCATTCGTCCTTCGGGCCGACGAAGCGATGCGGGTGAGCCAGCGCAACGAACCAGTCGTCGCCGACAAACAGTTACGCAAAAGGTTTAAGGCTGTCGTTCGGCTGTTGTCGACGAGCGGCAAATGAACGAGCCATTTTGGCAGGTCGCGGTGGGATGTTTTTCAATCTCGAACTTTCACAGGAGCAACGACTTATGAGACTGGTTATTGGTACTTTTGTCTGCCTGATTGCCACGTGCGCGATCAACCACTGCGAGGCGGCAGCCGTGGCTTGGGGCACTCCCTTCGAACTGGTGTCGGACGCCGACATCGACCTGTCGTTTGGCCCAATCGTTTATGCCCAAAACGGGGGCGACAACATCGGTAACGAAAGCAAGATTCCCACGAGCGAAATACCGGCGCTAGCCGATCCGAAAGTCGTCAGCATCGGCAGCCAGGCTATTAGTTTCGAGGGAATCGACGCAGTTTATGGAAGCGATTCTTTTTTCGGAAGCTTAGGTTTCGTATTCGAGACATTTGGCGACGCGGTCGATCACCTCAGTGGTCAGTCCAACAACGTGACTTTCGGCATCCGTAACCATCGGACCGTGCCAATCCCTCAAGTCACTTTCGATCCAACGCCGGCGACCGAGTTTGACCCACCCGAAGAGGCCGACTACTCGATCGCTACCGGCAACACCGGGCTCGATTCGATACTCGATTCGATCGTCTTCATGGATAGCCGCAGATCGCTGGGTAGTGGTGAAACCGAATCGACGGCGGGAGCCCTCGAGATCTACCTCAACAATCTTGAAGTTGGCAAGCAGTATCAGGTGCAAATTATCGGTGGCGCCGATACTCGACAATTCGACAGCGATCCGGCAGTGATCGATCCGAGCTATCAAGCCAACAGCACGGGAAACGGGGTAAGTCCCATCGGCACGCTTAGCGATGGTCTGGGCAATATGGTCACCAACGTCGGGGCCTTTCTCGACCTCGACGGCGATGAAGTCGGGCACGTGACCACGGTGCTCGGCACTTTCACCGCCGACAGCACGACTCAACAGCTTGATTTCCTGCTGCAAAGAGGTCGCAATGCGGGCATTAGTGCAGTCATCTTGCTCGAAGCTGCCGAAGTCTTTCCTGGCGACTTTAATGGCGACGGGTTTGTCGATGCGGCCGACTATACCGTGTGGAGAGACAACCTCGGGTCGAGCCACCCACTCGCGGGTAACGGCGACGAATCGGGCAACAGCACGGGTGTCGTCGACGCCGCTGATTACACACTCTGGCGAACCCGGTTCGGTAGCGTGCTCAACGGGAGCAGTCTCGCGTCTGTGGCGTCGCAAGTTCCCGAGCCACAGTCGTTGGTGCTGGTTTTGTTGGGTGCCGTGCTCGCTGTTATGCGTCGGCGGCGGGGTCGAGCCGCCCGGTCATGGGTGACACAATAGTTTCAGATATGCGTGGCAGGTGCCGTGAGTTGTCAACTCGATTGAGAACAGCTCGCACGGGCAGCACACCTGCCTCGCTTTTCCCTCATGAAATGGTTCTGGCAATCGGATGAACAATCGACTTTCCAAACAGAATCGAGGCGGCTTCGCCGGCGGCTTTACCATCGTCGAGTTGCTCGTCGTGATTGCCATCATCGGTGTACTGGTGGCGCTGTTATTGCCGGCGGTGCAGTCGGCGCGCGAAGCCGCGCGGCGACTTCAGTGCCAGAACCACCTCAAGCAGATTGGCCTCGCCAGTAATTTGCACCAAACGACCCACGGTTACTTTCCCACCAACGGCTGGGGTTATCGCTGGATGGGCGACCCCGACCGCGGCGCCGGGGCGGTTCAGCCGGGTGGTTGGATCTACAACGTGCTCGCCTTTATCGAGCAAGAGTCGATTCACTCGATTGGTGCGGGACTATCCGACGCGGAAAAGCGCGAGCGATTGAGCGTGCAGAAAAGTCACGTCATCGAGTTGTTTATCTGTCCCAGCCGCCGATCGGCACGCGGCTATCCGGGCGACGAGTTGTCGTACAACGCCGACGAACCGGGCCTCGTCGCCAAGAGTGACTATGCCGCGAACGAAGGAACCGCCATCTTGTTTGGCGAAGGGCCAACGCCCGCCTGCTTGAGTACCTTTCCCGACTGCCAGTGGAAGTACCAAAACCGCACCATGACCAATGCCGATTTTCTCGATTGGCAGCGCCGGTTCTTCCGTGGTGTCGTGAGCGCACGTAGCGAAGTCCGCCCACGACAAATCACCGATGGCCTTACCAACACTGTGTTTGCAGGTGAGAAGTACCTGAATCCGAACAACTACGAGAATGGCATGGACGGGTCAGACGACGGATCGATGTACGAAGGCCACGACAAAGATGTCACCCGGGTATTCAACAAACTTTTCCCACCATTTCAAGACACGCCTGGTTTCGATTCGGGTTCACATCGCTTTGGCAGCACGCACGCCGGCGGGTACTACGCGGCAATGTGCGACGGTTCGGTACAACTCATCGCCTACGACATCGACCCGGTGGTGTACCAAGGGCTCGGCACTCGTGCCGGTGGCGAGATCGTTCACCTCGAATGACGGCCTGCTGCTGCGGACCAAACATTCCTTAAGTTTCCCCATAATCGATTTGCGAACGAAGTTAATGATGAATTGCCGGAAGTCTTTTGCGATCGTCGCCGTAGTTTGGTCGCTCGTCGGAATGCTAGGATGCAATCGCTTTCCGCCGGCCCCGCAATGGCCGCGCATCGACGCGAAATTGGCGGGGCGTCAAGCAATCGAAACCTTCGATACGAACGGCGATGGATTGCTTTCTGAAGTCGAATTAACCGATGTTCCGTCGCTAGCCGGCGCCCGGAAACGACTTGACGCTAACGCCGACGGACAAATATCGGCCGACGAAATCACCGCGCGCATCGACGAGTGGCTGAACTCGGGCACCACCCTCGTTGAAGTGATTGCGATGGTGACTCTCGCCGGCAAGCCACTCGAGAATGCCGAAGTGACGATCGAACCCGAGACATTTCTCGGCGACGATTACCACGCGGTCGCGGCCACCACCGACGATACCGGCATGGCGACTTTCTCGGGTCACGACGGTCGGCTTCCCGGATTGCATCTGGGATTCTACCGCGTGCGAATCTCGCGACTCGATGCCGCAGGACGAGAAACACTTGCCGCCGAATACAACGATGATTCGACGCTGGGGATCGAAATTGCCGGCGACAAAAGCAACTTGGCCGTGTTCGCGGTATCGACAAAATAATCGGCAACGCTCTCCTCGAGTCTCCCTAGCAGTCTCATGAAAGAGTTCACGAATGCTTGGCTTGTGTAGGCTGCTGGCCTTGTTACTGCTGACAAGCTTTGCACTGACGGCAAAGGCCGAAACGCCTCGCGCGCCGAAGCCCGCCGATAGAATTCTAGCTCAGCTCTACGACGCCGACGATCCGACGGTGCTCGTCGCCGCTCATCGGGGCGACTGGCGGAACGCGCCCGAAAATTCGTTGCCCGCCATCGAGAATGCGATTGCGATGGGAGTCGACATTATCGAGATCGATGTGCGACCCACGAGCGATGGTCGGTTCGTCTTAATGCATGATGCCACGCTCGATCGCACCACCACCGGAAGCGGCGACGTGGCGGCTCACACTCTTGCCGAGGTCCGTCAACTCCGGCTACGCAATGGTTGTGCTGTTCCCACCGAAAGCGACGTGCCGACTTTCGACGAAGCATTGAAAATAATTCAAGGGCGAGCTTTGGTATATGTCGACAAGTCGGAGCATCATATTCCCGCGATTCACGCCATCGCGGAACAGTGTGGGATGGCCCGTTACGTCTTGTTCTACGGCCATCGCACGCGGCACGAGTTGCGCGACGCCATCGGCGAACTCGAGAGCCGAATCCACTACTTGCCAAAACTCGCCGACGAAACGGCCGAGCCGACGAAATACCTCAGCGACTTTAACGTTCGCAAGATGACGCCCGTAGTCGTCACGAGTTTTGCCACCGAAGAATCACAGGTGCTCGCGTACTTCGCCGCGATTCGCAAGGATGGTCGCCGCATCTGGGCGAGTCCACTCTGGCCCGAACTCTGTGCCGGTCACACCGACGATCGGGCAGTCGACGAACCTGACGCTGCTTGGGGATGGCACATCGACCGCGGGGCATCGGTGCTCTGTACCGACAGGCCCGCACAGTTGATCGAATATCTCCGCAACCGTGGATTGCACGATTGATTGTTGGGGGAGCAAGTGATTTCAACCACCCTTGCTTATCGAGCGTTGCCCAGTGGGACATTCTGTTGGCCATCGCCCAACCGCTTGTACCCGTAGCTGCGCAACCACGGCACGCACTTGATCAAGGCAGTGGTTCGATCGTCTTGTGCAGTGTTGGATTGCCATACAGTTTCAACTCGTCGCCCGTTTGTTCGATCCACTCGTTGAGCCGCGATTCGAGTTGCAATTGCCGTTCATCGTGGTCCGCATTGCCGGCGAGGTTACGCAGTTCGTAACTGTCGGTGGCGCAATGATACAACTCGTCGGCGGGGCGAATTTGGTAGCGGTCGACTTTGCTCTTGGCCATGTTGTTAGTTTTGGCCTGAAGGATCCAACTCGCCCAATAGCCACAGTTGGGCCGATTTTGGGTGATGTGATTTTCGTAAAGAAATTCAGGATTTACGTTGCGAATGTATTTCCAACCGTCGGGCATACGCACCGATCGCATCGGGTAGACGTTGCGGTCGCCGTCGCCGCTGTGGGTGGTGAAGATCATATCGCGATGGGCAACGCGCTGGCCGGTTAGGACCGGCAAGAAAGAACGTCCATCGATGTCGCTGGTTGGCTCTCCACCGGCGACATCGACTAGCGTTGGCAGAATATCGATCCACGAAACCATCGCCGAGGTTCGCTTGCCCGGTTCAATGTGGCCAGGCCAACTGACAATCATGGGCGTGTGGATGCCGTCTTCATAGAGGTTCCACTTGCCGAAGGGCCACTGCGCACCGTGGTCGCTGGTGTGCATAAAAAAAATATCGTCGCCGAGCACTTCGAAGGCCGTGTCCATCACCTTGCCCAGTTCGATATCCATGTTATGAATCGCACTAACATAGCGAGCGCGCCATTGGCGCGACTCGGGCGTGGCGACGTGGTGAGGCGGAATTTCAAGCTGACTGGCGTCGACGTTTTCCGGATCTTCGGGCCATGGGACATGAGGCCAGTTGGTACCGACGATCAAGCAAAGCGGCTTGTCGCTCTGGCGATTGCGGAGCCACTTGATTGCTTCGGGAATCGCAACATCTTCGTGATAATCAAAATGCCGCGCGATGTCGAATCCATAGTCTTTTGTTTGGCGATAGTGGCCCACTTTACCGAACGCGACAACTTGGTAGCCAAGTTCCTGAAAGTAGGCGGGGAGTTTTTTTATGTCGAGCCGGGGACGCGCGTGATTTGGTTCGGCCCCATTGCGAGCCGGATACAGACCCGTGAGCATGGCCGCGCGGCTCGGCGCGCACGAAGGTGAAGCGACAAACGCGTTGTCGAAGGTCATGCCCGCAGTTGCGAGCCGCTCCATGTTGGGGGTCTTGATGTCGGGCGAACCATAAACCGAAGAGTCACGCCACGTGTGATCGTCGGAGAGGAAGAGAACGATATCGGGCCGTTGGGGTTCAGCGGCGCTAGTGATCGCACCGCTGATTGTGGCAACGAGAGCAAGGGCGAAGGTTTTCACAAGGTGTTGCAACCGCATAGTTCAGCTCAATAGGTCGCCTAAGTGGGAAGTACAAAAGAACGCACAATGCCCTCAAGTATCGGCATTAGCCGACGAGCTACGTCTCGTCGGAGTCGCAACTCAGTTGGTTGACCACTGTGCAAACTTTCGATGACGCCACTTAGTACACAAAGCGACTAAGTGGGAGTTCATGGTAATGGGCGAACGGCAACGCCGCAAATTAGCCTTGCGACCAGCGTCGCGTATTCAGTGACGGCTTCGCTCGGCAGTCGCTACGCGAGGGCAGCGGTCTTGACCTTGAACCTTCACAAGGGAGTGGCACAGGAATCTTGCGATTGCAATTAGCCGCTCGCTTCCGAGCAGCATAGACTGGTTATCGAGAGGCAGGTAGGTCGGCCCCTGGCGACGATACCGTGGCCACCGACACCGTGGCCACCGACGAACAAGCCTTTGCAAGCCCACTTCCGAACTGCTTCGACGAGCCAAAATTGGCCGATGCGACCGGGTAGCTAACCCTAGATAGGGCAAAGAGTTAAAAAAAGTGGCGGGGGCCGGATTCGAACCGACGACCTCGAGGTTATGAGCCTCGCGAGCTACCTGGCTGCTCCACCCCGCGACAATGGGTGTTTTGTGTTGGCGAAGCGGTTGCTAACTGCCAAGCACTTTAATATACGCTCTTTCGTGGTGCCCACAAGCACCCTCGGGCACTGCAACAACGCTGAGGACCTCGGGGCTCCGCAATAGGTTCGGCAGCTTGACGCGAATTTCTGGGCGAATCTCAAATTTGTCGTTCGATGTTTGCTCCTCCGCTTTACCCAAGAGTAACGGCTATGCCGATTAAACTGACCAACTTGCTTGCTTCGCTCACTGGCAACCGATACTGTCAATAAGGAGCGCGTGGTTGGCGTTCCGCCGTTTCCCTTTCGCTTTCTAACAGTTTACAGCCCCGGGCATTCGCACTTGTCTCCCATCGTCGATTTTCCTGCCATCGAGACCGACGCTCCCTTGCGGCGTCAGGCGGTCGAGGCGAGTTCGTCGCAACCGGCGGAAGCGCCCGAGGATGATTCGCCCGCGCTGATCGACTTGGGAAGCATCGTTCGTCAATCGCCCCCCTATCTCATCAGCGCGGTGGTTCACATGCTGGTGCTGATCATCGGCGCGCTGATTTTCTTGGCGGCCGATTTCGAGTTGCCGCTCGATCTTGAAGCACGCTATGCCGAGAAGATCGGCGACTTCGACGACATACCAAATCTCGACCTGCCGCTGACCGATGAGTTGCTCGATCAACAATTGACCGAACTCACCGACCAACCAATCGTCAGCGATCCCCTTTCGATGCCCCCGATATCGCCAATCGTTCCCAACGCAGCCAGCCTCGCGTCGGCGCAAGCATCGATCGCTATTGGTGTCGAACTTTCGGGTCGCGAGCCAGGGATGCGCGAATCGCTTAATCTCGCTTATGGCGGAACCAAGTTGACTCAAGACGCTGTTGAAGAAGGGCTGAAGTGGCTCGCTCGCAATCAACAGAAGAACGGATCGTGGAGTCTCGTCGGTCCTTTTCGCGACGGTGCCGCCGGCGAAAACCAACAGAGCGCCACTGCCATGGCGCTGCTCGCGTTTCAAGGACATGGGCACACTCACAAGAGGTTGGGTGACGATCCCTACTCCGACGTCGTTGGGCGTGGTTGGCTCTGGCTGCTGGGAAGTCAAAACAGCGACGGCTTTTTTCAAGGGCAGATGAGCGATAGCCAACAGCTCTACACCCATGCCCAATGTGCAATCGCCATTTGCGAGCTCTATGGCATGACCAACGACCCCGAGCTGCGCGAGCCGGCTCAAAAGGCGATCGACTATGCCGTGCGTATTCAGACCGACAAGGGAGGTTGGCGATACTACCCCGGCCGCGACGAAGACCTTTCGGTCACCGGTTGGTTCGCGATGGCTTTTCAGAGTGCTCGCATGGCAGGGCTCGAAGTCCCTAGCGAAAGCCTCGACCGCTTGAGTCGTTACCTCGACACGGTGCAAAAAGAAAACGGCAGCCAGTACGCCTATCGCCCGAGTGAAGGGGCGAGGCCGAGCATGACCGCCGAGGGACTGCTCTGTCGGCAATACCTGGGCTGGCCTCGCGATGACGAACGGCTTGAAAAAGGTGTCGACTACCTGCTCGATTATTTGCCCAACTGGGATGAGGGACCAAATGTCTATCACTGGTACTACGCCACGCAGGTTTGCCACCACATGGAAGGAACCGCTTGGCAGAAGTGGAACCTCGCCATGCGCACGACGCTCCCCAAAAACCAAGAGAAAGGGGGCAAGGAGCGGGGAAGCTGGGATCCTCGCACCGACCGCTGGGGACGCCAAGCCGGCCGGCTCTACGTAACCTGTTTGTCGATCTACATGCTCGAAGTCTATTATCGCCACCTCCCCATTTATCGCGATGGTGTGATTGGGATGGGTTACTAGGGGCGAGCCGGGTGGCGTAAGCCCCCGGAGTCACCGACCTTCCCGCTACCAATTCGCTCCCCCCACCAGGCTTGAGTGTTTTGATCGTTTTGATCGTGAAATCGCACTATCGATTTGCGCGTTCAAAACGCCATATTTTGTCTCGCGTGAAAATAGCGAAAACCTCTTGTTTTCCAGTCGATAGTGCTCATGGGGCGAGAACTTGTGACCTGAGTTTTGAACGACCATCGGGTTCAGAATGTTCAAAACGGTTCAAAACATGTCGTTGAGGGTAGCGAGCCGAGGGTGGAGAGCAATAAGGGCTCAAGTGCCGAGTGTCACTGCCTAGCTTGTCCACGATGTAGGCCGGAGTAAGGCGCTAGCCGCCAATCCGGCAATGGGTTCAATCGCGCGCGTGGCACCTGCCGGATTTGCGCGAGTACGCTTAATCCGGCCGACACCCTCCACCCTCCACTAGTTTCGTTTGGGTAAATGGACACAAACGATGCCACGCGACGACCGCGAACACCCCTCTGGCTTGTCCAGCAATGTGCATCGAAAACAGTTTCACCTGCACACGTTCTAACACACCGGGTGGCCGATTTCGACAACGATTTTTGGCCGTTTTGGATTTGCCAGCGTCGCGCTTGACGAGAGGTAGGCCGGATTAAGGCGCTAGCCGCCAATCCGGCAATGGGTTCAATCGCGCGCGTGGCACCTGCCGGATTTGCGCGAGTACGCTTAATCCGGCCTACACCCTCCACCGACATCACCCCGCATCGGCCGTTTGTATCGACTGCAACACAATCTCATCGAGCCGTGTTTGCAGGCGTTCGCGCCACTTGCTTTCCCACAACTCATCGAGTGCTGCGAGCATGGCCTCGGGGGTTTCGTCGGCCGAGCAACCGGCGACTTTCGCAACAATCGTCTCGATGACAGACTCGTCGACATCGAGCAGCTTCGCGAGCAATTCCCGCTCGTCGGGCGTTAACTCCGCAAGCCACTGCACAACCGGCGTGAGGTGAGGCATCGCTTTCGCCAGCAGCACTTCGCAGTCGGCGTGGAACTGCGGCGTCGAAAGCCGATTGCGGGCTTCTTTGGCGACATAGCCGCAGTATTTGTCGGCATGGCCAACAAGCAATTCGGCTTCGAGCCAGCAGCCGAGCGGTCCGCAATCGGCGGACTCGACCACCGCTTGAAGCTGCGCACTGGCATAAGCCCGATGCCCTCCGTACAAGCACCCCATTTCGCGATAGGTCGTCCAAGCCCACGATTCACGCGGAAACAGGTCGTCAGCAAAACCGACGGCAGCCCGTGCGATACACTGCTGCGATGATTCATTGCCTTTCGCCCAAGGAATGTAGAGCCGTTCTTCATCGCTCTTCTTGCCGAAGTGCTCGTCCCACAGATCATCAAGGCAAGCGAATGCGTCTCGGTCGACCAACTTAGCGATGATGCCCAATTCGGCGACCAGTTCCTTTCTCTGCTGGACGTTCAAATCGTAGGCAATTCCCAGCCATTCAATTAACTTCGACTCGCAGACGAATTGAATGAGAGAAGTCGCTGCCGCTGTCGATTGGAAACTGGGTTGAAGTTTCGCTGAGCGAGCGTGCAACTTCCGTTGAGCTTGCTCAAAGTAGTTTCCTTGCCAAGTCACTGTCGCCGAGCCCTCTTCGACCGAGTGGCAGAGGCACTCGAGAATCTCACCGGTCGATTCGTCGACTCTTATCGTTAACGATTTTGATTCGAGCAGGAGAACATGGCCGTTCCACTCCGTCCGTTTAACATCTCGCAGCGACACAACAGGATATGAAGCTGGCTCAAATTCAATCGTTGCGTCGATAGCTGGCTCGCCTGCCTGCGCCGTTCTAAAGCCCAACCCCAAGTTAAACGAAAACGGCAACTCCGCGTGATCTTCGGTAACACCAAGAACCCAGTTGACGTTAAGTTGTTTGCCGACCGCTGGCAAATCCAGCGACTTTCCAGTGCAAAAATCATAGACCACAACCTCCGAATCAGACACTTCAAACGAATACGCGGCCGCCGAGTCGTTGGTGTCATCTTCCCACCAATTGAGTATCGTCCCACGAGCCGACATCACGTATTCGAGGCGTGTTTTTCCTCTCGGATAGTCGGTGACCATGTCGCGCAGTCTGCCCTCGCCGTGGGTAAGCCAATCGCGGCATTTCATGAGCGCCTTCGTCTCGCGGCTCAGTGGCTCGCCGAGCGCTGGCACCAGCGCGATCTCACGAACTTTGATCTTCATATTCGAATCATATTTTCCAGTCTCCAGTCCTATCGTTGCCTTATGAAACCGTCCGGATGCGAGCAATGCCTCGGTTGCCGCGCCGACGTTAATCGCCGAAAGTGGCTCGCCACACCTAAGATCGAGTAAACGCAGAATTTCTTCGCGAGAGTTTCGCTCGTTGCCTACGACTACGATGTTCTGAATCACGCCGCCCGTTCCAAGCTCCTTGAAATCGACGTGCAACTCGATGACATGTTCGTCGCGTTTGAGTTTGGTTTCGTAGCGAGACTCAAAATAGCCTCGCTTGCGAAGGACCTTATCGACCGCATTGCGCAAACCTATCGGAGTGATATCGTCGCACCGCGCGGGCTTGCCCGGCCGCCAGGTGGCGGTTTCGTCGACTTTGATGCCGTTAGGTTTTTTTGACTTCCGCGCCAACCTGCCTTTATCCGTGTCCTTGTCGTTCTCACACAATGTGTCGACGATGGCTTGTGCGATTGAGTCATCGACCCCCGTTACGACAATCTCCCCCGCCATGTAACGGCTTCCTTCGCTCACATCAATCACGACCCCGTCGGCCGTTTCGTCGATGGTGACTTCGACAGTCGCATCGGGGAAACCGGCGTACTGAAAGAGCGTGAGCGCCCGCCCCTTTAGGCCGCTCGGCAGATCGCTTCGGAGCGCCGCCCGATGAGTCGCCATCAGCGTATCGAAGTCCCGCGACAGCGCCCGCTTTACCGCATCAGGTTTGAGAATCTTAAGACCGTTGATCTGCCAGTTCGCAGGGTCGCTCAGTGTGCCCACTTTCGCACCGAATATCAGGCTGATGTCCTGTGCGTCGGCAGTACGGTGGGCGAACGCGACGATAGCAATCAGCAGGAGCGCCGACGATTTTGGCAGAGCCATGTCGAATCCATTCGGGGTTGGCGGAGCGGGCGGACGCGCAGTTTAAACCGCAGCGGGCGGGTAACAAAGACGAATTTGCCTATCGTTGTCGAGAAACTGGCGGTTCGGTAGCCTCATCCCCCAAAGCCTCAAAGTCTCTGACAAAGGCTGCTTGACCGAGAACTTGGTCGAGCGAGAAGTGCTAGCACGCTAGCGGAGTTGACGCGCTTGGGAAAATTAGGAACTGCTGTTTGTCGGCCACCTGGTTGGGTGTACATTAGCTGGTTCGCAAGTTGCTCGGAATGGATTTCCGTGCGTTTCATGAACGTGTTCGACAAGATGTTGAACGCTTGCTGTGCTTTGTCGGGTGGAGTGCTCGGCAAAAGTTTTCATGGATTCTCACTGGAAAAGGATGGCCAATCATGCTTGTGCTCTCTCGTAAGCAAAATCAGTCGGTGGTTTTTCCGCGTTTAGGTGTTGTGGTTGAAATCACGCGCGTCGCTGGCAAAACGGTTTCAGTCGGTGTCACAGCTCCCAAAGACATCCAGATTCTGCGCGGTGAATTGTTGGATGCCGAGACCGGCGTGTCAGAGTCGACCCAACTGCCCGAAACTCTGTCGCAGCACGACTTGCGGAACCGCCTCAACAAGGCGAACTTAGCCCTCACTTTACTTCGCAAACAAATTGCCGCCGGACGTATCGAGGAGGCAGATGACTCGCTGGCAACGGCACTCGGGGTACTAAGCGACCTTGACCTAGAATCGCAATCAACGGGCGCGGAGGAAGTGACGCGAGCGACGGGCGCAAGACGGAGGCGTGCCCTGCTTGTCGAAGACGATGCCAACGAGCGAGCTTTGCTGGCGAGTTACCTGCGGGCGAGCGGCTTCGACGTCGATACTGCCGAGGATGGTGTGGCCGCCTTGGAATATCTCGCACACCAAAAACCCGATGCCGTGGTGATGGACATGCAGATGCCACGTCTCGATGGCAAGCAAACGGTGCGGCGCATCCGTGCCGACTATGAGTTAGATGATGTCAAGTTGTTTATTGTTAGCGGTAAAGACCGACAAGCAATGAACGTGCCGATTGGCGATCGAGGTGTCCAGCGTTGGTTCCAAAAACCGCTACATCCCGAAGACTTGGTCGACGAACTCACTGCCTCACTCAAATGAAAGATTACCTTGGGTTGTCTGTCTCCGCCAAGGCAAATAGCCTGCGATTCAATTGATCGATATCGATTGGTTTCACCAGGTGGGAATCGAAGCCCGCTTCTTTTGCACGTTGGACATCGGCCGCTTGACCGAAGCCAGTCAATGCAATGAGGCGCGTCTTGTGGTCTGGCGCTTCGAGGCGCACACGTCGAGCCACTTGATAGCCGTCGATTCCGGGGAGCCCGATGTCGACGATGGCGAGGTCAGGTTGATGGTGCAAAATTGCTTCAACGCCAGATTCTCCGTCGCGATGGGCGAGCACTGTGTGACCGTCGAGCTCGAGGAGAGTACTCAACATCTGCCGACTATCGTCGATGTCTTCGATCAAAACGATCGAACAAGGTTCGACTGCTGCCGTTATCGTGGGGTCGGGAGACTCTTGTAATCTGGGCGGGGTGATTGTCGGCAACACGATCTTTACCGTGGTTCCCTTGCCACGCCCTAGGCTAGTTGCTTTCACGGTTCCGCCATGAGCTTCAACGAGCGAACGGACCAACGTCAAGCCGACACCCAAGCCCCCTTCCGATTGTCCGACCGTTTCGCCGATTTGCACAAACGGGTCAAAAATGGTTTCGAGTTGATCGGGCAAGATCCCCACACCGAAATCGACGACGCTGATCACGGCTCGGTCGTTCTCTTGGGCGATGGTCACATGAACGTCGGTCTTTTCAGGCGAGTATTTCAGCGCATTGTGAATCAAGTTGACTTGAACTTGGACCAAACGCGTTGCGTCGCCGGAGACGTAAATCGGATGGTTGGGAATGTTCCAAACGATCCGTTGCGAGTGTGAGGTGGCTTCGGAGTGAGTCGTTTCACGAACGATGTCGGTCAAGCTGCAAAGATCGATCGGCTGCATTTGAAGTTCTACTTTGCCGTGCGTAATTCGCGACATATCGAGCAAGTCCGACAACAACCTTTGGGTCATCGAAATCTGCCGATCGACGATTGCGGCGGCCAGTCGACGAGTCGCGTCATCGGCGCGATCGTCTTGAATCAACCGGCTCGCATTCAGAGCGGCACCCAGCGGATTGCGTAACTCGTGAGACAAGGTGGCGAGAAACGCTTCGCGCTGCTTGACCTGCTCGCGGATCTGATCTTCCATCGAAATCCGCTCCGAAACATCGCGCGCGATTTTCGATATTCCGATCAAATGACCACCGGCGTCGTAGACGGGCGAAACCGTCAGCGAAATGTGGAGCTCACGGCCATCCTTACGCAGGCGAACCGTATCGCGTGTGTGCAAACGGTCGCCAGCCGCGATCGCGGCGTGATAGTCACTCACCTCCGAGTGTCGATCTTTAGGTACGATCACCGTAATTGGTTTACCGATCACCTCGTCGGCAAGATAGCCGAACAACCGCTCGGCACCGGTGTTCCATGTGGTGATGTGCCCTTTAAGGTCTTGTCCGATGATGGCGTCGTCGGTCGATTCAACGATGGCCGAAATCCATTGCAATCGATCGCGCAACATTTCGAGTCCCGAGACATCGACGAGCATCAACAAGACACCCTCGACCTCGTCCTGAATGCGATAAGGAAGAATGCGCAGCAGATAGCGAGTGCCGTCGTCGTCCACTGTCTCGCACTCGTAAAGCTGATTGGAATCGCGCACTTCGATCAAGCGACCGAATAAGTCATCGACCTTAAATCTTGGCAAGAAACCCTTGATCGATCGGCCGATATCGTGTTCGACGAGGTCGAACACGTTAGAAATTCTCGAAGTGAATCGCCGCACTCGCAACTCTTTATCCAAAAAGACCGTTGCGACGTCGGTGTTTTCGAGCAGCAGGCTCATGTCTTGATTGAGTTCGGCGAGCTCGGTGATTTTGCTCTGGTGCTCGGCGTTGACGGTGTAGAGTTCTTCGTTGACGCTGTGCAGTTCTTCGTTGGTACTCTGCAGTTCTTCGTTCGAGGCGATCAGTTCTTCATTGGTCGCTTGCAGTTCTTCGTTGCTCGTTTCGAGTTCTTCAATCGTGGCTTGCAGATTCTCCCGCGAATATCGCAAATCGTCTTCAAGCTGACGGATATGATCTCGGGAAGCGTCGAGTTCGCCCGTGTAAGGTTGTGATTCGAGCTTTTCAATCGCTTCGCCCAGCAACTCGAAGGAGATGAGAAAGTGTGTTCCACTCGATAACTTTGGCAGGGGCGTAATTGCTAGGTTATATCGTTGCTGCTTACCTTCAACTTTCAGCACGACGTTCGAGAAGCGGACCGCTTGGTTGTCTTTTGCCGTGCGTCCGATCGCACCCGAGAGTGTGGCTCGCATGCTTGGGTCGAGCAAATCGAGTACGTCGAGCGACGGTTGTCGCGGTTGCAGTCGCAGAAACTTCTCGGCTCCGCCGAAGCTTTCGAGCAGTCGACGCTGGTCGTCGATGAGTAGACTGGGCGGCATGAACTGACTGAGCAACAGACTGTGCAGCGTCGTATCGGATGCGTCGCTTTGTCGCGAGGCGATTGTTGAGCGCACCGGCGAGGCGTGTAGATCGGCACCGATCGGACGCTGCAACGGAGCACGAAACTCGTTCGGCAATCGCACTTGGCGACGCTTGCGATAGATGCGCGCGCGTTCGTGAACGACGTCGAACTCACCGGTCAGCTCGCCGGGGGTTTCGCTTCCGCCAAGCAGCAGGACGCCCCCTTTATTAAGCCCATAATGAAACATCGACAGCGCTCGCGTTTGCGCGACGCCTTGGAAATAGATCAGCAAATTGCGACAAGAAACGAAGTCGAGATCGGTAAACGGAGCGTCGCTCAACACATTGTGCGGCGCGAAAACGATCGACTTGCGAATTTCGGGGTTGACCTGATAACCGTGCTCGCGCTGGGTGAAATATTTTGCCAGTCGCTCTTTGTCAACGCCCTTTAGCACGTCGCCCGAATAAAAACCGCGTCCGGCCTGTTCGATCGACGCTTTGTGTACGTCAGTTGCGAACAACTTGAGGTTGAGAGTTTGCCCCGCCCGCTCGAAGACTTCATGCAGGGCGATCGCTAAGGAATAGGGCTCTTCGCCCGTCGCGCATCCAGCTACCCACACTCTTAAAGGGCGGTGGGTGTCGCGATTGTGAACTAATTCGGGAAAGACAACATGAGAGAGCAAATCAAAAGTATCGGGGTCGCGAAAAAACTGCGTCACACCGATCAGTAAATCGCAATAGAGCGATTCGAGTTCGCTCGTATCTTTGCTGAGTTGCTCGGCGTACTCGTCGATGTTGTCGATGCCCGCCATTGCCATGCGTCGATGGATTCGTCGCAGCACCGTGGCGTCTTTGTAAACCCCAAAATCGATGTCGTAGTTGCGACGGAAACGCTGGTAGATCGCTTCGATCCCGCGAAGATCTTCCTGCCGCAGTGCCACCTCCGCAATGCGGGCGTTGCGAGTCACTTTGGGTTCGGTCGCAATGCGCACCATCAGTTCCCCAATCTCTTCGGGCGCCAATACTTCGTCGACGACGCCCGTGGCTTGCGCACTGGCGGGCATGCCATCGAACTTGGCCGTCTTTAGGCTCTCGCTGACGACGAAGCCGCCATGTTTGGCGACCTCGATCACTCCCCGCGATCCATCGGAACCACTACCAGACAAGATGACAGCGATCGCCTGCGTGCCCATGTCCTTGGCTAGCGATTCAAGAAACAGGTCGATTGGCAAAGCGAGCCCCTTGTTAAGCTCTTTGTCCTGCACCCGTAGCCTTCTCTGCTCGATCACCATTTCTTTTTTGGGAGGGAGCAAATAGACACAGTTAGCTTGCACCAACATGCCGTCCTCGGCACGGTGGATCGTCATTGACGTATCGCGCCCGAGCAGCTCGTACATCATGCTCTTGAAATCGGGCGAAAGATGTTGGAGCACGGCGAACGCCATGCCTGTATCTGGTGCGAGATTGCGAAACAATTTCTCAAGCGACTCAAGACCACCCGCCGAGGCCCCAATGCCGACCACGTACCGCGGTGGATCGTCTTCGAAGGCGTCGAGCGGGGAAGAGTCAACGAGTTGGCTGTTCATGGCGATCGATTTGTTCGGCAATGGGGCAAATTATCGTTCCGTGTCGTGAGCTTGCGATTTTTGCCTATGCTCGCCGTCAAATTGGTCAATTGTCAATCTGATCCTTTGTGGAGATGTGCGAAAGGACCGCGCGGCGAGCCTGAGGCACCTTTCTCTCGGACGTTACTGTCATCGTAGGAACACCACCAAAAAATGGCATCATGGGACTATTCGGATCGGCTCACATCTCGGATCGGTTCACATCTCAAATTCTTTTGCCTGTTATACGCACCCAGACCCAAAAAGTTCTGTTGCACCGCAGAGCGATTCGACCATAACGGGAATGTTAGTCAGGCACTAACTCGGCCAACCGAATGGCAGCCCTCCGAATCCGTCGCGCTCGCAAGTACTGCGATGCTGCTAGCAGGTTGCGCCGAGACATTAGGTCGACGGGCCCAAGGCTGTTGAACCTGAAGACCGCTTTGCCACTAACTTTGGATTCTTCGGACGGAAACGAATCGGCTCGCGATCCAACGGGCGCAAGGTCGCAATGACACCCGGCCCGAACAAGCCCCCCGCGCTTCGCTACGTCTCTGCGTCGAAATAACACGCACGACGCCCGATTTATCAACGCAGCGACAGGCGACTATTCCTCGACATCGCGGCGCAGCAAAAACGCCATGTAATGGAACCCCGAGTCGGTATCCATCAAGAACGCGCCACCCGGCGCGAGGTACTTGGCCAGCACCCCGAACGGGGGCAATTCGTTGCGTTCGAGTACGTCGCCGAACTCCATCGCCGTGGCGTCTTCGCTCTCGGTGAGAAATTCGCCGACCGTTCCTTCCTCGATAAACTGGTACGAGTAACGCATCGCTTGCTCGGGCCTTAGAAATTGGAGAAGCGACAACTGGCGGCCCCGCGTCATACGATCGATGCGGCTTTGAACGAGACGAAACTCGATGTCGTCGGCGAGTCGCTCGACTGTCCCCTGTTCGGCGTCGATACAACGTTTGAGCAAGTCGTGCGATGTCGACACGAGCAGGCTATTGCCGACGATGGCCGCCGCTGGCGTTGGGGGGCCAAACAATCGACCACCGCGCCGGCGGCGATTTCGGTTTTCGCCATCGGCGGGTTCATCGGCCTCGGGCTCGAAATCGGCCGGTTGCGGGCCAAATGTCCAGAAGGTCGTGCCACCATACTCGGCTTCGCGAAGCCCGTCTTCGAACTTCGCTTTGAGTTGCGTCATCACCTTTTTGGCCACTTCGACATCCGAAAACTCGAATCCCAAGACTCGTTGCTGTCCGAGATCGGCCGATTCTTCGCCGGGGTAGCTCGTCGCTGTCGTCATGCGACCGGTCATGAAGGGCAACAAATCGGTCTCCATTTCCATTTCGAGATTGTCGTCGATGCTCGACTTCACGGCGTCCCGAAGCGCTCCTTCATAACGAAAATTGTCGTAGAGCTTCGCGATCTCTTCAAAGAGCCACACGGGTTCAACAGCGGTTGATGCATAGTTTTCGGTATCGGCGGGAAGATAGCTGGGGGGCGAATGATCAGTCTCACGGAAGCGAACAATGTTGATGACCCCCGCGCGCGGATTCTCGAGCAGCACGTGAGCGTGGAACAGCAAATCCCATTCAGCTGTAGCTAGGCTCACCGTGCCGCCGATTGCTTGTAAACCATCGAGGCCAAGTGCCGGCAGAATGGCGAGGAAGAACCGCAGCCCGCCATTCTCGCGGCCAATCACGCGGGCAATTTGCAGCGGATCGACGTAGAAAAGCGCCTGCGGCGGTTCGCTAAGTTGCGTGCTGCACTCGCGAAGGATAGCCACAAAGCGCGGGTTCTCGGCCAGTGTTTGTTCGCCAATCGGTTCGGCATCGGGATTCTCTTCGTCGAGGAGCGCCGCGGGTGGTGGCGTTCCGTTCACGGCAGCGTCCCAGCGGTCGAGCAACTGTTCGAGCAATGGCTGATCGTTGCTGCCGACCATGCAGCCATCGCGGACGACGTAACCGAAGCTGCGGTCGGCGTCGTCGCCCGGGCGGATGACGACCAACTCGTCGTCATTTCGCGTCTCTTTGACGACGGTCGCCCCGTCGGTCTCGGCTTTTGTGAGCAGCTTATCGAGCAGTTCGGGAGCCGCCTCAGCATTCTCACCAAAGTCGAGCAGCACCATGACGACCAGCTCTGTCGCCCCGCTGTCGACGAGTGCCAGTGCCGCCTCGCCTGCGGGGAGTTTTTCGAGGTCGGTCGAGTCGAAACCAGCGTCCTGGGCCGCTTGTTCGTCAAAACGCGACTTGGCGGTGTCGACCACGTCGGTGACTAAGGGGGCAATTTCGGGGTCGCTGAGCATCTTGCCAAAGGTCGACTGGCTCAATCGGTCGCGGAGGTCAGCGATATTTGCGGCGCGGGCGAAGACCACACTCTCGGCCGGAAAGAGCTTCATCGCCGACGGACGAGGTTCTTGAGCAGACGCTAGTGTCGCAAGACAAAGCAGCAGGACTGCTGCCAGAAAGCCAATTTGACGCATAAGTTGGTTGCCCCGTCGGTTGTGTCGAACTGGCGGTCGTACCGGCTCGGCGGAAAAGACGTTATTCTCGTTAACTTTTACCCCTTAGCATAGCCATAGGTTTCGCTGGTGAGATACTATAGAAGGAGATTGATCGACGCACCTCGCCTTCTCCAACGGTTATTCAAACAGGGAGCCAACACATGAAGTTGTTCAGCACCGTGTCGAGTGGACTCGTTTGCGTTTGTCTGCTGGCACTCGGACCAAACCTTTACGGGCAAAATCGCAATACCGGATCAACCGCCAGCGGCACTTCGGGATTCGGTTCGACGAGCGGTTTTGGTGGCGGAACGGGCGGTTTTGGCGGAGCAACGGGGGGAGGGTTCGGTGGTGGCACAGGCGCAGGTGGCGCGTTCGGTGGTGGTGCCGGTGGCCAAGGGGCCTTTGGCCAAGCGGGTGCCACACAAACGGGGGGTGCGCAGCTCGACGTTTTTAATCCCCAGACCCAAGGCTTCGTCGGCCGCGATAGTGCCGACGCTCAAGCGGTCATGCAAGCCCAAGCCGCCCAGCAGCAACAACTCAACAACCAGCAACGCAGTAGCGCCCAGATGAATCGCGGCCGCGACGCGCAGCAGGCATCACCGCCGCCGGCAATTCGCGTGCAATTACAAATAGCCTTTGACTACGATCGACCGGCGATCGCCACCGTCGACGGGCGTGTCGCCAGCGTGCTCGACAAAACGCTTAACCAGTCGCTCGCGAAACGGGGTATCAGTGTGCCCGAAGTCGTCTGGAGCGGACGCGATGTCACGCTACGTGGTCGCGTTCCCACCGACGACGCCAGTCGACTCGTCGAGAACATGGTCCGCTTGCAACCCGGCATCGACCGCGTGATTAACGAACTCGTCGTGATCGCCGATGCCGAGCCACTACCTCGCGGTACGGTCGAGTAAAAGCGGGAGCTCGACTAGCGGCGCGAAGTGGGCAGCGTGATGCTGGTCGTTTCGAGTTGCTTCTTCGGTAGCGTTGGCCTTGCGGGCATCTCTTCGGGCGTCTGATTGGCGGCAAAGCTCGCTTGCTGCACTCCCGATGCCGAGGGCCCGGGCGATGCCGAGGGCCCGGGCTTTGCCAACATCGTTTCGGGGACAATGCGGCCCGGCAAGCGGTGTTTGGTTTGATCGCTCACGATCATTTCGGCTCCCGTGATTGGCTCGAAGCGAGCGATCAAGCTGACTTCACACTGTTCGCCCCCCGCCTCGTCCCAGGGGAGCCAGAAACTATACGAAGCGCCCAACTCGTCGATGCTCTTGTGCAGTTCCATTTGCTCGGGCGGAAACACATAGCGACGCGTCGGCTGGCTATCGGTCGGCAGCCGCCCATCTTCTTTGAATGCGTAGATCACGAGTTGGCCCTCGGCAATCACCGGCTTGGCATCTTTCTTGCCGTAGAAGAAAATCTTGCCGCCAAAGCCGCGCTGCGATGGTTGGCCTGCCGTATTTAGCACCGTATCGGTCCAAGTCGCTACGAGTCGAACTGGTTGGCCTCGGCCCGCTTTCGGCTTCGCCTTCCAAGGAACTCCGCTGGGAATATCGACGAGTTCCAGCGGCGAGCGCATCGACTTCATGCTTTGGCACCCGGCCAACGTGATTTGTGACACCACAATCAGCGTGATAGTGAGGTTTCTCATAACACTCGATCGCTTGCTGAGAAAGTGAGAGGCAATGAAATCGGAATTCGGCGGCACTACTGTGCCGGTGGTAGTCGCCGGGGCAAGGTCGACGTCGGATTCGACCGCGCCGGTTGACTGTAACTCGTCGGCGTCACAAACTCCTCGGCAGCCGCTCGTGGCTTAGCCTCTTTCGCCCCCCCTTGCCACATCGGCCCGTCGACCGGCACCGACTCGTAGGTGGGGCTCGGTGTCATCAGTTCTTCGTCGGTCGGCACATAGCGAGGATAGATCGCCTCGGTCTCTTCCGACCAATCGTCGCAACGGCTCTTGAGGCCCGACGGTCCGTGCAGGTCAATCACGTCACACAGCACCCAGCTCATCCGCGACGACTCGACTTGCTTGATCATCTCGGCGTCAATCTCGTTTCTGATCACGCGCGGCGTAAGAATAATTAGCAGTTCAGTCCGCTGTTCGCTTACGAAGTCGTAGCGAAACAAATCGCCCAAGAGCGGTATCTCTGAAAGCAGCGGGACACGGCGATTGATGTCGTTGGTCTGTTTTGTAAGCAATCCACTCAGCACGACTGTCTGACCGCTGAGCGCGGCGACGGTTGTTTGCGCGACGATCTGATCGATTCGTGGTGCGTTGACCACCGTGCCATCGCTGCCGGCGAAAATCGGCACTCCCTCGGCAGTCGAGCCTACCAGCGACTTTTCGGCATAGACGGTCATCACAACCAACCCTTCGTCGTTGATCCGCGGAGTGACCTGCAAAATGATACCGGTGTCTTCGTACTCGACTGAGTTGTTTTGGCCAAAGTTGGTCGTATTCACGGCCGAAATGCGCGGCACTCGCTGGCCGACGCGAATTTCGCCCGGCTGGTTGTCGAGCGCGACAATCTGCGGACGACTAAGAATCTCGATTCGGCGATTCTCTTGCAACGCCCTCAGTAACATGCTTACGCTGTTACTGCTCGCCGAGAAGACAAATCCGCCGAAGCCAAGGTCGCTATTCACTCGACTCACACCGAAACTGCTCAGGCCCTGAGCCGCCACTTTACCGGCATTGGAGAGCGCGCTGGTGCTGCCATTGTTGCCGAGCGGTTGATCGGGATTGCCAAAGTTAAAGCCGGGCGACAGCGGCGCGTTAATGATGGTTTGGGTGTTGGTCGTCGAAATTGTCGCCCCACCCGCGTTTTGCGTTTGGGTCGTCGTGTCGATCGTCTGAAAGGGCGAGTTAGCCGTGGGAGCCAAAATCGACCGGTCGAAAAGCAGCGAGTCTTGCAGGCCTAACTCGACACCAAACTCGTCGGTATCGTTGAGTCGTACTTCGGCGATCAGCACTTGAATGTTGACCATCGGGGGCCGGGCATCGAGTTGTTCGATCAGGTCGCGAATCTTCTCGTAATAGGCCGGCGTCGCACTCACGATCAGGCTATTGGTCGCTTGGTCTGGCACGATGATCACTTCGCGATCGATTTGCTCGAACGGGCTAATCACTAGTTCGGCGTTCGCCTCGGCATCGCGCTCGGTGGCGAGCCACTCGTTAAGCGATGTCGCCACATCGACCGAGAACGAGTTCTTCAGCCGATAAACGGTTGTTTTTCGCTCGCGGACATCGCTCGAATCGAGCGTCTGCAAAATCGCCTCGACGACCGACAGATCGGCCGGCGTACCGGCGGCAATGATGCTGTTGGTTCGCTCGTCGACCGACAGTTGTAGCCGAATCAGCGGGTTCTCGCCCGCGCCGATGCTGCCGGTCGCTAGGTCTTCTTCGGTCCCGAACAGATTCTGCAGCATTTCTTGCAAGCTTACCGCATCGCCATTGGCGATGGTGAAGACTTTCAACTCGGCTTTTGCTTCCGAAACCCGGTCGAGTTGTTCGATTAGCGCGGCGATGAGCTCCATGCTGCGAGCCGGTGCGGCCACGACAAGCGAGTTGGCCCGGGCGTCGACCGAAATCCGCACGTTGTTCAGCACGCCCGATTCGATACTGCGGGCGTTCGCGGGATCGATCCCCACGAGCGTCAGCGCCGCCTGGCGAGCGGCCGTATCGCCATCGGCACCCTCTTCGCCCGCAATCGCGTTTCGAATCGTTTCGGCTAGGTCTTCGGCCAGTGTGTTCTTGAGTTTGAACACCCGCACTTCATCGACCGCGCCGGCTCGTTCGACATCGATGCTGGCGATGATCCGCGCAATCTCGACCAAGTCGCGTGGTCCTGCGCTAACGACTAGTGTGTTCGTGCGCGCGTCGGCAACCACGAGGGCGGTCGGAGCGAGTGTGGGAAGATCGGTGTCCTGGTTCTGCTGGTCTTCGTCATTCGCGAGAAACTCGTCGATCAGCGTCTTCGCTTCGCTGGCCGTGGCATGTTTGAGTTGAAACACCTCGAATCGAGTTGTCGGCTCGACCGGCTGATCGATTTGCTTGACGAGATCGATTGCCGTGCGAACGTTTTCGGGGCGGCCAATCAGCAGCAGCGCGTTTGGCTTCACCAACGGCGTGATGCTGACGTTGCCAGTGCGTGCACCGAGCACCTGGGTATAGACACGCTCCAGCAGCGCCGCCATCGCTTTGCTTTCGACGTGGGTAAGCTGGAACACTTCGATTGAAGGGACGGTCGCGGCACTAATGTTGTCGATGTCGTTGATGATCTTCAGCACTCGTTCGACGTCGGCTGGCTTTCCGGTCACGACAATGATGTCGAGACCCGGTACGAATTCGATTTGCACTTCAGCCGAGAGCGACGTGTCGCCGTCGACCGTTGGAGTTACGGCAACGACTTCGCCACCTGCCGAGGGGAGCGTTGGCGGATTTTCGCCAGCGGCTTCACCACCGTTTTGCTGAAGTACCATGACCGTTTTGTCGGACCCTTGGTCGGTATTGACACTGGTGCCGAGCAGCGAAAGCGTACGCTGCAGCGTTGGCTTCGGCGTGCTCTTGGTAGCGACGAGCTGAGTGACTTGATCACCCTTCGTGCCACTTTTGTCGACGGCAGCAATGACTCGCGTCCAAGCGGCGATTTGGTTCTCCGAGCCAGTGAGCGAAACGGCGCGACCGGCAGGCTGAATTTCGACGATGACCCCCTGCCCCGGCACCAGCTCGGCAATGAATCGCAGCACTCCACGCTGTGAGTCAGTCGTCAGTGGAAGTGGTTTCGCCAGCACCTGTTCGAGCCGACGATGGAGGTCGGCACCGCTGATGTTGGCGAGCGTCAGGCGCGCACCGCTCGAAGTCACAACTCGCGGCGGCGTTGCAACCGGTGGGGTTGCAAGGCGAGTCGCCGGCAGCGGGAGAATCTCTTGATCGACACCCGTCACGGCACTTTGCGCCGGTTTTGCTTGTGGCTCGGCCGCTTTCGTGAGCGTCTCGGCAACAAAGCGATGCAGTGCTTCGTTTCCCATTACTAGCAATTGTCCGGTGCGGGCGTCGTAGGCGACCCGCTGCCCGGTTTGTGGCGGGAACTTCGCAGCCCATCGCTCGGCTTGGGCAGCCGCCGAAGCGGGAACCGGATAGGCGTTTAGGTACGTCGCGTCGGCCGCGGGCAATTGCGCTTCGGCCGTTGCGTAAAGCGCGCTCACAACCAGCACGGCTACCGCGCTGCGGCGAACCCAGTTGGAAACGTGTCTATTGGTAACGAGACTGCTAGCAATGGGGGAGACTAAGCACTTCATCTACGACATCCTTGTCGTCATGGTGACTACAACGTCGGCACGCGCGGTCTGGTGGAGTAACCGGTACAATCGGTTCCTTCGGGTTAATCGGAAAAGTTCACCACGCTACGCCAATCTATTTTGCCAGCATGGCCGATTAGCTAAATTCCGCCCGCTGGAAGTGGTGGCTGACCGTCGCGGAGTGAATCGCCCAGGTCGACTTCGAGCAGCGTATTGTCGGCCGTTTGCAGCAGCAACCGCTTGGCGGTGACGTCGCGTATCTCGCCACTCATCAGGCCCACCTCAAACGAATCCCCTGCCTTCACGCGCAGTACCTCGCCGGTGGTACGCACATTGATCCATGCTTGCAGCTTATCGCCCGATTGCACGATCGCAGTAACGAAGGCATGTTCGGAGTCGTCGAACTTCGGTTTTGGTGGCGGAGGTGGCGGTGGTTCACGTTTCACCACCTCGCGCGGTTTGACCGGTGGCCTCGGCGGCGGCGGTGGCACGTAGGGCTCGAACAGATTGCGACCCACGATGCTATCAACGTAAGCACCCGTTTCGGTCAGCGCCAGCCGATCGGCTGGCACGTCGTTGAGCCCCGAATCGCGGTCGGCGTCCGTGAGCAGCATCGCCTCGACGCTTAATGTCACTCGCAATTCATTCCCCCTACCGATGGGGCGAATCACAAGCTGATTGATTTTGTGGAGTTGGTCGCTGCCATAGAATGAGGCCAAGAATTTGACCATCGCTTCCAGGGTTCCCTCCGCTTCGACGTTGTAGGCGAGCGTCCGATAGTAAGCACTCGACGACTGGCCGCGACTCGGAATAATGTCGGCGACCTTCATGCGAGCGTCACTCAGCTTGTCGACGAGCCACGAGCGGTACTGCGACTGGGCAACGCCGACATCGCGCGGCAGTGACATTTTGCGCCAATCGATGAGCCGCTTCAGGGCATACTTGCCTTTATGTTCCTTGAGACTCGAGGCATCCAAGCTCTGTTGCGCCGAAGCGAGACGAGCTTCGGCCGCCGAGAGCGCATCGCGGTACTTACCGACGAGCCAATTGGCACCCCACAACAGAATCACCAAGGCGACGCCTCCGCCGAGCATTTTTTCGCGCTGGCTCATTGCGTCTCCTCAGGCGGAGCGACATCGATGACCGCGGTCGACTTCCAAGAATACGGAACATTTTGTGCATCGAAATCGGCCGACGTTGGCACGACCGTATGGTTCGCATCGCGCAGTCGGCTCTCGATTTCGGAGAACGTACTCCACTCGCGCGCCGTGACGACAACTTGAATTTCGCCCCCTGCCGAGCGATCGCCCGGTTTGCGTTTGAACGTGATCTGCTCGGCCATTGCATCCTGCGATTCAACGTAATCTTTCGCATCGAGCGGCAGCGGACGAATCCGCGCGCTGAGCGTTTGCAACTCGTCGAGCCAAATAATATCGGTCGCTCGCCAGTTGTCGATGCTCGTCGAGCGTTCGACTTGCGGCGCGAGCGATTCGGCGCGCTCTTCGACGAGACGTTGCTCGACCTCAAGCAATCGTGCCTGTTCGCTAATCGCGGCAACGTGACTGTAGAACATCCACAGCGGGCCGAGCAGACAAACCACCGCTGCCGCGGCCGCCAGCAAGTAAGTGCGACGCTGCGACGGAGCTTCACTGCGCTTCTTCGGATTGACGAAGTCGATTTCGAGTTTCGAGTCGATCAGGCGCGCGAGCGCACCAACGTGCGGAGCGAACTGGCCAACGTCGGTTACGCCGCTGGCAAGCTTAGCGATACCCCGCGCCGCGGCATCGACATCGACGTTCGTGACCGGAATTCCCAGCGACGAACTGAGCGCCGCGATCGCTTCCCGGTCGAGCGAACCGAGCCAAGCGAGACTACGAATCGACTCGCCCGGGAGTTGTCCAGCGGCGGCCGCCATCGTGCGGCGGATTGGCGTCACCAGTCGCCGCACGTCGGTAGTCGCGGAGGCGTCGGAAAAATCAATCCGCCGGCCCAATGTCAGTTTGCCTTCGTGTACCAACGCCAAGTCGAGCAATCGCAAACCGGGAGCGGCAAGCAAATGATTGTCGGCGGCCAGCCCCATATCTTCGCGGCCGGCGAACCACGACGTCGCAATACCGACCGGCACCACGTGCGATGCTTCGAGCCCAAGCTGGGCGAGCATTTCCGTGATTTCCTTATTGACCTGCGAACCCATCCGCGCGAGCAGCACTTCGTTGGGCTGAGCGTCCCCCCCGGAGAGCAGACTAAAGTCAATGCGGCTACCGTCGTCGCTCGCAGCGAACTCACCATCGGCCTGCATCGCGACCATGTCGACTAAATCATCGAGCGGCGCAGGCGGCAACGACAACAGCCGATATTGCACATCAGGGCCACCGACGAGCACAACAACCGTCGGCTTATTGTTGAGGTGATCGCCGGCAAGCGAACGAATCGCCCGCGCAATGTCGGTCGCATTCGCTCCATCGCCCAGCGGCCCACGCGCGGCCGAGTCGATGGTCCAACCACCAATCCCCGTTGTTGCGGCGAGCGCTGAGACTTCGTGGTTGGTCCAATAGAGTAAAAGAGTTTTTGCCATATGTCGTTGTCGTCGAACGCTTTCCCCCCGGCCGTGCCTTAGCGTTAAACGGGTTCCGGGCCCGTTTCAACTTGCGACGCGAGGTCGGTAGGAAAGCACGGGCCGAGGACCCGTGCTCCTGTCTTATTGTACTCACAACACGTTAGGTTCCGCTCAATTACTCAATTTCCACCGGTTCGGCACCCAAAATCTCGACCGGAAACCCCACACCCACCGGAGTCAGGTCGATCGTCCAGCGGACTTCGGGTAGGACCCCCGTGTTGTCGACGAGCACCTCGAGCCGTGTCGCCGGACCTTCGGCTTCGTAGTAGCCGACGATCTGTGCCCGATAAACGTCGCCACCGGCGTTTACGAGTGGCATCAACTGTTTCATTTGCTCGAGCGTCACGAGACCTTCGACGAGAATCCACGTTTCGTACTGTCGGTTGAGCACTTCTGGCGCCGGTTCGAAATCGCGGACCGAGAGAATCTGTTCGACAATTTCGAGCGGCATTCCCGGAATCGCTTCGAGCAACACCCGCGGAGCTTGATTAATGTTGAGCCGCCCGGGCAGCACCTCTTCGGCCGTCGATGTGAGATTGTCCATCATCAGCGGAAGAAAGGTGGTCATCGCCCCCGGTTCGTTGGGGAAGGGAGTCTCGACGATCGTTCGCTGAGTATCTCCCTTTTGAGTAACGCGAGTCTTGGTTCCGACAAGATCGAGAATACTCTCGATCGGCACCGAGCCACCGGCCTCGAAATCGATGTCGATCGCGTCGGCCATGGCCGTTTCTTCGGTGCCACCCGAACCGGCCGATGCGGCGCCGGCAGAACCGCCCCCGACGGACGCCCCCCCCGCCGCACCACCACTTGCCGAACCCATGTTCGACGATGGTGTCGATCCACCGGCGGCAGCGCCAATCGCGCTGGTCGTTCCGGCCTGGTCGTCGTAGGGCCCGCCTTGACGATAGGCGAGAATGAAATTCGTTTGCTCGGTGCTAAAGATTTCCATCAACTCGGTTTCGAGTGCCTGCAAATCTTCTTGGTTAACGTCGATCTTTGCCCGACCATCGGCTCGGCGGTTTTGTTCGGCGCTATAAACCGACATGTAAGCCGACCAGCCACGATTGAGTTCGCCTTGTCCGGCTCCCTCGGTCACGAGCAACTGCTCGGCATTCTCGCCCGCGTCGACGATACCGTTGCGATTGCGGTCGGCTCCGTACAAGAGCGTCGCGTTCATGTCGCGGACCATGAGCAGTTGGTCGAGACTTTCGAGTGGCCCATTCTGCGGAGCGTACGGGGGATTGAGCGAACTGTAGTAATCGACCTCGGCCCCCATTGTCCGCGGCGTATCGTCGGCGTCGATCCAATCGAGAATCGCATCGGCAAGACTCTCGGTCATGCCGGGCAGCCCCATCAACATTGTGCGGCCAATGTTTGCGTCGGGCTGACGGGCATCGGCCACCAGCAGTGCGTTGAGATTCATCCGACTCGATTCATCTTCGAGCCCAAAGCGAACTCCTTCGTAGACGCCGTTGTTGATGGCGGGCGCGATGACGCTGAAACGACTTCGCAGCGCGGCCACGTCGCTTTCTTCGATCAGCACGCCTTGAAACCGCGCTGGGTTGTTCGACAGCCCGCCCAACGAATAGGTTGTCGAATCGTCTTCGGTCAGCAGGTATTTGATGAACTCGGTCGCCGACTCGGCATTGAGCCTCGTTTGCGTCTGGCGAATCGCCGCCCGCGTCGCCCGATGCTCGGCGAACGACCACTGATAGAACTTCATGCCAGTGAGCGTCAGCAGCGCGACCACCACCAAGACGGTCAGCAAGATGCTGCCGCTTCGTTCGGGCACGCGAGTTCTTGCATGAATCATCATGACGTTGTGGTACTCGTGCTTGTCGAAGCAGCTTCGGCGGCTTCGTCGTCCGCCTCCTGCTCGTCGTTCACGGCATTTTCGAATCCCCTTAGCGGGACGGTAATGCTGTATTTGAGCGTCGCCAGGGGAGTCGTCGGCGAGCTCGTTACGGTGCGACTCGCTTCCTCAGCTTTGCCATTCTCCATCGCGAGCCAAACGATCACCTGTATCGCCTGAGGCAACGCCCCTTCACTCACTTCCATGTCCCAGCTCTCAAGGAGCTGGGTGCCGTCGAAGTAGCGAAACTCGATGCCGGTGACCTCTGGGGCAACGATCATCGGTTCGATCGCCGCGATGGCGCCGTTGATCTCGCCATAGGAGAGCACATCGCGGTTGGTCTCGCGCCGCGCGAGCCCGCCACTGGCGTTGCCGCTCATGAGCAATCCATAGGAGACGGTGGTGATGCTTGCCGTCGGGGGATCGGGCAGCGCAGTCGGGTCGGCATCGGGATCGGCCAACACCGCCATCGCCTGCCAGTCGGGAGGCACCCGGAGCATGTCGATTTGCACCTCATTGAGCGAACCATAGACGCCAAGCGGCCGCCGTTGTTCGATGAGCGAACTGACTTGGTCGGGCGCATCATCGGTCGACGAACTTGTCGACGAACTGCTCGCGAGCGAGTCGAGCGAATCGACATCGAACTCGGCGACTTCTTCCGCCACGGCAGTCGCTTTGCTCGTGTCCTGGGGGTCGTAAGTCCGAACGCCCCGCATGTCGGCTGATATCAACTCAAAAATGCCGGCTGCTAGGCGAGCGCGTTCGACCTGTTCGCGTCCCTTATTTGACAGATCGAAACTGACTTGCAGCACCTGGGTGATGAGCAGCACGAGCGTCACCGAAAGCCCCAGCGCAAGCAGCAACTCCAGCAACGTGAAGGCTGTCCGTCGTTTCTTATTGTTCTGCTGTTGCTTCAAATGCAAACTCCAAACCACGCGTGGGGCGAGTCCGTTAGGACTCGGGTGACATTGCCGACGCGTCCCCCCCCCCTGCCCTCACGAGCATGGGTCATGGTTTTCACCTTCTATTACTCGATTGTGTTAGCAGCAGCGACGCTCGATAGATAATTCGGATCGATCTTCCAGCGCCCAATCTCGCACAAGGGCAATGAATCGTTGGTGGCATCGACTTCGGTCACGCGAACCCGAACCGAGAGCAAGTTAGGCTGCACGGTGGGCTCGACATCGATCGCGTAGCTGTAAGCTGGCTCGACGCCCAAGTCGGTTTGCAGTGGCGCAAGGGGCGCCGACACTAGCTCGCGACCACCGGCGAGGATTTCGCCCATCACCGATTCAGCGACGAGCCGCGCTTCGAGTTCGCTCGCAGCTCTGCTGGCGTTGTCGTACGACATGCGGGTGATGTTGACGATCGTCACAAACGAAAGCCCGAGCACGGCAATCGCCAAAATGACTTCGAGCAAAGTGAAGCCGCGATCCTGGGTTTGTGGTCGTCGGTGCTCGATCATCGCGCGACTCCGCCGTCGAGAGGTTCGCTTAGGGTGGCCGTGCAAGTGATGCCGCGCAAGGTGATGGCCAATTGCCGTTCGCGGTCACTATCGGGATTGATCAGCCCCAGCACGATTTCGGCATCGCTGGCGACGCCCGTTGGCATGAAGACCAAAGGCGTCGACCACGCTCCGTCGGGGACACCACTCGGTCCGCTGGGAGCAGGTACGCCGCATTGTCCGCTGCAATTCATCGACCGAAAAACGATGTTCTCTTCCAGCGTTCCTGCAAAGCCCACGGCGGTCGGCTGGCCTAAGCTGTCGAGCGTGCTGGTCGCCGGTTCCACTCGATAATTGCCCGATCCTAGTTGGCAGCGAAAAAACATCGGCTGGCCCGCTTCAATTGCCTTGAGCCTCGCATCGGTGAGCGACGTGCGAAGCTGTTCGGCCGATTGCTGCAAACGTGCGGCAAAGAGCGTGCCATTGATCGCCTGCACGGCGAGCGCGCCGAGCAGCGTCAGCACAGCAAGCGCCAGCAACAGCTCGACGAGCGTGAAACCACCCCGAGGGCGCGACCGAACAATCTTGTTGGCAGTTCGCTTTCGCATCAGGTCGTCCAGTTGCCGATGTCGTCTTCGGTGCCGTCTTGGCCATCGGGACCGACTGACCAGACGTCGTAGCTGTCGCTATTTTTCTTGCCGGGGGCCGAGTACTTGTAAGCGGCGTCCCACGGGTCGAGCGGCAGCGTTTGGCTCTTCAGGTATTTGCCGGGCCAACGACCGGCCGCGGCACTGTCCGATGGCTTCTCGATCAAGTCTTCGAGCTTTGTGGGATACTTGCGGATGTCAAACTCATAGCGATCGATGGCTCCCTCGAATTGCGACACTTGCGTCTTGGCCGTGTCGATCAGCGCTTTGTTTCGAGTGCCCCCGAAGAACTGCACGGCGACCGCACCGAGGACGACCAAAATCATCAGCACGAGCAAGAGCTCGATGAGCGTGAAACCGGCGCGGCTTGGCCGCAGCGTAGCGTTTGTTTTTTGTAACATGGTGAATGTCCTTTCAGAAACATTTGGATGGTGGAAGCGCGAGTATCGAATACCACGGCTTTAAATTCATTCTTGCACTAGTGGATTGTCAAATGAAAGCATTAGGATTGGGTGCCACTGGCTCTGCCAGTGTAACTTGTTGGAATGTCTAGCATTACGCCGCACTGGCGGAGCCAGTGGCACACGAATTTTTGCCCTTGACAAACCATGAGTTGCAAGCGTGTATAATCATTCGTTATCAAACCGTCATACTCATTTTCATCACCGGGACAAGTAACGCCGAGACGACCATCAAAACGACGCCGGCGAGCAACACGAGCATGATCGGCTCAATGAGACGTACGGCAATGTCGAGCTTTCGCCACGTTGTCTTTTCCAAACTGTCGGCGATTTGGTTCAGGACGATCTCGAGGTTGTTCGACTGCTCGGCAACAGCGATCATTTCTGTCACGTTGCGCGGAAAGTGTCCACTTTCGGCAAGCGGCTTCGCCAGTGACTCGCCCGACGAAATATTCTCGGCCGCGTTTCGCACCGTTTCAGCGAGCACCACATTACCGGTCGAATCGGCAGCAATGTCGAGCGATCGCACAATCGGCACACCACCAGTCAGCAGCGTACCAAACACACGACAAAACCGAGCCACGGCCAAGCTCAAATAAATGTCGCTGATGATAGGCAGCTTGAGACGTAATCGGTCGAACAGGCGGCGATTTTCGGGCGTGTTGAATTGAGATCGGAACAGGACGAGCAACGTGGCAATCGCTGCGAAGGCCCAAATCCCCCACTTCTTCAGAAACTCGCTAAAACTCAAGAGTGCCGTCGTAATCCAAGGCAATTCTCCCTTGGCCTCGAGCGATGCGAACATTTCCTTGAAGCTCGGCACGACAAAAACCAGCAGTCCCCCCACGATCAGTGTACCGATGACCGAGAGCACCACCGGATAAGCGAGCGCACCGACGACTCGCGATTTAAGCTCGGCTTGCTGTTCCGCGAACGTCGCCACCCGCTCCAGCGCGTCTTCCATGAACCCACCCTCGCCACCGGCGCGGATGATGCTCAGCGAGAGTTCGTCGAAAGCCCGTGGGCTGTGGGCCATGGCTTCGGAGAGTGTCGCCCCGTCTTCGACCCGGGTTCGCACGTCGGACAGTACGATGCGGAGATTCTCGCTCGACGACTGTTCTTCGAGCACCTGCAGCGACCGCAGCATTGGTACGCCACTTCGCAGCAGCGCGGCAAGCTGCGAGTAAACTGGTGCGACGACCGTCGCCTTGACCTTGGGCGTTTGACCCGCCGCCTTCATGGCGGCCGCTTTCTTGTCGGCGACCGCGACTTTAAGCGGGAACAACTGCTTGCCCGACAAAGTACTCACGGCTTCGCGCTGGCTCGCTGCCGTGAGCGTACCGGTGATACGCTGGCCGGTAAGGTTGCGAGCGATGTAGGTGAAGTCGGGCATGACTATTAGACAGGTAGGCAGTGGGCGGTGGGCAGGCGAGCCGTAAGCGTTAGCGCCCGGAGCAACAAGAGCAAAAGACTAGGAAGCGTTGAGCGTATCTCCTTTGGTGACTCTCAACACTTCGTCGACGGTCGTGACTCCGTCGAACACCTTTTCCCAGGCATCTTGGCGCAGCGTTCGCATACCATCTTTCAGTGCCGCTTTACGGATGTCCCAGGTGCTGGCCCGGTCGTGAGCCGTTTGGCGAACCGCATCGGTGGTTTCACAAAGTTCATAAATGCCCCGCCGACCGGCGAAACCAAGCTCGCGGCATTGGCGGCAGCCACGCGGGCGGTAGAGGGGTGTGCCGGCCGCTTTCCATTCTTCCCAGGGAAAGTCGTTCGGCAGCTCGTCGCGTTTGGGCGTGAAAGGTTCGCGGCACTCGGGGCAAAGCCTGCGGACGAGCCTCTGAGCCATCACCGCTTCGATGGTGCTGGCCACCAGAAACGGCTCGATGCCCATGTCGACGAGCCGTGTGTAGGCGCTCGGAGCGTCGTTGGTGTGGAGCGTGCTGAAGACCATGTGACCGGTGAGCGACGCCTGAATCGCGTTTTCGGCCGTTTCTTTATCGCGAATCTCACCGACCAGCACCACGTCGGGGTCGTGACGCAAAATCGCCCGCAGCGAAGCGGCGAACGACAGGCCAATCTTCGGATGGACCTGAATTTGGTTGATGCCGTCGAGTTGATACTCGACCGGGTCTTCGGTCGTGATGATCTTGGTATCTTCGCTCTTGATTTCGAGGAGCGAGCTGTACAGCGTCGTCGTTTTTCCCGAACCGGTCGGCCCGGTGACCAGCACGATGCCGTGCGGCAGGCGAATGAGCTCGCAGAATCGCTTGTAGAGTGTCTCGTTCATGCCGAGCTTGCGCAGCGAAAACTCCATGCTCCCCTTGTCGAGGATACGCATGACGATGCCTTCGCCGTGAATCATCGGAATCACCGACACGCGGACATCGACTTCGCGACCCGACACGCGCAACTTGATGCGACCATCTTGCGGCAATCGCTTCTCGGCGATGTTCAGCCGGCTCATGATCTTGAGGCGGCTGATAATCGCGGCTTGGAAGTGATTGATCTCGGGCGGCACCGGTTGCTGGTGCAAAATGCCGTCGATGCGGTAACGAATCTTGATGCCGCTCCCCTGCGACTCGATGTGGACGTCGCTCGCTCGCGACTGTACCGCTTCGAGCAAAATCTCGTTCACAAGCTGAATGACGGAGGCTTCTTGGGCGCCTTCGGCCAACTCAGCGGCGTCGGCGTCGATCTCTTCGAGCAATTGAATCTGGTCGCCACGCGCGGCGAGCAGACTTTCGACCGTTTCGCTCCCCATGCCGAGGTGGCTCTTGATTCGCTCGGCAATTTGACGCCGCTCGGCAAGCACCGGCTCGATTTGCAAACCGGTGACGCTGGCGAGTTCATCGAGTGAGAACAGGTCGAACGGATCGCTCGTCGCGACGGTGAGCGTCCCATTGTGACGAGCAACAGGAAATAGGTCGTAACGATGGATGAGCCGCTGCGGAAAACCGTTGAGTAGGCTAAGGTCAACATCGGCTTTATCGAGATCGACAAACTCGATGCCCACCTCGTCGCCGAGCGCCTGCAGCGCCTGATCTTCGCGGACCCACCCACGATCGACAGCCGCAAGGTCGATTCGCGAACGCGAAATCCCCCCGGGGCCGCCATTGCACTCGACCAGCAATTGGTCGAGTTGCTCGCGGCTCAGCAATCCTTTGTTGAGCAGAATTCTACCGGGTTCCACTGTGGTGGGTCGCCTAGCGGGGGGAAGGAGGGGGAAATCAGCAGGCGGGGCGCCAGCGATTGAGTGCCGTCGATTCGCGACTCGTTCATTATGGCCGGTGAGATCGCAGTCGGCAAACGCGGACTGCCGCTCGTCATCCTCGCATGGCCGTTTGCGATTCTGTCAAAAGCGGTCGGAGAAGCCACTCGGTGGCTTCTCCGACCCGTTTTTCTTGAAATTCAAACTCCAGCAGCCGTCGCCGTCCGGCGTAGTTTCACTTACCCGACTTAGGCGTCGGGTTGATCGCTGCCACGTGCGGGCCGGCCACCTTGGCCACCCCTCGGTCCACCCGGGCCACGGTCACCGCGGAAGCCGCCACCTGGGGGCAGATCGAACCTGTCGCCAGCCATTTTCTCGAGCTTCGAGCGCTGCTCAGGGGTGAGCACACTCATCAACTCTTCGCGAGCTTCTTCACGGAGCTTCTGAATCTTTTTCTCGACGTCCGCTTGCAATTCTTGCGACTTGGCCATCATTTCTTCGCGTTGTTCGTCGGTGATGCCAAGTTCGTCGGCCAATGGACCTTGTAACAGGCCGGTCGCGCCGCCACCGCCCCCGTTGATTTGTTGCTGGACATTGAGTTGCTTGAGTCGCTCGAACTGGTGGGGCAGCAAGACTTCTTCTATCTTGCTTTCGGCCTGTTTTTGAAAGCTTTCCATTTTGGTGCGAATCTCGCCAAATTTTTCACGACGCTCGTCTTCTGAAAGATCGCGCATCCCTTGGAACAGCGAGCCCATTTCACTGCGCATGTCGTCGCGAATCTCCTCGGCCAAATCGCGAAGTTCGGCTTTCTGTTCCTCGACGAGTTCAATTTCGTCTTGTACCTGTTCGTTCATCAGCAAACCCGACATGCCACCGCCGCCCGGTCCACCGAAACCACGACCGCCAAAACCACCCCGGTCGCCACCACCGGGCTGAGCAAATGCAGGTGTTGCCAACAACAGGGCAATTCCAGCCGTTAGGCTCAAAAAAGTAGACGCTTTCATCGTTCCGAGGCTCCGTTTGTCGAAAATGTGTTGAAAAGCTCGGCGGCGAGGCCCGTGGTGGGCCATTTAACGCATGTGCTTTGACAGGATTTCCCGCCACTGATTTCATAAACCCCAACGCCAAGTCGAGGTTTCGATCAATATCGGCGGACTTTTTTGGGGGTTGAAGTTGGGAAGTGCCATTCTCGATTGTCCGGGTCCCATTATATTGAGGGCTCCCCAGACATAATCCGTTTTCAGCCGCATTAGATCCGCGATCGCATTGGAGACTACTATGACGCCTGAAGATCTCATGGACCTCGCCATCGCCAAGTGCCGCGAAGGGCTGTCGGCTGGCCAAAGTCCTTTTGGCTGCGCGATTGCTGTGCAAGATAAAGTCGTCGCCTGCGACCACAATATCGTCGCCGCCTCGACCGACATTACCGCCCACGCCGAGATTACGGCCATCCGCAGTGGCTGTCGCGAAGTCAACAGCATTTTTCTCGATGGGGCAGTCGTGGCGACGACCTGCGAGCCTTGTCCGATGTGCATGTCGGCGCTCCATTGGGCCCGAGTCGAAACGGTCTATTTCGGAGCAACGATCGACGACGCCAAGCAAGCCGGCTTCAACGAGCTAACGCTCCCCGCAAGCGAAGTGCTGCGAATCGGCAACAGCCGCGTCAAACTCATTGGCGAGGTCCGCCGCAGCGAGTGCCGCCAGTTGTTTGACGAGTGGCTCAGCAACCAATCGCGTGTCGTTTACTAGCGATACCGCTACGAAGGGGAGCCACAGATGAACGCCAATGAACGCAGATTTTCGCATTCGATGACCACCCAGCCGCAAGCAATGCCCAACGAATCGACGACATTCGGGGCTCTCGCTCAGTTAGAGTCGGCGCATTTTCATCCGTGTTTATCAGCGTCTATCGGCGGTTAGTAAACATAACGCTTTAACGACCCGGTGCGGTCGTAGGAATTCATGCTCACCAAAAAACAAATCGCCACCGACTGGCTCACTCGCTACACCGGCCTGCCGCTCGATCAGTTTGGGCCTTATGTGCTGCTCACTAACTTTCGCGACTACGTCGAGCGGTTCGCCAAGCGTTTTGATTGCCCGATTTACGGTCAAGACCGGCCGATGCAGGCGGCGACCAATTCCGCAGGCCTGACAATTATCAACTTCGGCATCGGCTCACCCAATGCCGCGACGATCATGGACCTGCTCACTGCCTACGAACCCGAAGGGGTACTGTTTCTCGGCAAGTGTGGCGGGCTGAAGCACTCGACCGAGATCGGACACTTTATTTTGCCGATCGGTGCGATCCGTGGCGAAGGAACCAGCGACGACTATCTCCCGCCGCTGGTTCCCGCACTTCCTTCATTCAAACTTCACAAATTCGTCTCCGAGCGACTCGTCGAGCGTCATTTGGAATATCGTACGGGTGTCGTTTACACAACTAACCGTCGCGTCTGGGAACACGACGAGGAATTCAAGAGTAAATTGCGAGTCTATGGGCCACTTGCGATCGATATGGAGACCGCCACGATCTTTATCGTGGGTCACCAGAACCACATCGCACGCGGGGCGCTATTGCTCGTTTCTGACCTTCCGATGACTCCCGAAGGAGTAAAAACAACCCAAAGCGACGCCGCCGTCTCACGCAACTGGAGCGAGGTTCACCTCGACATCGGCATCGATTCGCTCACCGAGATTGGCGACAAGGGTGAGACGATACGCCATTTCGAGTATTGAGCGAACTCATCGCACCCCCGGCCGAGCAGATTCATCAAAACCGTCGGCCTCGATTGTGGACGATACCACTCGAGTTAGTTATGCTCTTAGCAATCCGCCGGCTAAGGTGATTTTCGAGTTCGTCGCCAGCAAGCGGCTCAGGCATCATTCCGAATCGAGATAGTCGAGGTTTCCCCCTGTGTTTAGAATTGAGACCCGAAGAGCGAGTCAAACCGCTAAACGTGCGTTTACGCTTGTCGAATTGCTGGTGGTGATCGCAATCATCGGCATTTTGGTCGCCCTGTTGTTGCCCGCCGTGCAGTCGGCGCGGGAAGCGGCCCGCCGGACTCAGTGTTTAAGCAATCTAAAACAAATCGCGCTGGCTGGGCTCAACCATCACGACACTTTCAAAGCATTCCCTATTGGAATGAAGATGAAAGAAAGTAACACGGCCGCAGAATCGACTTGGCTCATCAGCTTGCTTCCCTTCGTCGAACAAAACACACTGTTCGACAAGTGGGATTTCGACGAACCAGCAAACAATGTGACAACGTCGATCGAGACATCGCGGGCGGCTACGATCATCGATGTCTACCTTTGTCCCTCCGACGAGTTCGAAGAGAATCCGTTTCGCTTGCTTGGCCCCGCGAGCGCGTTCGGCGGATCGACAAATAATGGCAGTCAACGGGGTTTCCACTCGGGGTCGAGCTACGCAGGAAATTACGGCGAGGGCTCTTTCCACGTCTCCAACTCGCAGTTTCCGATTAAGCCAAACGGCGTGTTGTTTATGACTGGGCCAAGCGCGACACTGCGGACCGGTTTGCACGCCTTGGCTCAAAGTCATCAAAATCTAGCGCCGGTGAGCATTCGCAAAGTGGTCGACGGTACGAGTTCAACTCTCATGCTCGGGGAAAAGCATCACAGCGACCCATTTTTCGATTCTTGGACCAGCAGCAATAGCGGATTCAAGATGTATCAAGTGTCGGCTTGGGCATGGTCGGGAGGACTCAAAGGGAGTGCTGGGCTGTTTTGCTCGTCTGTCGCCGGCATCAATAACTCGGCGGCTGCCTTCGGGGGGAGCCAAAACTTTTTTGCCCAGGACCACCGCTTCAACGCATGGGGAAGTGCTCATCCGGGCGTTTCGGGTTTCGCATTCTGTGATGGCTCAGCCGACTTTATCGCCGACACCATCAACGACGACACACTGGTGTCGCTCTCGACCCGCGCGAGTGCCGACATCGCCCCCGAATCTTACAAGTAAAGTGCAGGAAAGTACGACTTATGTATCGCGCGTTTACGAAATCGTTTGGGCTTTGTGTTGTACTGACGGTTCCGCTAATGTCGGGATGCGGCGAGTCGCATGACATGGGGCTTGTCACTGGCACGATTACGATCGACGGAAAACCGGGGGACGAAATTCAGGTGAGGTTTAGCCCGACGGGAGATACGACCGGTCCCAATTCGTTCAGCGAAACCGACGCCCAAGGTAAATTCACACTGACAATGTTCGACAAGGCGGGTATTCCGACGCCCGGTGCCGTCGTGGGGACTCATAAAGTCGTACTCTACGACCTGAGATTGGGCGCGTCGGTAACCGGCAAAGGCATCCCCATTCGACTTAAGCCCGAGTACTCGCTCCCCGGCCAAACGCCCCTCACCAAAGAAGTCGCGGCAGGCGAGCAAACGATCGATATTGTCGTCCCGTGACGCAACTCGGCAAGTAGAATAGCCTTTCTTGCCACTAGCATCCTTGCCGGGTCTCTGCATGTTCAAACGTATCGTTCGCTCACCCTTGGTCGCAGCCATTTCGCTTGCCGTCTTTGTTGGCCACTATTGCCGAGCCGACAATCCGACGCCCCTCCGCATCGTCACCTTCAACGCCGAGATTCTCACGGCGCCCGGCGTTCGTGCCGGGACCCTGGAACGGTATCGTTTCGATTACGCTCGCGGCAAACACATCGAGCGCGTGGCCGACATTGTCGAGACGTTGCGGCCCGATATCCTCAACCTCGCCGAGGCGACCTCGAAAGAAGCGGTCGACCAGATTGTTGCGATCTTGCACGAGAAGGGCTTAGACGAGTATCGCGGGTACCACGTCGAATGCAACGACAGCTTCACCGGCATGGACATTTCGTGCATCAGTCGGGTCGAGCCTGACGAAGTCGACGGTATGAAAATTCGCACCTTTTATTCAGAGAACGACGATCCCACTTGGCAACAAGCGTTTGCGTTTGAAGAAGAGGGTGAGAGCAAGAACAGCACGGCCTCGATCTCGCGCAACGGCGTCTACTTCTTTACCGTGGCGGGACACAAGCTGGGCTTTCTCGGGCTACATCTTAAGTCGAACCCCGAAGACAATTACAGCAATGCCCGCCGGACTGCCGAAGCGGCCGTCGCACGGAGAATCTTGCGCGGCGAGATCGCGGCTCGAGGCTACTTGCCGATCGTGCTCGGCGACCTCAACGACTACGACCCCGATGTGCCCGATGCCGACAACTCGCGCGATACGGCAACCAATGTGCTACGTGACATCAAAGACTTTGATTCCGCGCAGCCCGGCCCCGAACTGGTCAACGTGGCGAGTTTAATTCCGCGCATTGCCGATCGTTATACGTCGCACTGGGACTGGAATGAAAATGGCGCTCACGACCCGGGCGACGTCTACACGATGATTGACCACGTGTTGTTGCCGAAGGAACTGATGCCCTACGTCAAGCGAGTGTTCATCTGCCGCACGGTGGGGGCTGAGACTTCCGACCACTATCCAGTGGTCGTTGATCTGTTGTTGCCCGACGCGAATGCGGCGGCGACCGAGCAAGTTTCTGCTGAGTAGCTAGCCCGTCGCTAGTCGCTTGTCGGGCTGTGGCGAGCAGGCTACGATTGGGCCTCGGTTGCTCTTTCTTACGTCACTGGTTTTCATTTGCCTCATGTCAAAATCGATCGTCTCACTGATCGACCACGCCGTCTTGCATCCAACGCAAACGACCGCTGATTTGCGGGCGGCCTGCGAGCTCTGTTGCCGTCTCGAAGTCGCCACCGTGTGCGTTAAGCCAAGCGATGTGCGATTCGCGGCCCAATTACTCAGCGGCAGTTCGGTGTTGGTGAGCACCGTCGTTGGCTTCCCCCACGGAGGCACGACCACGGCGACAAAGGTCGCTGAAACGGGCGAAGCGTGTGACGCCGGTGCTCGCGAGGTCGACATGGTAGTCAACATCGGCCGCGCACTGGCGGGCGACTTCGCCTACGTCGAAGCCGACATCGCCGCCGTTGTGAAAGCGGCAGCCCAGCGTAATGCCATCACAAAGGTGATCTTCGAGACCGGCCTGTTGCCCGACGACGCGACGAAGATCACGCTGTGTAAAGCAAGCGAAGCGGCCGGTGCGGCCTTCGTGAAGACTTCGACCGGATTTGGATTCATCAAAGACGAATCGGGCGCACTCGTTTCAACCGGCGCGACGACTCACGACATTAAGCTGATGCGAGACAACTGCTCGCCGCATCTTCAAGTGAAAGCCTCGGGCGGCATACGCAGTCACGCCGATGCGGTGCGGTTCGTATCGCTCGGTGCGACTCGACTTGGAACCAGTGCGACGGAAGCGATTGCCAAAGGGGCGACGTCGCAGGGCGACTATTGATTCAGCCAACTCAAAACTCTTAACCGCCCGTTAATTCATGCTAGACTTGTTTGACAAAATCGCCGAAGCAACCGCTCACATCCGCCACCACTGGGAGCGAGAACCAGTCGCCGGCATCATTCTCGGCACGGGGCTTGGTAATTTCGTCGAGCATCTCGAGGTCGAAGCTGCCATCGACTACGGCGACATCCCCCACTTCCCTACGTCGACGGCGATCAGCCACCGCGGACGGCTCGTTTGCGGGATGCTCAATGGGGTGCCTGTTGTCGTGATGGAGGGGCGTTTTCATCAATACGAGGGGTATTCGATGAAGCAAATCACGCTGCCGGTGCGCGTGATGAAAGCGCTGGGGGCCGGTACGCTGCTGGTCACTCAGGCGGTTGGTGGCATGAACCCATACTACAAGCCGGGCGATGTGATGGTGATCGACGATCACATCAACCTGATGGGCGACAATCCGCTGGTGGGCATCAACGACGACCGCCTCGGCTGCCGCTTTCCCGATATGTCGGCCCCTTACGATCAAGAACTCATCGGAGTTGGTCTCGAAATCGCGAGACGGCAAAACTTTGTCGCGCATCGCGGCGTGATGGTTGCCGTGACCGGGCCAAACCTCGAGACACGTGCCGAGTATCGTTTTCTGCGGGCGATTGGATGCGACGTGGTCGGCATGTCGACGGTCCCCGAGGTGATTGTCGCCGTGCATTGCGGGCTGCGTGTGTTCGGCGTCTCGGTGATAACCGATATGTGCTTGCCCGATGCACTCGAAGAGGCGGTCGTCGACCATATCATCGCCAATGCCAATTCGGCTCAGCCAAAGCTCACGGCTCTCGTCGAGGGTGTGGTTGCCCACTTGTGTTCTCAGCAATTGGGTTAATTGCCATGTCGGGTTTTGAAATCGTCGAATCGGCCGCCGCTCGACTGCGTAAGCATTGGCCGCATCGCCCGACTGTGGCTATTGTGCTCGGATCGGGCCTCGGTGAATTAGCCGACCAGTTCGACGAACCGGTACAGGTCGACTATTCAGAGATACCCGGCTTTGTGCTATCGACCGCCATTGGTCATCGCGGGCGGCTGGTTTTCGGTCATTATGCCGGCGAGCCAGTGGTCGCCATGCAGGGGCGTTTTCATCTGTACGAAGGACACAAAGCCTCGGTCGCGGCGCTACCGATTCGCGTCATGCATGCGCTCGGTGCGCAAGCGCTGGTCGTGTCGAACGCGGCCGGGGGACTCAACCCGAACTATCGAGTCGGCGAACTCATGGTGATCGACGACCACATTAACTTTATGTTTCGTGGTCCGCTGGTGGGGCTCAACGCGCCAGAGTGGGGGCAGCGTTTCCCCGACATGTCGGCCCCCTACGATAAACGGCTCGCCGATGCGGCCATCGCTGCCGCGCGGCGCGGCGATTTCGTATGCCATCGTGGGGTTTACGTCGGCATGCTAGGCCCAACCTACGAAACGCGCGCCGAGTACCGTATGGCTCGTGGAATGGGAGGCGATGTTGTTGGCATGTCGACCGTTCCTGAAGTCATCGTCGCGCGACAACTCGGGATGCGCGTCTTTGGTGTGAGCGTGGTGACAAACGCTTGCTCGCCCGACCAGCTTGGCACGACCTCGGGAGAAGCAGTCGTCGAAGTCGCCAATAGGGAAGCCGAAAGACTGGCGACGCTGGTTACCGCGGTTGTGGAGAGCGCAAAGTGAACCCATCCTTCGTCATTGCAAAAAAGCGGGATGGCGGCGAAATCAGCGGCGAACAAATCGCCCAGTTCGTGCAGGGCTACGTGTCGGGCGACATCGCCGACTATCAGATGAGTGCGCTCGCGATGGCCATTTGCTGTCGCGGTATGACGATCGACGAAACGGCGGCGCTGACCGACGCGATGCTCGCGTCGGGCACGCAGCTCACCTGGGACGATGGCGGTCGGCCCGCCGTCGATAAACACAGCACCGGCGGCGTCGGCGATAAAGTCTCGCTGCCGCTGGCGGCGATGCTCGCCGTGTGTGGGCTAAGGGTACCGATGATCTCAGGGCGAGGCTTAGGTGCGACCGGCGGAACGTTGGATAAGCTCGAATCGATTGCTGGCTTCCGGACCGACTTGTCGCTTCGTGAACTTGTCGACGTGACAAACCGTGTGGGTTGTGTGATCACCGGCGCGACCCCCGAACTGGTGCCGGCCGATCGTAAGCTTTACGCGCTCCGCGATGTGACCGGCACGGTTCCTTCGATTCCGCTCATCACGGCCAGCATCATGAGCAAGAAGCTGGCCGAAGGGCTCGACGCGCTGGTGCTCGACGTCAAGTTCGGTAGCGGTGCTTTCATGAAGACCCACGCCGATGCCAAAGCACTGGGCGAGTCGCTGGTCGCCACCGGAAAACGAATGGGCGTGAAGACAGTGGCTCGGCTCACCGACATGCACCAACCTTTGGGCCGCCTGATTGGCAACACGCTCGAAGTCGAGGAATCGCTGGCAATGCTGGCCGGTGACCAACGAACGCCTGCCGATTTGCTGGAAGTGACGCTGGCACTCGGGGCCGAACTTCTTGTGGCCACCGGCAAATCGCCCGACTTGGCGGCAGCAGTTGTCACACTGCAAGCAACACTCGACGACGGTTCGGCGGCGGCGAAGTTTCGCGAGATGGTTGCCGCTCAAGGGGGCGACCTCGATGCCCCCCGGCCACTGGCGACAAAGAGTGCGTTCCTCGCTTCTGAAACTGGCTACATCGCGGCGATCGATACCGAAGCTCTTGGCCGCGTCGTGATCGAACTCGGAGGCGGTCGTCGGCAACTCGGCGATGTGCTCGATCACTCGGTCGGCCTTGAAATGAACGTCCGCCTAGGCGACGCGGTGAATGAGGGTGACGAACTCGTCAACACCTATGCAACAGGTCGCGCGACGCCTAAGTTGATTAACATGGTCTTAGGGGCAATCGACATTAGCGACGAAGCTCCCGCCTCTCTACCACTGTTGGCCGATCGCATTGAATAAGCGTCCCGCAAACGAATTGAGCGAAGCCCATAGCAAGCTGCTCATTGCGGCAGAGAAGTGCTGCGAAAACGCATACGCACCCTACTCGAAGTTTCGAGTCGGTGCCGCGCTGCTTGCAAAATCGGGCAAGGTCTATCTGGGGGTGAATGTCGAGAATTGCTCGTTTGGACTAACGATCTGTGCCGAACGGATGGCGCTGGGAGCCGCCATCACGGCGGGTGAACGAGAGTTCGACGCCATCGCCATCGCAACCGACACGGGTGCCATGCCTTGCGGCGCATGTCGGCAGATGCTGGCGGAGTTTGGAAACATGCAAGTGCTTGCTTGCCGATCGAGTGACGGCCGAGTACTGGCAACTCAGCTTGACCAAATCTTGCCGTACAGTTTTCGCTTGACAGACGACGTTGCGGGGAGCGAAACCTGCTAAGGAATGGCTGGCCAACAACTTCCTTACTTCGATTGCGATATTATTCACAAACAACCGGGAGCGATTTGAAAATCGGTGAGCTAAGGAAAAACCGCCACGACGCGGCGAGCGCCACGAGCACAGCGAAAAGGCTCACCAAAGGATCCTGCTTATTGACACCCTTGCGTCAGAAACTCAGCGATACCAATGCTGTTTTCAATGGCAAAACAGCCATCTCTTGATTTTTCGAGGTAAGTACGCGCGAGGATCGATAGACTTGGCAGTTCACTGCTGGTTCTGATCGAGAGCGGTCGCGCCAATTCCGCCGTGTACTTGGCGCTCTTTGCGTCGTGGCAGTTAATTAAACAACGACCGGTAGAAAATGTCGGGGCAGGTTGCGAAATCCGGAAGTTAATTCGCGGGCGATGCTAAGAACCTATCCCAGAACCTCAAGAATTCCACCACAGGATGTGAGCGAAGACGAGATGCAACAAGGCTTCGTAGTTTTTGGCCTTCTTTTCCCACCGCACCAGAATGCGGCGGTAGCGATTGAGCCACGAAGCGATACG